>JBAVVP010000409.1:0-2810 GCA_049697355.1 Terriglobales bacterium
GAAAGAGTATCGTGAGCACGATGACCGCGGCCCAGATGACGCTAGCGACGGCCAGCAGCACAGCGCCCGATTCGTGCCGCCGGACGATCGTTTCCGCGATCAGTAGCACGAGGCTCGCCACGTACCAGAACGGCATGGCTGCGCCGAGCCTCTTGGCGAACAGGCGCGTGGCCGTCAGCTGTACCGGATTCTCGAGCTTCCACAGAATCGGATTGATGAATACGGAGACGGCGAGTTCGGTGCCGATCAGCAGGCCAATGCAACCAGTCGTAAGGATGTCCAAAATCCGCAGCATTTCCTCTCCTGGGGTTTAGACGCGATCCAGATGCAGCCCGATTCATCCGACCGGTGAGCAATTGACGATCGAGTTGGGGCAGCAGCGAGGGTGCGAGACATAGAAGTGTAATCAAGCGGCGCGGTGTGCCCCCCAGTAGTCCTCAAATTGGCCGTTGAGTTGGCAACACCGCAGGGCAACGATAGCGTTGGCGCCGCGAAGTGTCCAGAACATGCCGGACTGCTTGAGGCGGGAGCCGATTACGGTCTTGCAACCCGCTTCGATGACGCCGGAGCCTACAAACAAGTGCTGGCGGCGAAACTTGGGGTAGCGCATGCGCTCGGCGTTTCTCTCAAAATAGTTTGTCTCGACGCGAAGCTTCTCGATGACTTCTGGATTGGTTGAATCGATGGCGCGAAGGGTGAGGACAAGTTTTTCGATTTTTCCCTTGTCCAGCATGCGCCGCTGGTATTTCTTCATCCAAGCTTTCTGCTTCACTGCATCATTGGGGTGCAACCTGCGCGCTAACTCCCACAGATGCTCGCGTGCGTGATAGAGATCGACAATCTGAATCGCGCCCGGAAAATGCAGATCGGCAAGATGCCAGATCCATTCGGCGCCGTCGCCTAATACGACTTTCTTTACCGCGCCGCTGCAACCGCGCCGGCAGGCTTCCAGGTAGATTCGTTTGCCAAACCCTTCGGCGGTCTCGATGGCTCCGGTGTAGGTGGTGGAATCCGGATCGCGGATAGGGAAGCCCTCCTTGTCGTAGTTGGTCTGGGTGAACACACATCCCAACTTGACTTCCCGCGTATGGGCCGGCTGACCGTCCGTCTTGCCCTGGCGGTCCACTGTTTCTTTCTTTACCACCGGCACTCCAGTCCCATCCATTTCGACGTAGAGAACCGGAATCGGCTTGCCGACGATGACGGGCAGATCCAGCTGGATCGCTTTCTGCATTTGCTCCCGTTCACGCTGAGCGATATCTTCTCCGATCGCTTCTGCGATGCGCTCGACAGATTTGGTGGTCACTTCCAGGCCGGCCAGGACCTTCATCTGTTCACGGCCGTGATCGAAGGGAGCCTGCTGACCCACCAGGGCGTGCATGCGGCGCACACCGGGCGAGAACTCGGTGTTCTCAATGTCCAGTTCCACGTCGGCCGGAAACTGGCCTTGATGACAGTCCGGGCACAAATAGTAGGGACGCGAGACTTGTACCGGTCCCACCACCGTCAGCACCGGCTTGGAACGCTGTTCCCGATACTGTGCATGATGTCCACAAGGACAGGGCAGCTGACGCTGATCCGGAGCCGGGACTTGGAACTGCAGCAGTTCGCTCAAGGCAGAGGCGCCCGCTTGGTGGAGAGCTGTTCGCAGTGCATTTTCCACGGCTTCCAGATCGGTTCGGCGGTTGTTGTGCCGTTCGGCGAATATGCGGCTCAGCAGTTGGTTTACTTCCCGCGCAATCTCCTGATGGATTGCAGCAGCCGTTTTTTTTCCTGTTCGGTCCATCCGCCCCGCTGCCGCTCGACAGGGCGAAGATCGCAGATCTTTTCGTTGATGCTGATCAACTCGTCGTTAAGCTTCTGGAGACGGTGGAACTCGGAGACTTCCTGCTGCGCTTTGCGAAGCGCGGCCGGGTTGGGAAACGACTCGGTTACAGTTTTTCCACCCACCTTGCGAGTGAGCCGGAATTGGGGATCATGACCGGGATCATTGGGTTTGGCGCAGTGACAGGAAGGTTTCCCGCACTTGCGGACTGTGGCAGTAATTGAACCAGGGCGAAGGTCGCCCAAGCGGAGGAATTCCTCCTGGAGCTTGGATCGATCCGACTGTAAGGAAGCGAGAGTATCAGGCATGTGGATTCCTTTCTGCGCGTATACATACGCACAGATTATGCCACAAAAAATGGGAATCCCATAAAACATTCCTTCTAGGTCGCCCGCCCCAGCAGCGATTTTTATTGGCGTTTTTGTCCGATTCCGCGCTACACTCTAAAGACCCGCCGGACCTCCGGCCTATGGAGGGAACAATGTTCCAGCCCAGCGCCGTACGAATTCGACCTTCCCGCTGACATTGCCTCGGGCTCTTAAGCCATTGCCGCACCCTGCGGCAACCCGAGGATGACTCAGCCCCGGGTGATTGCACTGCACAACTCAGATTGACCGCAGCGTGACCCCATCGCTTCGTGCCCGCGTCTCCGCGTGCATGTGGAGCTTCCCCATGTCCGTTCTTGAAACCACCACGCCGCAGCCGGCCGACGGCCGCCTGCAAAGTTTTTGGTCCCGTGTTGTGAGCCTCTGGCCGTCTGTGCGCGAAGCCCTCAAAGGCTCGCACCAGGATTTCACCACCGGCAGCCTCAACCGCTCCATCCTCCTTCTCGCCATTCCCATGGTCCTGGAGATGGTGCTCGAATCTCTGTTTGCCGTAGTCGATGTGTTCTGGGTGGGCCGCCTGGGCGCCAATGCTGTCGCCACCGTCGGCCTGACCGAGTCGCTGCTGGCGCTGGTCTTTGCCATCGGGCTCGGCCTCTCGC
>JBAVVP010000410.1:0-6619 GCA_049697355.1 Terriglobales bacterium
TACACCTCGCCCATGCCGCCAGCACCTAGCGGAGCGAGAATTTCGTAAGGGCCGATTTTTGTGCCAGAGGTCAGAGCCATGCGTGGGCGCAATTATAGCCTGTGCAGCATATTAGAGAACGATGCGATGATTCTGGGTGTGTTGTCGGCAAACCGCAAACTATCCAGAAAACGGGCTTCGGGGAGATTACTCCCCGGAAGTAGGCATCGCGCCAGTTTCTTGGAAGCAATCGCAAATGAGATTTGTCTGAACCCTGGGGCGTTTGTCGGCACTAATCCCGAGAACACAGCCAACTTCTGCATTGCCCGTCACTCGGGAGGAATCTCAGCGATTGTCAACGGCAGACTCCCAAAAGAGAAACTTTGTGACAGCGTCGTTGAGAGTCAGTCTCGAAGCATAACTTCCGTTTAGCCGTCACTCGTTCACAATACCGGGGGGGCACAAGGGCCACTCAAGGATCTAGGAGCCGACGTTGGACGGAGAATGCCCTGGTGAGTTGGAGTAGCCAGAGCACCCATAACGAGGATGATGAAGGGCAAGTAACGTCGCGGAAAGGTCCTCGCATTTGCTTTCGGATCTCTCTCACAAGCAGAGCAATTAGTGCCAATCTCCGGCCGCGATGAAAGCCCCCCAGTAAAACGGATGAGTGCTCTGGTTCTTTGCCCGACGTTGTCGGAGAATCTGTAAGCTTGCAGCACGTACCGATTCCACAGTGTCCTTCCCGTTGAGAAAATGCTCGCGGTACATCGTTTCCATCCATTGCCGGGTCGTTTCATCCTCTACGGGCCACAAGCTCATGATGACGGTCTTGGCCCCGGCCACTTGGAACGCCCGCCGCAGCCCGAAAACTCCCTCTCCCACTTTGATTTCGCCTACTCCGGTATCGCAGGCGGAGAGAACCGCCCAGTCCACGCCTTCCAGATTGATCCCGGCAATTTCTTCCGCAGTAAGAATCCCATCGGTTTCGTCAGCCTTTGCCGAACCTCGACGGTTTGCCCCGGCGAATGCCAGTCCCGACAGCAGCAAGGGATTCTCGGCGGTCGCTGGCAGGACGCTTTCGTCCCGCATGCTGGGATCTATTCGCCGTTGTACGGCCGACTCGCAACTGCCTTCCAGAAAGAACCCATGGGTGGCCACATGCAAGACGCGCCTGCCCGGAGCGTACTGCTCAAACGCTTCCGGACTCGCATCAGCGCCGGTCATTTCCAGCAATTCACCATTGCCTTGTTGAACCGCAGAGCCCCGCAGGATCGGAGTTCCTTCTCCCGCTCTGGATTGCTTCCACAGCGCGGAAATGTTCTCCGCTTCCTGCTGAGAACCGGGCAAGGCAGGAAAGTGCAGGGTCTGAAACGTCCCGCAAGCCGAGCGGGTACCGCGCAAGAGAGCTGTCGGCGTGCTGCTCGTCGCACCGACTGGAGCCGATCGTTGATTTAAGGCCAGTGCAAGCTTGCCGACCTGATCAAATGCCGGATTGCCTACCACCAGAATCCCCTCGCCGCGGCGAGATGGCGCGGGCACCAGATCTCGTTCCGTGGAAAGGTAGTGGATCAACGACTTGGTTTCGACCAGATACTGCGAGCTGCCGACCGGCAGCGACGCCAGACTCACCAGATGTAGAGCCGCATCCGGCACGACGAATACGTCCTTGTTGTCCCCGAGTCCAGGTACGAGCGGGTCCCAAATCTTTCGTCTCAGCGCTGCGCCGGTGCGCCGGTAGGCGTCCTCGCCTGTTCTTGCGGAGATGTTGACCGCCTCAGTTTGCCGCGCGATGTCGCTTCGCCAGGCAGTCAACAAACTCTCGATTTCGCGGGCCGCTCCCAGCGGCACGAAATCAGGTTCTTGTTTCCCGGCGCGCAGCACAAATGCCGCATAAGAAGGAACTGCTTCTGGAGCCACTTTGCTCGCTACAGGTTTTTGGAGGTCGCGCTTAGCATAGCGGATGAATGCCACCAGAGCGGAGCCTGGAGGCAAGGCGGCAGCGATTTCTTTCAGTCCAAGTTGCGTCCGCGCCTGTTCCTGGCGGAAAGCAGCGCTTTTCTCGGCCAGCATCCGTTCGGCTTTTTCTTTTCCTCGGCTGGCTTCTTCCAGCAGGTTTCGATACGCCTCAGGCTTCATATCTCCGGCGCCACGGAACACGAGCGTCGCCAGCCGGGTGCGGGCGAATGAGAGCTGGGAAGCCAGTTGCATCACCTCAGGGTCCCCGCTTCCATAAGCGGAACGATGCCGGGCGGCCAGCTCGTCGAACACCAGGGCCCGCGAGCGGATCACGGCGTCGAAGACTTCGCTGCGAGCCGAGGGCGCATTTGCAGGGCCGGCGGCGAGGGTGAGAGCGAGGTCGAGTCCCGAAGCCCGGATGGCCTCATAGGCCAGCGCCTGCCGTTCGGCCAGAGTCCGCACCGACACGCGCAAATGTGCGGCGCCGATGTTTTCTGCCCGCAGTGCCAGCGCAAGGGCGTCTGACCTTCTCCCCAAGGCCGCCTCGGTAAGAGCAAGATCATTCAGACTGCGCGCCAGGTCAGGGTGCATGGGCCCGAGGCTCTTCTCTCGGATGTCCACGGCCTGGCGAAGGTAGCTCTCGGAGCCGGCGAGGTCACCTTGCTCATAAGCAAGTTCTCCGAGGTCGTTCAATATCCCCGGCACACAAAAGAAATTCGGGCAGGATTTTTTCCCAAGATCGAGCGCGCGGCGATCGTATTCCACTGCCATGTTCCGGTTCTGTTGCGCGCGTGCCAACTTGGCGAGATCTCGTAAACTATTCGATACATGAAGCGAGTCCGGAGCTAACTTCTCCCGCATCTCCAGTGCCTTGTGGTAATAGTCGGCTGCTGAACTGAGGTTGCCTTGAGCGCGTGATATGTCTCCCATACCGCTCAATTCACTTGCTGTTTCGATAGACGCACCCACCTTCTCTTCAAAGAGGACAACAGCGCGCTGACGATATTCGAGGGCGGACGCCAAGTCCCCTTGCTGATAAAATGTTGATCCCAGGTTCGACAGAGCCTTCGGAACTCCCATACCGTTGGGCCGGACCCTTTGGAAATGAGCCAGCGCCCTTTCGTAGTAATCGCGTGCCGATGCAAAATCATATTGCTCCAACGCTACATTTCCAAGGTTCAGGGTGATAAACCCCACGTCGCGATGCAGCTTTTCCACAATACCTAGCACACGCTGAAAATGCCCGCGCGCCGCAGGCAGATCACCCTCCGCCTCCTCCACTATCGCCAACTCGTTCAAATTCTTGACGAGGTGATAGGACTCTGGAGCCAGTCTCTCCGAGATCGCAACCCCCTCCTCAAGGTATTGGCGTGCCGTGGCAAAGTTCGTAAAGTTAAGTTCCATCTCTCCCAGGCGGTACAGGATGTCTGTTTGCTCCACGGATCCGCCCGGCGCGAGTTCTTTCTGAATCCTCAAGGCAGCGAGATAGTGCTCGCGTGCCCCAGCGTCGTTGTCTAGCGTGTATTCGGCGAAACCTAAGTCGTACAGGCTCTCAGCCAGCAGCAACGAATCCGGTGCCAACCGTTGGCCGAGCTCGACCGCCCGGGCGGAATAGTCGTGTGCCAGAGTATAGTTCTCAACGTCGACGGATAAGTCACCGCGGTACTGCGCCAATTTAGCGAGGGCGTCCAATGTTTCTACCAGCTTCGCAGATTCGGGTGTCGGCTTCTCCCTTAGCGCCAGCGCAGCTCTCAGGTAGTCCCAGGCCGTCTCTTTTTGTTCTTGCGCGTCAAGCGCAACCCCAGAGTCATGCAGCGCCTGGGCGAGCGCGGCGTGCCGAGGGCTTTCCATCTTCCCAACCGACAACCCTTGCGCAAAGAGCCGCTCCGCCTCGCTCGCCTTGTCCGCACCACAGAGCAATCCTGCCCGCACCAATGCCACGATTTGCTCCGGGGTGTCTCCCGCGCTCGCCCACATCTGCTGAGCCTCCTGCCATGCTGCCCGAGCCTCATCCGGGCGCTGGAGATCCTGCAGAGCTTTAGCACGCGCCTGCCGCGCGAACGCTGCACCGGCCGTGTCATTTGTTTGTCGGGCTGTTTCGAGGGCTTGGTCCGCCACTTTTAGCGAGTCGAGTGGCTGTTTGGCCACTGCCAGGCGCTCGGCCTCCGCCAGCATCTTCTCGACAACTGGCGACGCGTTCGGCCCGGTTGGCTCAGAGGCTGTCGATCCTTGCGGAGACTCGGCGACGGCGGCTTTCGCGTGGGGCAGAAATATGGAACATGCAAACAAGAATACAGAGACGCGGACGAGTCGAGCGCTCATGATTCGCTACCTCCGGCGTGCAGACAACGCGATCCTCACTTGCCAAGCTGGCGGAGGATCTCCCCGGCTTCGGGTTCCCGGCTGCCGTGGAGCTGAACCGTCTTCTGTAGTTCCTCTTCCGCGGCAGATACTTCTTTCTTCTTCAGGTAAGCCTTTGCCAGATAAAAGTGCGCTGACTCGGAGTATGCGGAGTTGCCGAGAGAGATGGTTTTGTGGAAGGAGACGATGGCCGGATCGGTTTGGCCGGTCAGCAAGTAGCAGGCACCTAGATAAAAGTTAAAGCTCGGGTTTTGAGGGCTGGCTTTCACCGCCGCTCGCAATCCTGGGATAGCCTGGGCGTAATCTTTGTTCGAAAAACTCAGCATCGCGGAGCGAAAGGTTTCCTGTCCTTCATCTTCCGAGCCTCGAAGCACGATTTCCGAGTATGGAGGCGGTTCCACGCGGGCTAACTCCTCCAGGGACGGCGCTATTGGCGGCGCTGGCGGCGGGGTTGGCACCGATACCTCGGGGCTCGCTTTCGGCAGGGCAATGCTAACTTGCTGCGAGCGTTGTTGCCTTTGTGCCGAATACCACCAGATTCCCACCGCAAGAAGCAAGGCAACAGTCACGAATGCCGGCGTCCAAGCCCACATGAGACGGAAACTGGCGCCCCGCGCCCGGGCCGGGATGGCCGGCTGACGCTGCAACTCCGCCTGCACCGCCAGTCGGTTCTGGAGCTGGGAAAAACACGAGGCGCATTCAAAGTAATGCTTCTCGAATTCTTCCCGCTCCGGCTCAGTCAACCGGTCGAGCAGATACCCTTCCAGAATCTCTCGTTCTTCCACTTCGTTGCAGTTCATCGCTTTACAGTTATGTGGCAAATTTACCTAGGTTCGTGACAGCCTCTTCTCGATTAGATCGGTGACCTTCTTCAAGGCCCGCAGCTTGCGCGTCCGCACCACTTCTGGGCTGAGGCCGAGCTTGGCGGCGATCTCCCCTGGCTTGCAGCCTTCGACCAGTGTCATCACCAGAATTTTCCGGTCTTCCTGACCCAACCGGTCCATCGCCTGATGTACCAACCGCCCACGCTCGGCGTCTTCGAGTTGCTCGACCAAGTTCTCGTGAGCCAGATCTTCGGGAAGAGACTCGATCGGCGGTTGTTGGCCTGCCGTGCGCAGCTGGTTGTTGATCAGATTCCGAGCTGTGCCGCGGATGAACGCAGGCAGCTTATCGGCGTCCTGCAGTTGACCTTTGCGCAGGGCGCCGATCACTGCCATCAGAACATCTTGCGCTAACTCTTGGGCGGCTTCGCGGTCGTGGGTACGCACCACGCCCATCACGTAAATGCGATGGGAGAACTCATGCACCAACTCTGTCTCCGCCGCGGGATCTCCCAGCCGGATTCGTTCGGCTAGAGTACGCGGTTCCGCGGCGCTAGTGTCGGACGGCAGACTCACCTCCACTTCCCTCTGTAGCGGCGGATTATACCTCGCCAGAGTCGAATTTTCGGCAACGATGGACGCCAAGACCGGGACCGCTGCGGATTTCTTGACAAAAGCTGTCACGTTCCGCGTGTCCTCAACCACTCTTCTTCTGAACGACACGCTCGTGTCAAATCTGTGGGGGAGAAAATGAAAACCAGAACATCGATGTGGATCGCCGCTATCGCCCTGTTCGCCGCCCTGGCAACGCCCGTTTCGCTGGCCGCGCAGGATAAAACTAAGCCAGCTCATCACCATCAATACCATCACTACCAGCTCGTTGACGTGGGCACGTTCGGAGGGCCCAACAGCAGTTATCTGCAAGGCTTTCCGGTAGGCAGGCTGCTGAATAACAGCGGGACGGCGGTGGGCTCGGCCGACACCCCCACTCCCGATCCCTATTGTGCCTCGTTCAACTTCGACTGCTATGTCGGTCCCGGATTCAAGTGGCAGAACGGCGTCACCAGCGCATTGAGTGCACTCCCCGGTTTCAACGGCCTCAACAGCGCCACCGGTCTCTGGGTCAGCGATAGCGGGCTGACTGTGGGAGTATCCGAAAACGGTATCGATCCCCTGACTGGCTTTTTTGCAATAGAAGCGGTTCTCTGGGGGACGGACAATTCTCTCACCGACCTGGGGACACTCGGCGGAAACCAGAGCGCCGCGAACGCCGTCAACAGTCGGGGACAGGTAGCCGGAGGAGCCCTGAACACAATTCCCGATCCCTACACGAACTTTTTCCTCCCGGGGGGAGTAACGGGAGCAACCCAAGTACATGCGTTCCGCTGGACCAAATCCAGGGGCATGGAGGACATGGGCACGCTCGGCGGCACCGACAGCGCTGCCTTCGTCATCAACGATAGGGGACAGATCGCCGGGTGGTCTTTCACCAATACAACTCC
>JBAVVP010000411.1:0-1662 GCA_049697355.1 Terriglobales bacterium
CCCTGGAACTCATCGGTATCCAACAAATATCGGTATGACTCGCCTTCCCCGCTTAACGGGAAAGGAACTAGTACGTCTGCTCGAAAGACTCGGCTTTGAGATTGTGCGGACCAGGGGCAGCCACTTCTTCCTCCGGCACGCGGACGGGAGGGTAACTACAGTCCCCGTGCATTCCGGTGAAACCCTTGGCTCTGGTCTCCTGCGCTCTATCCTCCGAGATGTCGAGTTGTCGGCGGAGGATCTCCTGGAAAATCGGTGAGTTGAGCTGTCGCACTGCAGCCGAACCCGCTCAGTGACTCGCCAATCCCGCGGCTTCAGGTAAAATATGGGTTTAAGGACGATGGTCATGCGTACACGGATTTTCGCGTCGGCGGCGCTGTTTTTGGCGGTCACCGTGGTGTCAGCGCCCTGGGTGCAATCCGAATCCGATCAGGGGGTGCCGCATTTCAACGCGGGCCCTCCTGCCGCGGACGCCAAACTCCCCCCGATCCTGACCAAGGATCAACTCTGGGGCGCGAACGCACAGTTTCCCTATCAGACGCACGCCTATGAACTGGCGGCGAAGATTCCGAAGGTGCTTTACCAGCAGCCGTGTTACTGCTACTGCGACCGGGGCATGGGGCACACCAGTCTGCACAGCTGCTTTTCGGGCACGCACGGCGCCGAGTGTGGAACCTGCCTCAAAGAGCTTTATTACACTTACAGCATGTACAAACAAGGCAAGACGGCGCGGCAGATTCGCGCGGGAATCATCAAGGGCGACTGGAAGTCGATCGATCTGGAGAAAGCGGCCAGCATCAATTGACTGGCGATTTCAAAGTTTTCGATTTGAAACTCTGAACTAAATTCTGAACTCAAGGCGGTTTGATGGCACTCAAGGTAACCCCTAAGAAACAAATCACCGAAGATCCACGGCACACACAGGCGGTACAGGCCTACGAGTTGGGGCTGCGCGCGTTGCAGGAACGCAAGTTTGAGAAGGCCAAAGGCCACCTGCAAAAGGCGCTGAGCGGACCGAACAAGTCTCTGGCCGACCGGGCCCAGGTTCACATCCTCACCTGCGACAAGCATCTGGGATCGCCTACGTTGCAGTTCAAAACCGCGGAAGAGCATTACGACTATGCGGTGTCGCTGATCAACACGGGCGACTATGTGACAGCGCGGGAGCATCTCGACAAGCTCTTGAAGCAGAATCCGAAGGCAGAGTTCGTGCTCTACGGCCTGGCCGCATTACATTGCCTGACCGGCCAAGTCGAAGAATCGCTGAAGACGCTGGACGAGGCGATTCGCGTGAAACCGGCGCTGCGATTCCAGGCGCGGAACGATACCGACTTCCAGAATCTGGCGGAGGATCCGCGCTTCACCGAGTTGCTGTATCCGGACCCGGGCGCGGAATCTGAGCCCACCGAAGAAGAAGCGAGTGCGTACTAACTGACCGGTCTCATAAATGACTTGTGGGGCGGGCTGTTCGGCCCTCAGGGGCTAAAGCCCGCATTCTGTTGTTCAGTGGCGGCACGGCTGAAGCCGTGCCCTACCCAAAACCGATTGATGAAAACAGCTCTACTCTTTCTTGTTGCCTTACTACTCTTGCCGCAGACATTCGATCGGACTGAGTGCGGCGGCGCGCTGCGCTGGATACATTCCGGCGGCGATGGTGATGAG
>JBAVVP010000412.1:0-3821 GCA_049697355.1 Terriglobales bacterium
TCCACCGTGGTCGAAACATAGCGGTCGCCCCAGGCAAAGTCGCCGCTCCAGAAGGTGTAGCGCGCATAGAAACAGATGTAGGCCAGCAGCAGAAGAAGAGAGACTGCCCCATAAGCGCGCACCTCTGGAGTCAGGTGTTTCCACAGCCAAGCCAGCAGGAAAATCGCCAGCACGAGAAGCGGATCGAAGAGAAAAATAGACTTCTCCGGCGTGAAAAGCGCCCCGACAACGCCCGTATGAAAAGGCGTGCTCCAGGGAAAGTTAGCCGGTAACGAGGGATCCCGTTGCCGAAATTCTCGCGCGAATATCGTTACGTAAGTATTTGTGAAAGACTCGAAGCGGTAAAACTGATAGGCACGATCCACTGCGAAAAAGAATACGTAAACGGGACCGGCAACCTTGCAGGAATCGATGAGGCGTCGCAACAACAGGTTTGCCGGTGGAGAGCCGGGCGCCCCCGCCCGGCCGCCAAACTGCGAGCTGTGCGAAGCGCCCGTCGCTCCGCGAGCTTCGAACCAAGACACGAGCAAGACAAAGATTCCTGCCGCGATAAGATCCATCCCAGTGGTAAGGCGCGTAAGCAGGTTCAGCCCCAGCGCGCCGGATCCCCAGAAAAGCGCCCGCCGGCTCCCGGTGCGCAACCACTCGTACTGAAATGAAAATCCCGTCAGCGTCAGCAACAGGATGTAGTTGTTCTCCATCATGTTCTGCGTGTAATGAAGCTGGGTAGTGCAGAACATCAACGCCAGCACGCCCGCCACCGACTCTTTCAAGCCGAAGCGCAACTGCCGCAAGAACCGGAATGCGACGAGCGCCGTGAGCACGTTGACCAAAATGCTGGTGAGATAGCTGACCACAATGCTGCGCACCGCAGGGTCGTCTTCGTACTCCGAGAAAATAGACCAGTGCGCAATCCAAGTCCCCAGAAGATCGGAAGGCAGCATCAGCAGCGACTGTCCAATGCCATACCAGCTATAAAGACGCCCGCCCCGCCCGTGCAGTCCAAACTCGGGATACTCATTGGGGAAAACTTGCGGCTCCGAGGTCCAGAGCCAATGCGTGGTTTGCAGCCGATGCGCCGTGTCAGCCGTCCCCAACTCGCCCGATTGCACCACAAAAGCGAGCAGCCCCGCCGTCAGACACAGAAGGAAAAGCGGATCGCGCAGCCATTGTTGGAGAAAAGAGTTCATCGCATGAATGGTAATTCGGGAGAGGGGATTTGAGGAATAACGGCGGGCCCGTGGATGTTTCGGTACCGTACTCGAAGAGGCAGAGGGCAGAAAAAGCTATTTCCAACACAATGCACAAATGAGGGAGTAGTCTTGTGCAGTCTTTTCTAGCATGCTTGCATTGCGCCGCCTAGGGTGAGTGTTCCCTACTAGCGGCCAATAAGGCTGGGGGCCCCGCGATGAAAACCAAAACCGAATTCCCTACACCTATGGTTTCGAAGAGAAGTTCCGGCCTACCCAGCGTTGGGCTGGTATGCCTTACGTTGGTCTTTGCGATCGGTTTTTGTCACCCGCTTGGCTTTGCTCAAGAAGCCGTTGTTCTGGTCGGGTCTGGATCCAGCGTTCCCGCCCCGCTCTACAACACGTGGTCGCAGGAGTACAACCGCCGCAACCATGGGATCCAGATGAAGTACCTTCCGCTGGGCACGAGCGAGGGCATCAAGCAGATCTCCCAGGGCATCGGCGACTTTGGTGCTGGCGAGGCCCAACTTACAGCCGCGGAGCGTAAGGAAGGGAACTTGATCGAACTGCCGGCCGTGTTGATCGGCATCGTTCCGATCTACAACTTGCCCGGTGTTCATACTGAACTTCGCTTCTCCGGAGAGTTACTGGCCGAGATTTTTCTCGGACAGGTAAAGACGTGGAATGCCTCCCAGATTGCGAAGCTCAACCCCGACGTATCTTTACCGAGTCTGCCCATCAAAGTGATTTACCGCCCCGCGGGCAAAGGCTCGAATTACGTTTTCAGCGAGTTCCTTTCCAAGACCAGTTCCAAATTCCGCACCCAGATCGGGACGAGTCCCTCTCCCAATTGGCCCCTGGGAGAGCCCGCCGAACGCAGTTCAGATATGGCCGACAAAGTGAAAAGCGAGACCGGCTCGATTGGGTACGTGGAGGCGCAGTATGCGGTCAAGGCCAACCTCCCATATGGTTTGGTACAAAACGCGGCCGGGAAGTATGTCAAGGCTTCGCCGGAAACCATCAAGGCCGCCTGCCAAGGGGTAGAAGCGCCCGTGTGGGACAAGTTTTCAGCTTCGTTGAGCAATGCCCCGGGGGCCGATGCGTTCCCCATCACCAGTTTCACCTGGCTGTACCTGCGCACCACTTCATCGGACCCTCGACGCGCCGCTGCCCTGGTGAACCTGCTGAACTGGATGTTCACCGATGGCCAGCGCCTTGCGTCAGAGGACGGCTACGCAGAACTGACGCAACCGTTGCTCGCGAAGGTTAAGACCAAGGTCAGTTCACTCCACTAACCAGCCTTGGAATGATCTGGCATGCGAGTGTGACCTCCGTTGCAAAAGGAGGGCGCCAGGGCCGACGCGCCTTCCAATGCGCACTAGCGTGGCGCACGAGTTCACGGCATACATCCAAACTGTCAAATTCAACGCATGCCGCAGGGATGTCCTCTCTACCCCACCTCCACCAGTCCGTAGCTAAGCGCCCAGCGCGATCGCATTTCCCGAAGCGCCCGGTCAATCTCTTCCTTCGATATTTCGGCATTCGGCCCGGAGATCACAAACGCAGCCTCGCGTTTGGCCGCCTCCAGCAGTTGCCGGTCGCGGATGATATTAGCGACGCGGAAGCTCGGAATGCCCGCCTGCTTAGTCCCAAAAAATTCACCCGGCCCGCGCAGCTCGAGATCAAGCTCCGCAATCTGGAAACCGTCGTTCGAGCCGACCATGGCATCAAGCCGCCGCTCGCCTTCTTCGGAAACCTTCCCGCCGCGCATAAGCACGCAGTAGGATTTCGCCGCGCCGCGCCCAATGCGTCCGCGCAACTGGTGGAGCTGCGCCAATCCGAAGCGGTCAGCATGCTCGATCACCATGACCGTCGCGTTCGGGACGTCGACGCCGACTTCAATCACCGTGGTAGCGACCAGAATTTCGACTTTGCCCGCCTGAAATTCGCGCATCACACGTTCTTTTTCGTCGGCATCCAGCCGCCCATGCAGCAACCCAACATGAAGATTAGGAAACATCTTCTCCCGCAACTGCCGGTGCATCTGCTCGGCGGCCTTCAGTTCGCGCTCTTCGTTCTCCTCGATCACCGGATAAACAACATAGGCCTGATGTCCGGCGGCGATCTGCTTGCGGACGAAGTCCCAAACTTCGGGTGCACGTTCGTCTGCCACCGAGCGGGTGACCACCGGAGTGCGTCCCGGCGGAAGCTCGTCGAGCACCGAGACATCAAGGTCGCCGTAAAGAGTAAGCGCAAGCGTCCGCGGGATGGGAGTGGCCGTCATCACCAGCACATCAGGCTCCGCGTCGCGCTCAGAACCAGTGGAGCGCCGGGCGTCCGCCCGGCGGGGCGGGCGAGTCGCCCGCCCCCACACGAGCATCCTCCGTTTTCTTCATCAGTTTCAGCCGCTGCATCACGCCGAAACGGTGCTGCTCGTCGACTACTACCAGGCCTAGCTTTTCAAACTCGACGCGATCCTGAATCAGCGCGTGCGTCCCGATAACAAGTTGCGCGTTCCCTTGCGCGATGTGGCGCCGCACGTCGCGTTTGCGGTCCTGTTCCAGTGAGCCGGTCAGCAGCACAATGCGGTATCCCGCTCGTTCCAGAATCTGCCGGGCGGAAAAATAATGC
>JBAVVP010000413.1:0-3205 GCA_049697355.1 Terriglobales bacterium
CACGTCGACTTTAATCTTCGGCGAGTACGACGCGGTGCTGGTGGATGCCATGGGGACAGTGGCTGAGGCGGAGGCTCTCGCGGATTGGGTTGCATTGCACAATCGCAACCTGCAGACTATCTACATAACCCACGCTCATTTCGACCACTTCTACGGTCTGAGCGTTCTCCTCGACCGTTTCCCAGGCGCACGGGCGATAGCAACGCCGAAGACCGTGGAGTCCATGCAGTCGTCGTTTGTTCCTCCGCTGAGCCAATTCGCCCGCCAATTGTTTCCTGGGCAAGTGCCGACAAGGTTGGTCTCACCTGAGCCCTATGAGAGTGATTCCTTCACGCTCGAGGGCCACGAATTGCGCATCATCGAGCAGGGCCGCACCGATTGTGCCGATTCGACGTCTCTACACGTTCCATCGATCGGCCTGATCGTCGCTGGCGACGTTGTGTACAACCATTGCCGCATGTACGTCGGCGACACCACCCCCGAGAGCCGGCAGAATTGGATCGCGGCGCTAGACCGCTTAGCGGCGCTGGACCCGGCGATGGTTGTCGCCGGTCACAAGAAGCCTGGCGCGCCCGACTCTCCCTCGACGATCCAAGACACCAAGCGTTACCTGCAGGACTTCGATCGGCTGCAGAGAACCGCGACGTCCGACCAGGCGCTGTTCGATCAGATGACGCAGTTGTACCCGCATTGGGTGGCCAATCAGTCGTGGCTGATGTTTGGATTCCCGCAGCCATAACGTCTCAAAGTAGCTATGACTCAGCACGAGACTCGGGGGCAAGGGAACTCGAGGAAACTCCGGAACTTTGCGGGCATTTAATCCAACTGAAAAGGAGTCTGTATGCCAACTATTACGACCAAGGGCGTTGAGATCTTTTACAAGGACTGGGGTTTGGGCCAGCCGATCGTGTTCAGCCATGGCTGGCCGCTTTCGGCGGATGACTGGGATAACCAGATGATGTTCTTCTTGGGCAAGGGGTATCGCGTGATCGCGCATGACCGGCGTGGGCATGGGCGGTCCACGCAGGTGGCCGATGGGCACGATATGGACCATTACGCCGATGACTTGGCGGCGCTCACGGCGCATCTGGATTTAAAAAATGCCATCCATGTCGGGCACTCGACCGGCGGCGGCGAGGTAGTTCACTATCTGGCTCGGCGTGGGCAACAGGACGTGTACAAGGCTGCGATTATTAGCGCGGTGCCGCCGCTGATGTTGAAGACGAATGCCAATCCGGAGGGCCTGCCGAAGTCAGTGTTCGACGATCTGCAGGCGCAGCTTGCGGCGAATCGTTCGAAGTTCTATCGCGACCTGCCGGAGGGGCCTTTCTATGGATTTAATCGGCCCGGCGCTAAACCCGCTGAGGCCACCATTGCAAATTGGTGGCGGCAGGGGATGATGGGCGGCGCCAAGGCGCACTATGACGGGATTGTGGCCTTCTCGCAGACGGACTTTACTGAGGACCTGAAGAAGATCACGATTCCGGTGTTGGTGATGCACAGCGAGGACGACCAGATCGTTCCGTACGTGGCGGCGGGACCGAAGTCGGCAAAGTTGCTGAAGAACGGGACGCTAATTACGTACAAGGATTTTCCGCATGGCATGCCCACTACGCAGGCCGAGAGGATCAACGCCGACCTAGTGGCATTCCTAAAGAAGTGAATATGTAGGCGTGGAAACTCCGGGGGGCAGACGGGACGTTTCCATTCTTTTCGACGATGGAAATTAGTGAGCGTCCTGTCAGTCCCCAGTTTTAGTTCCATATTTCGGGAGAACAGACTCAATTTCAAAAAGGAGAACAAAATGACAACCAAAGGAAAAGTCCTGGTACTAGTCTCGAGCGGTCGTGGCTTGCCCTTAAAAGATGGCAAGGTTTATGCGGGCGCTGGCTACTACCTCAACGAACTCACGGTGCCCGTTCGCGCCCTGATGAAGGAGGGCTACGAAATCACCTTCGCCAACCCCAAAGGCAACACGCCACAAGTGGATGTGCATTCAGAGGTCGCCGATTTCTTCGGCGGGGACGCGGCCAAGCTTCAGGACTATATGCTATTTCGCGACGGCCTGACTGGGCTCAGAGATCCAACTCGTATCTCGGATGTCATCGCTTCGGGCCTGGATCAATATGACGCAGTCTTCGTGCCTGGCGGCCATGGCCCGATGATCGACCTGCTCGATGATCCCGACGCGGGCACCGTGTTCAGACACTTTCATGAAACATCCAAGCCTACGGCGGTGCTCTGCCACGGCCCGATTTCACTGCTATCGGCGCTTCCGAATTCGAAGGAATTTGTCGCCGCGCTGGCGGCGGGCGATGCCGCTGGAGCACACGCAAAGGCTCAAGGCTGGATCTATGCCGGATATAAGATGACTATCTTTTCGACAGCGGAAGAACAGCAGCGGGAGCCGCTTGAGATCGAGGGCAAGGTTCGGTTCTACCCGGATTTCGCCTTGCAAACGGCGGGAGGGGACGTAAGTGTGGTCGCGCCTTGGGGGAGCTACGTCCTGCAAGATCGCGAGCTGATCTCAGGCCAGAACCCGTTCTCTGATCAAGCGCTTCTGAACCTTCTTCTACCGGCCCTCGATGCGAAGAAGAAGTCGCTTTCAGCGGCATAAGAATCGGGGACACGCGGAAAGAAACTGGGAAAGTCGAGGAGCCGAGTCATCACGGATCCAATACCTAAGTACGGCGGGATTCGCCGCTACGTCCGCGATCCTGACGGTTACTTTATCGAGGTCGGACAGAGCATCGGCCTCACGTCAGGCTGACATCGGGTGTCGTTACGGCGTTTCCCTTGGATGGAGGAACGAGAGATGGATTGGAAACGGTTGGTCCAGTTTTCGCTCCAGGGTAGCAGTGACATGGAACAATATGCCATCCTGCTGATACGCGTTTCGATCGGGCTCTTCTTCGCCATCTCCGGGGCTAACAAATTGTTTGTCGCCGGCGGTACGAAACCTGTTTACGACACGCTGGTGAAGGCCAAAGCCCCGTTTCCCCGGCAACTGGCTTATTTCGTCGCGGGTGTCGAGTTCGTTGGCGGGTCCTTGCTGACCGTGGGGTTTCTTTCGAGCGCAGCCTGCGTGGCTTTATTGATCGATATGACCGTCGCCACCCTGACCAGCGCGGTCTCCACCCTGCCTAAAGGACTTTCGCCACTTAACTGGCTCGACGATTTCCTTTACCTTCCGGAAGTCCTGTAC
>JBAVVP010000414.1:0-10385 GCA_049697355.1 Terriglobales bacterium
AGTTTGGCTCCCATTCCTTCCGCACCAGCCGATCTTGAACTCATCGCACAACTGAAGAGCAAGCTACAGTACGCGGAGCTGCGGATTCGGGTCCTGGAAGAGCGACTGCGGCTGATGCGAATCGAGAAGTATGGAGCGGGCGGAGAAAAGCTCTTCCACGCACAAATGCACTTGTTCGAGCTTGAGCCCGTCGTCAGTGAAATTGTCGAGCAGGCCGAGAGCGAGCACGCGCCAGTGCATTGCTCGACCAAGAAATCCGTCAAGCATCCGGGTCGCCAGGAATTGCCAGCGAATCTTCCTCGCGTGGAGCGGATTCTGCCCTGCACATTAGATCAGCGCGTGTGCAAACGCTGCGGCAAAGAAACGGTAGTGATCGGCTACGAAGAGAGTTCCCAGTTGGATATGGAGCCAGCGAAGTATTTCGTGCTGGTCACGAAACGAGAGAAGCGGGCTTGCCGGTCGTGTGAGGAACTTGGAGTGGTTTCGGCCCCACTGCCACCACGGATTATCGAGAAGTGCCTGGCGAGTGACCGGATCGTCATCGACACGGTCATCAGCAAATATTGCAATCACACTCCGCTACATCGGCAGAGCGTGATTCTGGAAAGGGACATCGGCTTGGAAATCAGCCGCGCGACGCTGGACGGCTGGGTCCTCAAAGTCGGCGAGTTGCTGATCCCGGTGGTCGCGGCAATGAGGCGAGAATTGATCAGCGGAAGTTACATTCAGGCGGATGAAACTCCAGTCAATGTGCAGACACGCGAGGGCCGAGGTAAGAACCACCAAGCGTACCTCTGGCAATACAGTCGCCCTGGAGGAAGTGCGGTGTTCGACTTCCGTCTAGGCCGTGGACGCGATGGGCCGAAGCGGTTCCTGGGACAGTTCGAAGGCATTCTCCAAACCGATGGATACGCGGCCTACGATCAGATCGGCGGGACGAGAATGATTCACGCCGCGTGCTGGGCTCATGCTAGAAGACAGTTCTTCGAGGCGGTGCAGCTAAATCCCCGAGATCCGGTTGCAACTCCGATTGTGGCTCAGATGGACGAACTGTTTGCCGTCGATGCGGAAGCTCGCCGCAAAGAGCTGACTACTGCGGCGCGCCATATCCGGCGTCAGGAAACAGCGAGACCTCTTCTCGATGATATCCGCAGCAAGATCGAGGCAGCGCAGTCCGCCGCTTTGCCTTCCAGCGCACTTAGCAAGGCCTGCCAGTACGCGCTCGCACTGTGGAAGAAGCTCACCCGTTTCCTGGAGTATCCCGAATTGGAGCTAAGTACTAACCTGGCGGAGAATTCCATGCGTCCCGTGGCTCTGGGTCGAAAAAACTGGATACACATCGGCAGCCCACAGGCGGGTCCTAAGGTTGCGGCGATTCTCTCGGTCGTGGAAAGCTGCCGCAGGCTGAAGCTTCCGGTGCGCAACTATTTGGCCGCGGTTCTCCCCGGACTCGCTGATCGACCGATCCGACTCGTTCCAGGCTTTACTCCCGCTGCGTGGGTCGCCCGGCATTCATGAACCAAGCGACGGGAGTTTAGCGTGAAGGTTGATCGGTTGATCTTGCGACGAAAACTGGCTAGTTTCCTGTTTTGCCGACAAACCATCCAGAATCGTCGCATCCTCTCCAACGTGCTTGCGCAGGCTGTAATTACGCGCACGCATGACGCTCACCTCTGGCACGAAACTCGGCCCAGACGAATCCAGCATCCGCTGGGCGCGATGGGCGAAGTCTGTAACGCCCGCGACCACGCGCCTCAACGCACGGTTGCGGTCAAGATTCTTCCCTCCCATCTTTCTAAGGACCCTGAGGCCCGGCAGTGCTTCGACCGTGAAGCGGACAATCTCTTCCGTGAACCATCCCAATATCTGCACTCTCTAG
Source organism: Terriglobales bacterium (assembly GCA_049697355.1). GTDB lineage: Bacteria > Acidobacteriota > Terriglobia > Terriglobales > Acidobacteriaceae > Acidiflorens. The sequence continues at coordinate 1,880 of JBAVVP010000414.1, forward strand.
AGGTTGGCGATCAAATTTCTCGCCTGAAGTCGTTCTACTTGACGTTAGTTCCTATTTTGTTATAGTTACCCTCACATTTTTCTGGAGCTAGCGTTAGGGGACTGTTCCCCTAGATCGATACAGGAGGGAAAGGACCATGTCTGGTGGGCTTGTGGCACGGGGTGTGACCGCAGAGGCTGTAGCAGAGCAGCCTGAGGTCGGACTTCGGGAACGGAAGAAAGCCCGCTTGCGGCAGCAGATCATCGACATCTCGATCAGGCTGTTCCGCAAGCATGGATACGAGGCCACGCGGATTGACGATATCGTACATGCGCTCGAAATCAGCCAACCCACGTTTTTTCGTTACTTTCCAACCAAGGACGCAGTTCTACGCGAGGTGGGAGAACGCGGGTATGCCTGCATTTGCGAGAGGCTGCATTCGGAGCTTTCCAGCAAGGCGCGAACGGACCAGCGTTTACGGCGGCTGTACATAGCCATGGCGCGGGAAGTGGAAGGCGACCGGAAACTCTGGCAAGCGGTTGTGCTGTCGGGCGCAATGGATCCGGTGCGATCCGCGGAACTGCGGGGGCACGAGGAGACCGCGGTCAGGCTGCTGCGAGAAATTTTGACGCAGGGGCAGAAGCGGGGAGAAGTGACGCGCGCGTTTCCGGTCGTGCACCTGGCGGAGTTCATGGAAGGGCTCTACAACACGGTGGTGCGGCAGTGGGCGGTGGATCTCACCGGGCCGCACAAGCTCGCGGACCGGGTGCGGAGCGCGGTGGACTTTTTCTTGCGCGGCATCCGGTCATAAGGTTTTCCGGGAGCGAGCCAGTGCTTCTTACTGATGGAGTTTAGGGGGTAACGCGATGAAAGCGGCTGTTCTGCACGCATTCAAGGCGCCATTATCGCTGGAGGACGTGCTTCGTCCTGAAATTGGAGCCGACGAAGTCTTGATCGAGGTTGAAGTTTGCGGTGTGTGCCATTCCGATCTGCACGTGGCCGAAGGCGACTGGACGCAATTGGCCGGCATCGTGAAGCAACCGCTGATCCTCGGACACGAGATCGTAGGCCGGGTGGTGGAGCGGGGCGCGGCGGTCCAGAGTGTCGAGGTGGGAGAACGGGTGGGGGTGCCGTGGGTGCAGTGGACATGCGGACAATGTGATTTTTGCCGCGAAGGCAACGAGAATGTGTGCGTCAAGCAGCGCATCACTGGCGTGATGGTGGACGGTGGATATGCGGAATATGCGAAGGCTCCCGCCAGCCACGTAGTCAAGATTCCTGAAACGCTTTCCTCGGAGCAGGCGGCGCCGCTCCTTTGTGCGGGAGTCACGGTTCATCGCGCCCTCAAGCAGGCCAAGATTCGCGCCGGGCAGCGGCTGGCCGTTTTCGGCGTGGGCGGACTCGGCCACATTGCCGTCCAGATTGGCCGGGCACTCGGAGCGGAAGTGACCGCGATCGACATTTCCGAAGAAAAACTCGCGCTGGCGAAATCGCTGGGCGCCTCCCGGACGTTGAACGCCGCAACCAGCAAAGTTGTTAAGGAAATACGTGGCTCCGGCGGGGTACACGTTGCCCTAGTTGCCTCGGCGGCAAAGTCCGCGTACGACATGGCGTTCCCTTGTGTGCGACCGACAGGAATGCTGCTGGCTGTGGGATTGCCCGCCCAGGATATCGCGTTTCCGGCGATTATGATGGCGGCTGGCGAGATTCAGATCAAAGCTTCCTCGGTGGGCACACGCGAAGATCTGCGCGAGGTTCTGGCGATGGGGGCAGCCGGGAAGGTCCATTGCCAAGTGACCACGCGTCCGCTCGCCGAGGTCCAAGAGGTTCTGGGGCAACTGAGCCGCGGCGAAGTCTCGGGGCGGGTCGTGCTTCGAATGTAGGAGAGCTGCAAGCGAGTTTGTTGACGTTAGCGACGACAACATGATGTTAGCTATCACTTTTGCGTGGCGCTGCCGCCCGGAAAGGCCGCTTTCTTAGTGAATGTCAAACAGCTTTTCGATCTAACCGGCCGTGTGGCCATTATTTCCGGTGGCTCGATGGGACTGGGGCGCCAGATGGCCGAGGGTCTGGCGGAGATGGGCGCGAATCTGGTGCTTTGCGCCCGCAAGAAGGAGCGCTGCGAGGAAACGGCAGAAGCATTGCGCAGCCTGGGCGTTCAGACGCTTGCGTTGGGATGCGATGTCAAAGAGCGGGCGGAGATTCAGGAAGTCGTGGACGTGACGCTGGCAAAGTTCGGCCGCATCGACATTCTGATTAACAACGCCGGCGTGACATGGGCGGCTCCGGTGGAAGAAATGACGCTGGAGCAGTGGGACAAAGTTCTCTCCACCAACTTGACCGGCACGTTCTTGTTTTGTCAGGCAGCGGGCAAGGCCATGGTCGCGCAGGGGTCGGGCAAGATCGTCAACATCGCATCGGTGGCGGGTTTCGGCGGAGCGTCGGCGGAAATGCAGACGATCGGGTACAACACGAGCAAGGGCGGTGTGATCGCGTTCACCAAGGATCTGGCGTGCAAGTGGGCGCCGCACAACATCCAGGTGAATGCGATCGCACCGGGATGGTTTCCGACGCATATGTCGAGCTGGATCATCGAGCACCGTAAAGATTCCCTGCTGGCGAAGATCCCCCTGGGCCGCTTTGGCGGCGATCACGATCTGAAAGGCGCAGCCGTGTTTCTGGCATCGGACGCTTCCGCGTACGTGACCGGGCACGTGCTGGTTGTCGATGGTGGCCAGACGGCCTGGTAGAACAAAATCTTATGAATGTTCCGCTGACACCTGTTCGATTTCTTCGCTACTCAGAAGAGCAGTTTCCTCACAAGACGGCGGTGGTGTGCCAGGACCTGCGATTTACCTATGCCGAGTTTGGCAATCGCGTGGGGCGTCTCGCGGGAGCGCTGCGCGGTGCCGGAGCAAAAGCGGGCGATCGCGTGGCGTTTCTCAGCCTGAACTGCCATCGGCTGCTGGAAGCCTACTTCGGAGTTCTGGAAGCGGGCTGCGTTTTGCTTCCGCTCAACTACCGCCTGGCGGCGCCTGAGCTTACCTACATTCTGAATGATTCGGGAGCGACGGTACTGTTCCTGGAACAAGAGTTTGTTGGTCTGGTGGATTCGTTCCGGCGGGACCTGCGCACGGTGCACTCGTTCCATCAACTCGATGGGACGCCGCGGGCGGGGTGGCTCTCCGCTCATACCTACGAACAGATGCTCGTCTCCGCCACTCCCTACCGCCGAGAACTGATGGAGTTTGACGAAAATTCCGTGGCGGAAATTTTCTACACCAGTGGAACCAGCGCCAGCCCGAAAGGCGTGATGCTCACGCATCGCAACGTGTACCTGCATGCGATGAGCATCGCTTTGTACCATCACGCTCGCTTTGAGGACGTGATGTTGCACACGATTCCTTTGTTTCATGCCAATGGCTGGGGAGTTGCACATACGATCACGTTCGTGGGCGGAACCCATGTCATGCTGCCACGCTTTGTGCCGGAGGAAGTGTTCCGGCTGGTGGAGCAGGAAAAGGTGAGCGCTCTGAGCCTGGTGCCGATTATGGCCACCGTGCTGGTGAACTCACTGGCGCGCCCCAAGTACGACCTGAGCAGCGTGCAGTGGTCGCTGATCGGAGGCGCGGCATCTTCTCCAGCCCTGATCCGAGACGTGAAGCACACGCTGGGATTTAAATGCTTTTCGGCATATGGACTGACCGAATGTTCGCCCGGGCTGACGACTGCCGAACTGAAGCCGGACATGCAGTGCACGCCCGACGAGCGGTATGTGCTGCAGGCCATGACCGGCTATGCCTATCCCGGGTGTGAGGTTCGGGTAGTTGACGCGGAAGACAAGGACGTACCGCGTGACGGCGCGACGATGGGAGAAATCATTGCCCGCAGTGACGGAGTGATGGCGGGCTACTGGCAACAGCCGGAAGCCACGGCCGAAGCTTTGCGGGGCGGATGGTTTCACACCGGCGACATGGCCGTGATCGCGGAGAACGGTTACATCCTGATCGTGGACCGCAAGAAGGACATTATTGTGAGCGGCGGGGAAAACATTTCGTCGCTCGACGTCGAAAAAGCGCTGCTGGCGCATCCTGGCGTTTACGAAGCCGCGGTGATCCCGGTGGTTGACCAGAAATGGGGTGAGGTGCCGAAGGCGGTAGTGGTGGCGAAGCCGGGATGCGAACTCAGCGAAGTGGAATTGATCGAGTTTTGCCGGGCGCGCATGGCTCACTACAAGTGTCCGCAATCGATTGAGTTTTGCGAAAGCTTGCCCAAGACCGCGACGGGAAAGGTTCTGAAAAGGGAGTTGCGCAAGAAGTATCAGGGTGGACCGGTAACGCTCGGTTCGGATGGTTGAGCGGGCGGTGATGAGGAGAGCCGGATGGATTTGAATCTGACCGCGCAAGAAAGGCAGTTCAGCGACAGGAGTGTCCTATGAGCAACCTCGTGAGAATCAGTAGAGATAATGATGTCGCAATCCTTACCATCGACAACCCACCGGTGAACGCTCTCAGTCCGGGCGTGCCGGAAGGGATCTGGGCGGCGATCGAAGAGATGAATGGCGACCCTGCCGTCAAGGCGGCGGTCGTAATCGGTGGCGGCCGCACTTTTGTCGCCGGCGCGGACATCAAAGAATTCGGCAAGATGACATCGGGAGGACCCCGCAGAAGCCTGCTTCCACTGCTGCTTCACATTGAGGACAGCGGCAAGCCGGTGGTGATGGCGATTCATGGGACCGCGTTGGGTGGCGGACTGGAACTGGCCATGGCCGGCCACTACCGGGTCGCGTCGCCTACGGCGCAGCTGGGTCAGGCGGAAGTGAATCTGGGTATCATTCCCGGTGCTGGCGGAACGCAGCGCCTGCCCCGCCTGGTAGGTGTCGCCAAGGCTGTCGAAATGTGTGCCGGGGGCAAACCGGTTTCCGCACGCGAGGCGGCCGCTCTGGGACTAATTGATCGTTTGATCGAAGGTGACCTGCTCGCTGGGGCAGTGGCTTTCGCACGCGAAATCGCCGACAAGCCCGCCCCGAAAACTCGGACGCGAGCGGGGAAGTTGGGAACGGCCGCCGAGAACGCGGCGATTTTTGCGGCGGCGCGCGACGCAACCGGCAAGAAACAACGAGGGTTGAAGGCTCCCCTCGCGGCGATTGACGCGGTGGAGGCTGCGACCAAATTGTCATTCGAGGAAGGCTGCCAGGCCGAGGCGAAACTCTTCACCGAATGCCTTTTCTCCGATCAGTCGAAGGCACTCATCCATGTTTTCTTTGGCGAGCGCGAGGTGGCGAAGATTCCCGACATTCCGAAAGAAATTCCGGTGATCCCGGTGAACCGGGTGGCGATCGTCGGCTCCGGAACGATGGGCGGAGGCATCGCGATGGTGTTTGCCAACGCGGGCATTCCGGTGCTGCTGAAGGACGTCGATGAGGCGACACTCAATCTGGGGGTGGAAAAAATCCGGAAGAACTACGCCAGTTCGGTGCAGCGTGGGCGTTTCACGAAAGCGTTCGTGGACGAACGCTTGCAGCTGATCACGCCGGTGTTCAACTACGATGCATTCTCCGGTGTGGACATGGTGATCGAGGCGGTTTTCGAAGGGATGGCGCTGAAGAAGACGGTGTTTGCCGACTTGGACCGCGCCTGCCGGCCGGGCGCGATTCTGGCGAGCAACACTTCGACGCTCAATATCGATGAAATCGCCGGGGCCACGTCGCGGCCAGAAGCGGTAATCGGAACTCACTTCTTCAGTCCGGCCAACGTAATGCGGTTGCTCGAGATTGTGCGCGGAAACAAGTCGAGCAAAGAAGTGATTGCCACCTGCATGCAACTATCCAAGAAGCTGGGCAAGATCGGGGTACTGGTGGGAAACTGCCGCGGCTTCGTGGGCAACCGCATGTTTGGGCCGTATCGGCGGGAAGCACAGTTCCTGATCGAAGAAGGGGCGGAGGTGGAGGCGGTAGACAAGGCGCTCGTCGACTTCGGCATGGCCATGGGACCGCTGGCAACGGGCGACTTGGCGGGTCTCGACGTGGGCTGGCGCATTCGCAAAGAGTACCGCCACCTGGAAAAACCCGGAGTCCGCCAGCCGTTCGCCGAGGACCGTCTTTGTGAACTCGGGCGGTATGGCCAGAAAACGCTGAAGGGATGGTACCGGTACGACGAGAACCGGCGCGCGAGCGCCGATCCCGAGGTGATCGCCTTGGTGCGGAAGGGCAGTGCGGACGCAGGAATTCCACAGCGGGAGATCTCCGCCGCGGAGATTGTCGATCGTTGTATCTATGCGTTGGTCAATGAGGGAGCGCGCATTCTGGAAGAGGGATACGCGCTGCGGGCAGTCGACATCGACATCATTTATCTCAACGGGTACGGTTCCCCCGCCTATCGGGGCGGGCCGATGTGGCATGCCGACACGGTGGGATTGCGAAAGGTCTACCAGCGCATTTGCGAATTCCACCAGCAGCATGGAGAACTGTGGGCACCGGCTCCGTTGCTGAAGCGGCTCGCAGAAGAAGGCAAGACGTTTGCCGAGTTCGACAAGGAGCAGGTTGCGGCCGCGTAAGGCTGATCCTGCAGGGGGCAACGCCGGCGAGAGGAACTCACTGTGCGTATGACAACAACGTAGGAGACCTCATGAGAGAAGCAGTCATCGTAGCCAGTTCGCGCACCGCTCTGGCCAAGTCATTTCGCGGATCGTTCAACATGACGCGCCCAGATGAACTGGCGGCGCACTGCATCCAAGATGTGCTGCGCAAGACACCCCAGCTCGATCCGCGCGAAGTCGAAGACGTCATTCTGGGCTGCGGGCAGCCCCATGGCCCGCAGGGACACAACATCGCGAGAGTTTCCGCCATGTTGGCCGGTTTGCCCACTTCGGTTGGCGGGGTTACCATCAACCGGTTTTGCTCTTCCGGTCTGCAGTCAATCGCGCTGGCCGCGTACCAGATCGTCAGCGGAGGCAGTGACGCGTTGATCGGAGGCGGCGTGGAAAGCATCAGTCTGATTCCACGCAATTACGATCCGAATCCCCGGCTACTCGAACAGATGCCGGGCGTGTACATGGTGATGGGGGACACTGCCGAGGTCGTGGCCAAGCGCTACAAGATCAGCCGGCAAGAGCAAGACGGGTACTCGCTCCTGAGCCAGCAGCGCACGGCTCGCGCCCAAAAGGAAGGCTTTTTCAAGGGGGAAATCTCTCCCCTGCGCGCGGTGCGCGCGACCCTGGATAAGAAGACCGGCGAAGTGATCGCGAAGGAAGAGGTATGCGCGGACAAGGATGAATGCAATCGTCCGGACACGACGCTGGAGGGCCTGCTGGCGCTGAAGCCGCACTTTGACCCGACGAGCGGCCAGGGGACGGTCACTGCGGGAAATTCCTCGCAGCTTTCCGACGGCGCTTCGGCCACGCTGGTAATGTCGCGGCAGCGGGCGGACCAGCTCGGCATTCCCTACAAACTGGTATTTCGCGGTTTTCAGGTAAGCGGTTGCGATTCCGACGAAATGGGCATCGGACCGGTCTTCGCGGTACCAAGATTATTGCAGCGCACCGGCGTGAAATTCAACGACATCGACCTCTGGGAACTTAATGAAGCATTCGCGGTGCAGGTGGTCTACTGCCGCGATCGCCTGGAAATCGATCCTGAGAAATTGAACGTGAACGGTGGTTCGATCTCGATTGGGCACCCCTTCGGCATGACCGGGTCGCGGCTGGTGGGAACGCTGGCGAACGAAATGGTGCGGCGCAAGAATAAAGCGCGCTACGGAGTCGTCACCATGTGCGTAGGCGGCGGGCAGGGTGCGGCCGGATTGTTTGAGCGTGCGGGCTGAGAGAGGGGAAGCGCATGAGCCACATTATCCTCGTGCGCCATGGGCAAGCGTCTCTTCTGGAGCGGGACTATGACAAGCTCTGCGCGAACGGCGAAGCGCAGGCCAAGTTGCTGGGGGAGTATTGGTCGCGGCGGGGCGTGGTTTTTGGCAGCGCCTATTCGGGCCCGCGTGTCCGGCAACTGGAAACGGCCCGGATCGTTGCTGAGGCGTATCGCAGCGCTGGTCTTGGTTTTCCCGAGACAGTGGTGATGAGCGAATTCGACGAATATCAAGCGGAGGCGGTGCTGCGGGAATGTCTTCCGCAACTGCTGCAGGTGAATGCCGAGATCAAAGAATTGCACCGCGCGTATGAAGATTCCAGGGAATCCAGTGAGTCCGGTGGCCGACGCAAGACTTTTCAGAAGCTGTTTGAGGCGGTGATTAGCAAGTGGGTGGCGGGAGAAACCGCGGCAGCCGGCATTGAATCCTGGCACGAGTTCTGTTTGCGGGTGGAGCGAGGACTGGCGCAAGTGGTGCGCGACACTCCTCCGGCAGCGAGCGCGGTGGTCTTCACTTCGGCGGGAACGATTGGTGCGGCGATGCGCCGGGCCCTGCACTTGTCTGCCGAGGACACGCTGCGGCTGACCTGGATGTCGCGCAACGCTTCGTTCAGCGAATTCTTGGCTTCGGGCGAGCGTTTCACGCCGAGCACGTTCAATGCGCACCCG
>JBAVVP010000415.1:0-16531 GCA_049697355.1 Terriglobales bacterium
GCATGGTAGACATCCACTGAAACCTTCCGCCGCCAGGCCGCCGGACGTCCGCTTAGAAAACACGTGTTGAATACATCAAGGCCGTGGAGCGTAATCACGAAGGGAATATTCAAACGCCTGGAAAGCAGCGCGGCCGCGTGGCCGCAGGGCAGGGCCGCGTGAGCATGAATCACATCAATCGGCTTCGCGCCGTGCAGCTTCCGGACTCGCCCGAGGAGGCGGGTGTAAAGCAGTTTCCCCGCGCTGGAGAGCCCGATGTTTCCGGGAACTTGCGGATATCGCACCCATTCTGCCGCGGCGGTTGAACTCGGACGCCTTCGAGGGTAGTAAATTGGGGATACCGCGATCACGCTGGAATCGACCCCGAACCGCTTAAGCTGCTCGATGGGGTCGGCGATGAAGCAGCCGTTTACCTCATTTTGATCCGACGGAAAAAACGGGGTGAGCGTCAAAACGTGCAGCGCGGATTCCGTCCCCACGGCTTGGGACATCAGTTTCGCCCACTTTCCGGACGCAGCAATTCCTTGGCGAGAACGACGAGGCGTTCCACATGCTCGCTCCAACTGAAGTCGCGCGCGCGCCGCAAGCCATTGCGCGAGAGTCTTTCCACCAGCTCCGGCGACTTCTGAATTTCCAGGACCCGCTCCGCCAGCGCATCGGGCGAGAAACGGGGGAAGTAGATTCCCGCATCTCCGCAGATTTCACGATGCACCGGCAAATCCGAAGCCACCACGGGCAATCCGCTCGACATCGACTCGATCAGCGGATGAGCAAAGGATTCGGCATACGCCGGGGTTACGTAGATGTGGCAGGCACGATAGAGGTGATGAAGCGAGCGATAGGGAATGGCTCCGAGCTCCACGATCTGGCCGTTTGCGTGCAGATCGCGGGCGAGCGATGCCGCAGGCTCGGCTCGATAGGTCCCCGGATTGTCGCTGGAATTCAGGCGGCAAGTCAGAAACAGCTTCACTTTCTTTCCCGTAAGACGGCTGCTCAGGATGGGCAGGGCCCGGAATAACGTTTCGAAATTCCGGTAATAATTGTAGTGGCTCACAAAGAGCAGGCGGAGAGCGTCGTTGGCTTGCTCAAGCTGAGCGTTCACCGCCGATGGCAATGGTGTTCCATCGCCGGTAAATGCATCCTGGTCAAATCCATGGTGCACGGCGAGGACCTTCTTGCCACTCCACTGGCTAAGTTCCAGGGCAAACGCTTCACTTGGGGCAACCGTGATGTCGGCGCAACTTATGGATCGGCGTGCCAGCCAGCCCTTGACCAAAGTGTCGGCCCAAATCGCGTAGTCTCCGCGAGCGCGAACGTCGCGGAGGAAATCGCCGGACGTATAAAGCGAGTTACGAGACAGGAGTATTTGAGGGACGGGAGAGTTCCAGAGGACAAAGTTGCCGGCGGAAATCAAGACTTGGGCTCCGCTTCGCCGGATCAGTTTCGGCAGCACGGTTTGCTCATGGACGAAGCGCCGGAACGCTCCGGAAGTTTCCGGGTTTTCTGCGAAGGAAATATTGGGCAACTCCCCAAATTCCCGGCGCATTGCCGAATTCAATAGAACCGTGGTTTCCGTATCGGTTCTGCGCGCGAGATGGGGGATCACATTGCGCAGATAGGTAAGGCCACCGCCGGCACTGGCGGCGAGGCCGTTGATAAACAATCGGATCATCGGTTGGGCACGACGGCTCCAAAATCGGCTGGCGACCGGCGGGAAGTTCTGAAAACTACGACGGTCCCGGGGACGTTCACCGCATCCGGAATAAGATCCGGGAGCAGAAATACACAAAACCAAAAATAGACACAGAGATAATAACCCACGGCAAAGAGCCAATCTTCGAAGGTGGCGTGAGCCAGACCCGCGATCACCACCATGGCCAGCGGGATCGAGTAATGTCGCGGGTCGCGGGCTCGGCGCATCCAGGTGCAAACTTTCCAAACGTTCGACAGCGTCAACGCCATGAGCGCAACGAAGGGCACCCCGCCCAACAGACCCACCCACTCCGCGATGGTCATGTAACTGCTGCCGTGCTCGCGATCCGTCGTGGCCCCCGAACTAACCGACGACCCTGGATCCACCGCCGTGCCCGTTGGACTCGTGCCATAACCCGTTCCAAACAGCGGATGCTCTTTGATGATGGCGATCGATTTTTCCCAGGGGGTTAGCCGCGAACCCATCACGCCTGCTTCCTTGTGTCCCTTGTAGAGCACGGCGTCCTTCAGGTCCCCGAGCTTCGTTTCTAATTTTCCGGGAGCGAGCACGCCCGTCACGGCAATCAGGACCAGAAGCAGCGCTGCCGTCTTGACCAGCAATTTGTACTGCTGCAGGCAAACACAAAAGACCAGGGTGACGAGTGCGACCGAAACCATCCCGGCACGCGCCCCACTGAAACTAACCAGGTAAGCGCAAAGAAGCAGGGCGGCCAGCCGGCGTAATTTCACCCCGGGGACATTGCTGGTAAACCATCCCCACAGCAATAGGGGAAACACTCCGACACTCATCGACGCGCCGAGGGAGTTGGGATTACCCCAAATACTTTCGCCCAGGCCGAAATAGCAGATGGCCGTGACATAGACCGCGATCTCACTTCCCCAAAGCAGACCATGGAAAAAGCGGTCTTCGCGGCCGAGAACAGCCAAGCGGGCTCCCGAAGCGCAATATAGAAAAAGCAGCAACAGGCTCGAAGCCTTGAGCGACGCCATCTGTAGAAACGGAGAAACGGTGGCCGAGACAAAGGCGGTGCAGATGCAGAATAAAGCGACGAGATGCAACGAGCCGAAAGGTCCACGGGGAGCGTTCATCCAGGCAATGAAGCCCACCGCGGCCCCCGCGGCCAGCACCGCCCAGCGTGCAGACGTCCAGGCGCCTTGCATGGGGACTCGCAGGCCGGCCCAGACAAATGCGATCATCAGCAGAGCAAAAAAACGCCGATCATATTTCCAGAGACAGGCGACGATTATCTCCAACAGCACGATTCCGCCCAGGAAGGTAATGTTGCCGAAGTAGTACAAGTGGGAACAGGCAAAATAGATTGCCAGGATCGAGCCCAGCCCGATGGCCACCCATTGCAGCGGTTTCACGGAATTCATCGGGCCCCCATAGCGGCAGAGGCCGGAGCAAAGATGGCGGCCGCAGCCAGACCATCGGCGCATGCTTCCGGCGAGTAGTTTCGAATTCGCTCGGAGCAGCGCGCGGCCATCCGTTGCTTGAGTTCCGGTTGCCGCAGCAGAGAATCGATCGCCGCGCTGAGTTTCTCCGGATCGCGGGGAGGCACGACGTAACCATTCCAGCCATCTTCGACCAAGTCGGCAGAACATCCCGCAACACTGCTCACGATAATTGGAAGGCCGCACGCCATCGCTTCATTCACCACCAGGCCCCAGGTGTCGCTGTGCGTCGGCAGAACCAAGGTTTCCGCGAGCGCATAGAGGCCGGCCAGATCTTCCCGCTGCGCGAATCCCGGAAAACAAACCGCACCCGGGCTGATGTGTTTCGCCTGTCGCGCGAGTTCCTCCCGGCAAACACCATCGCCCGCAAACACCAAGCCCATCTCGGATCGCAACCCGCTCTCTAGTTTGGCATAGGCTTCGAGCAGATCAAAAACACCTTTTTCCGGCACCAGACGCCCCACAAAAAGGATAAACCGCAAGGGCAGTTTCAGTTTCTCTCGAAATTCGGTTGCCTGAGCCCTCACGGCCTCGGCCTGGGCCACAAAGAACCGGTTATCGATGGCGTTCGGCGCGGTCAAAATGCTTGCGGCCGGCAACCCCAGCGATCGGAGATAGTCGAAGGAAGCTTTTCCTGGCACCACAAATCGGTCACAGTGCCTTAAGAAATAGGCCTTCAGGCATTCTACCCACGCGCGTCCGCGGCGCGCATCCCGTCCGTTGCTCTCCGACCACAATACGAATTCAACCTGGTGGCGGCGCGCCCACAGCAGCGCTTCCCAGGAGGCAGCGTAGTTGTATCCGCCACAAATCACAACCTGCGGGCTCACCTGGTTTAACGCGGACCACAATCCCCGGTTCATCAGGAAACCGCTCTTTCCGGCGCGCCACCGCCAGGAGGGCAGAACCTGATGCGAAAAACAGATTTCGTTCTTATAGATACGCCACTGCCGAAGTATCTCATCCGTCTCCGCCAAGAAAATTACGTGGAGATCCAATCCCGCTCGTCGCGCCAGGACGTTGAAAACGGGGATGCGGTAGGGAGAAATGATCTCCGTAAGGAGTACCAACCGCCTGCTCATCGTCGATCTTCCCCGCGATGCCGCTTCGGCCAGCGGCGTCATTGGCAGGCCGCCCGATTCCATATTCTCACCCCTGGCCACCGCCCGTCAGCGTCGAGCGATACCAGGCAACAAAATTCCGCAGACCTTGCTCCATGGACATCTTTGGGGAATACCCCAGCAGGCGCTTTGCTTTGTCGATATTCGCCCAAGTGATGGGAACGTCTCCTGGTTGATCGGGCAAGCGTTGCTGCAGAGCTTCCTTTCCGGTTGCCGTCTCGAGTAACGCAATCAACTCTGCCAGGCGTACCGGGTGGGAGTTGCCCAAATTGAAGATCTCGAAAGGCAGCGTCGATTGCGGCACGTAGTCGAGAGAGGCAACTATACCGGCCACAGTATCGTCAACATAGGTGTAGTCGCGCCCCATCGAGCCGTCGCCGTAAACCGGGATCGGCTTCCCGGATTCGAGGAGCTGAGTGAACTTATGGATCGCCAGATCGGGCCTTTGCCGCGGACCGTAAACGGTAAAGAGCCTTAAACAGAGTGTCGTCAAACCATACAAGTGCGCGTAGGTGTAACCCATCAACTCAGCCGCGAGTTTGGTTGCCGCGTAGGGCGAGATGGGACGAGTCTTGAGGTCGTCTTCGCAAAAAGGAACGGAGTTGGATATGCCGTACACGGAACTCGACGAGCCAAAAATCACGCGCTGCACTTTGAACTCGCGGGCAATTTCCAGAAGGTTCACGGTCCCCGCGACGTTTACACTTTCGTACAAGGCAGGCTGCGCAATCGAAGGGCGCACGCCGGCGCGCGCGGCGAGATGAATCACGATTTCAGGCTGGATGCGCTCGGCAATCTTTCGCAGCGCGTCGATATCTCGGACGTCCGCTTCGAAGAAATCGTAGTTTCCCGTGCTGAGAATTTCCTGTAGGTTGAGCCGCTTGCGGCTGGGTGCGTAGAAATCATCGAGGTTGTCCACGATGGCCAATTTAGTCCCGCGGCGAAGCAGCGCCTCGGCCACGTGGGATCCAATGAAACCCGCGCCGCCCGTCAGTAAAATCCGCTTCGGATTTAATCCCACTCGATCACGCCCTGATTTCGCGAAGTACGGAAAAAGAACAGAGAAATCGATTCTAGCGCACCGCCACAACGAAGTAGTTGCTGGCAAACTGATTCCCCCGGTAAACCTTGCCCGCCAGCAGCCCAGCCAAATTGTTCAGGGGGCAGACGGTCCACCGGAGCAAGCGTTGCAGCCAGGGCCAAGGCCCGGTGAGTAACTGCAGGTACACGTTGACTACCAGAAAAATGCTGGGGACCGTTCCCGCCTCGCCCCTGACATTCACGCTATGAAAATCGCGCAAGATCCATTCCAGGCCCTGGGGCATGTACCTCCAGTAATCGCCGGGCGACCCGTGCTGCGGGAAGATGGACGGAACGCTCAGCAACAGCGTGCCGCCAGGTTTCAGCACTCGCCGGATTTCGCCGATCACGGCAATCGGATCGGGAATATGCTCGAGAACCTGAGTGGCCAGGACAACATCCATCGACGCATCGGAAAACGGCATGATGCGAGCGTCGCCGACCACATCCACGGAGTACGCGGGCGCGACGTCGAGCACATAATGATGGGCTACACGGCCGGCGAAAAAGCAAGCGTATGGTTTTCCCTTCCCGCCCACATCTAAAAGGCTTTGTGTCGGCGGCAGTTTCGACGCCTGCTCGGCGATCAATTCGGCCCGGCGTCGACAGTCTAGATAGGTAAAATCTCGCAGTGAGGGCCGGACCAAATCCATGCCGCTGTTCATGGGTTCGGTCATCGATTGTCGAACATTCGATTGACGGACATTCGACCGCTGAATTTCGTTCGACTCCGTGTTGGGCGTCATGCAAAACCCTCGACTTCCCTTTTCAGCAGATTACGGCCAATGCCGGCCCAAGCGATCGTATAAGCCCCGCATCCCAAGCCGATCAAGACCAATGGTGGCAAGTGCCTGGGAAGCGACACCCACAAAACCGCGCCCATGAACAGGCTGGAGATTACGGCGACTCTTAGCAGCGGACTCATCGCGGCAGCGCGCACCTCCGGCGGACAGAGCAAGAATGCGCACGACGCAACCCCCACCTCGCCCAGCACAAAGGCCACACAGGCGCCCGCAATACCGAACCAGGGCGGCAGGATCAGATTAAGAACTACGGCCGTGACAGCTCCGGCCAGCGTGGAAAGAAAATATGCGCGATGACGGCCCATGGCGTAAAGAATGGTTCCCGCGAACAGGGCCGCGGCTGGCGCCGTAATTACGTACGGGGAGGCCCACTGAAAAGCGCGCACCGCCTGCGAAAACTGGGCGCCCAGCAGCCAGGGGACAACCACGGGCGCTGTGACAATGCTGCCCACCGTCAACGGAACTCCGAACCAAACCAGGATAGAAGTTGCGATCCTGGTAAGCCGGGGAAGCCTCTCGGTGGAATTTGCGTGCAAGGCCATTCGCGGCATCAAAACGCTCTGGGGAATCGAGAGAAAGTTACGCAGCACATCAGCCAATCGCGCAGCGGCGGCGTATAAGCCCAGGGCGTGTTCACCGAGATACCATCGAACCGCGATGTGCCCGCTGCGATGGTAGAGATTGGACATCAGGGAGGACCCCGCATAATGCAGGCTCGGTGCGAGAATCACGGCCCAGCGTCGCGGGGCGATTGAAAACCGGAATCGATACCCCTCCCGCCAGAGGAACGTCCAGGCAATCAGATTGGTCAGGAGCGAAGAACCGACAATTCCGACGGGAACCCAGATCACGTCCTTAGGAGATCGCACCCTGGTGAAAATGACAGCGGCATAAAGACATTGCTGCAGGATCGAAACGAACGATTGCACATGGAACAATTCCATCGAGGACAACAGATAGTCCAGCGACAGACTATTGGTTAACACCGAAGCCACTCCGTACCCAGCAAGAAGAACGCGGACATCCTGCCGGACTTCAAGCCTGGCAACCACCAGAACTGCAACCGCGGCAACTCCACTCGCCAGAACGCGAAGCACTAAGACATCGGAAACGGTCTCAAACGCGGCCTGACGCCGAGCCGCCACTTGCTGGGCGGCATAACTCGTAAGGCCGGGGTTCGCTACGAGTCCCGTGAAGCCACACACGGCGACCACGTAACTCCACAGCCCATAGATATCGACACCGAGGCGCCGCACCAGAAACGGAAAGGTGGCGGCTGTAAGTATGCTGCCCACAATGCGGGCAGTAGTGACTGAGAGGACGAACCCTCCGTAACGCACTAGATACTTAGGAACGCTCAATCACTCATCCTATATTCAACTTAGTTCAGAACCGCCCGGTGGCAACGACGCGAAAGAACCAGCCAGCGAAACAACGAGTTGCTGTGATCGAAGCCCGCCAAATGCTGACGGAAAAGTTCTCTCGCCGGCAATGGGTTCAGCAGGTGCCTGAGTTCTCCCAACCCTTCGTCCAAGCTCCTTTGCATTTCTTCCTTCAGTTCACCACGAAGCCAATTGCACAGCGGAGGAGTGAATCCGCGTTTTTGCCGCCAGCGAATTTCCGGAGGAACCCAGGGCGGCAGCGCATCCCTCAGAACCGCCTTGCCCATGCCCGCTCGAAAGTGATATTGGAGCGGCAAGCTGGCCGCGAATTGCATCAGGTCCGGATTCAGGAAGGGGGCGCGGCATTCGAGCGAGGCGCGCATACTGGCGCGATCGACCTTGACCATAATCTGTTCCGGCAAATAGGAGGATGCCGTCGCCTCGAAAGCAGAAAGCGGATATGGAAGACGCGCGTGCTCCAACGCACGTACCTCAAGCTCTTGCAATCCGCGTTCCGCGGCGTTGCGATAATCCGGCAGGAAATACGATGCGACCGCATTTCGCCGGCCAGCGGGATGCAACAGCTCCCAATCGTTCTTCGACAGGAAGCCCAGCAATCCGATCCCCCTCCAGCCCTTGCCCCAGAGATGCAGCAGGCCTCTGGCTGCGGCGTTTGCCAAGGCGGCCCGCCGCACGTTGTGCCAACGATAATAGCCGAACATCTCCGTATATCCGCCAAAACACTCGTCGCCCCCATCGCCGGAAAGCATCACTTTGCACACCTGGCGGGCGGCGCGGCAGACCGCAAATGTCGGGAACATCGAGACATCGCCAAAGGGCTCATCATAGTGGTCGATCAGTTCATCGAAGATCGCGAGAAGATCGCCCGATGAGAAGTGGACTTCGTGGTGATCCGTTCCCAAGTGCTCGGCGACCTGACGCGCGTAAGGCGATTCGTCTAACTGCTGGTCGTCAAATGAGGCGCAGAAGGTACTGAATTTGGCTGCCGGCTGTAACTCACGAATCGCGCTTGCGATGTAAGTCGAGTCCACGCCCCCGGAGAGAAATGCTCCGACCGGCACATCACTCCTCAACCGCAAACGAACGGATTCCAAAACGCGGGCGCGGACACTCTCGATGGCATCTTCCCGGCTCGGAGGCTTTGGTCCATTCGGCTCAATCCTCGGCTGCCAATAGCGCCACGTTCGTAGCCCCGCGTCCGGCGTCAGCGAAAGTGCCTCACCCGCCATGAGTTTGCGCACACCTTGAAAATGGGTCCGCGGCGCCGGCACATATCCCACAGCCAGAAACTGCGCGATGGCTGCCACATCGAGGCGATTGTCCAGACCGGGAAAGGGGAACAGCGCCTTCATCTCGGAAGCGAACGCCAGGCCTTTGCCTTCATGCAAAGGCGCGTAATACAAGGGCTTCTCGCCGAAGCGATCGCGGGCCAGGAATAGTCGCTCGTTCTTTTCATCCAAAATGGCAAAGGCGAACATGCCATCCAGATCGTCGAGGAGCGAGTGGCCCTTCTCTTCGTAGAGATGCACCAGAACTTCGGTGTCGCGTTGGGTGCGAAAGCGGTGTCCCTTAGAAATCAATCTTTCGCGGATCTCAACGTAGTTATAGATCTCGCCGTTCAGAATCACCCAAATGGTTTCATCTTCATTGGCAATCGGCTGCGCGCCGCCTTCCAGATCGATGATGGCAAGACGGGAGTGGCCAAGCAGGCAGCGTCCGCCCAAGCGTGCGAGACACGCACTCCCGTCGGGGCCACGATGCCGTAGAAGGCGGCTCGCTTCTTCCGACCACATCCGGTATTGCCCGACCCCGCCTTCGACGTCGTAGACTCCATAGATTCCGCACATTAATTTGGTTTGCGACGTTTGCCGGCCGCCTCCACAAACACCCGCTCCCACTCTCGCGCAACTTTGTCCCAGTCGAATTGCAAGGCATGACGAGCGGCTGCGGCGGACATCTTGCGCCGCAAGTCTTCGTCCGACAACAACACACGCAGCTTTTGAGAGAGTTCGATGTCCGATTTTACCAAGTACCCTGTTTCACCGTTCAGAACATAGTCTGGTCGATATTTTTCCATGGCGACCGCCGGCAGTCCGCAGGCTGCGGCCTGTCCCAGAACCTGCGGATGACCTTCTACCACGCTGGGGAAAAAGAATAGATCAGCCTTTTGCATTTCCTCGGCCAAGCCTGGCTGCGAGAGATGGCCAACGAAGGTGACGTTATGACAGCCCAACTCGTTCGCCAAGGATCGGCACTTCTGTTCCTCTTCGCCCTTCCCCACGAGTCGAAAATCGACAGCGGGCCAGTTCGCGGCCTCGCGAATGACGACGTCCACTCTCTTCCGACCTTGGAATGAGCCGGCATAAAGCACTGTGAGCTTTGAGCCATTCCTGCGAGCCTCCGCCGGTGGATGGAACAACTCCCGTTTAACCCCGCTGTGAATCGCGCCGGTCAGAACTCCGAAGCGCTCTTGGACGGTTTGCGCTACATATCGCGAGTTCCCGAAAACCAGGTCGGCCTCGCGAATGGATCGCGCCATTGTCGGCCCGACCGCGATCTCGTCGAGGGCCATCGCGACATAAGTGACGAGAGCAACCCGAAGGCCCAGGGAACGCCTGCAAAACAGGAACAACGCATCCAGAGGCCCCTGGCGCGGAAAAAAGTAGATGTCGATTTTCGAGAACAGCAGGCGAGTGAGCCATCGTGCCGTATTTCCGTGCCGGGACGTGCGCAAGATTTCGGTGTTTTCGCGAGCCAGAATCCGCGGATCAGGCGCGCCGTCGCCCAGCAGCACGACCCTGAACCGATCCGCGGGAAGACGGCTTACGATCTCTTTCGCCGTCAGGTTCTGCGCGTTCGTGTTCGCGTCATCGGCGAACGATGGAGTGAATATCGTAATCATGAAGACTCTTGTGGTTACACCCTCGGTTGGCCACCCGCGAGCATTACTGTGCCGGCAATCGGCTGCAAGCCGCCCACCGGCGGCTGGCAGAGAACTTCCGACAGCGCCTCCGGAGAAATCGGCTGCACCAACCGGCGTGCTGTGTCCGCGGCGGGCATGCTTTCGCGCAAAAGATCTGGAATGCGCAGCAGGTCCTCCGCAGCTTCCAACATCCGACCCACGCCGAAGCGGACATATTGGGGAGCATACCCGGCGCAAGCGTGGCGCAACCATCCGCACAGGAAAACGGGGACTCCGGCCGATGCGCATTCGAAAGCCACAGTCGACTCGACCGTCACCGCGCACCAGGTCTGCCGCAGAACCTCGGTCGACAGCGGTGCATCGGTCATGCTGACCAAGTTGCGGTCGTCCTCGCTCAAGATACGTTTCACCAATCTGCGCCGCTGCCGGGCGCTCTCAAAAGGATGCAGTTTCAAAACCACGGTCTTGCCCGACCGGCGGGCCGCCGAACAGAGGTGTGGCAAAAGGTCGCGATAAATTGCCTCCACCCGCCAGAAGTCCGACTCAAACGGCTCGGTGAAAAAGGTAATCGCGGAAGCGCGCTCGCGGGCTTGTACCGTCTCCTCGGCGGCGGGAGACGCGGTAAGCCGCGGCTCTACAGGAGCCGCCGCTCCGACCCGAATTTGGCCGGGCTCGAGTCCGCAGATGCGTTCCAGGTAGTCACGCTCCATTTCGCCTTTTGCCAGGTAAGTCGAAAATCGCGGATTCTTGAAGGCCATGCGGCAATCGAGCGCTCCATGATGGCACGCGACTGCCGGAATTCCCCGCAGCCTGGCCAGCAGCAAAGGAATGCGCGTGTACGGATTGGTATCGTCGGCGCACAGGCAAGCCGCCACCACGCGTGTCTCAAAGACCTGCGTCCAGGCATCGCGAACCGCCAGCCCCCAGCGCAACCAACGCCGCCCCTTCTTCAAGATCTCGAGATGCGCCGGCAACCGGAACGCCGGATGTTCCTGCAGCGATTGCTCGAGTTGTTTCCAGCCACCCTCAAGTTTCCGCAGTTCATCTTCGTCGCAGCTTTTGGCTGCGAACCCCGCCAGACCCACCGTCTCCACATTTGCCGGAACGGGCGAGACGGCCGCAGACTCGCGGGCGAGCACCAGGAGAAATTTCCGCTCGGGCAAGATTCTGCAATAGCTGAATGCGGTTCTCGTCACATTCGAATAGGCCGTCGGAAGCAGCACCAGCGGTTCCGATTGCGATTTCGACGATTGGGCCGGCGCCAGCTTTCTTCGCCAGCGGTAATGCGGATCGTACTTGTCATACACCACCTGCCGCAACTGCTCAAAGCTCAGATTCGCGGCGGCACTGCCGCGCCGCAGAACACCGCGCACCAGGCGCTGTCGCAATCCACCATGGAGCACTTGCAGCGGGATTCCCAACTGAACTCGCAAAGCTTCCGCCATAAGCGATGGCCGGCTCACCGTCAGCGTGCGGCATCCTTGCAGTTTCTCGGCCAGCCGAAGCGCGAGCCGCACGCCCTGCAATTCCGGCTGCAGCAGCAGACTGATCACGTCCCACCAATCGATGCCAAAGCGATCGACAACGCGTCCCATGCCGGGCGCAAGCAAGTGACGCCAGATCTGCAGATCGTCCACTTCGACGGCCAGATCGAAAATGCTGAAGACCGGACAGCCCAGCGCGGCGCTCTGTTCGTCATAAAAAGACTTTGGGGCGCGTCCCAGGTCGATCACGGAATCCCAATGCTGACGGGTCCACGAACCGTAGAAGTCGTCGTCGGGATGTAGGAGGAAAACTTGCATAAGAGCAGGTGTCAGGTCTTAGGTTCTAGGTCTTAGGTCTTAGGTCTTAGGTGTTAGGGGTTTGCCTTTCCTAAGACCTAAGACCTAACACCTAAGACCTATTTCTCCCTGCTACCAACGCCCAACTCAGCGGCGTTCCCCGCTCCACGTCGCAGGCTGCGCGTTTCCCTAGAACTTCGTTGAGGTGCCTGGGGTGCAATCCGTCGGCTGGGCGAATCGAACGCACGTTCTGTTTTGTAAAGAACTCTCCCTTCTTTATATCTTCGACCACAAAGAGGGAGCGCCGAAACTTGCGGCTGCCCGCTTCGCGGGGACCCGAGGCGAATTGCACCGTGCCGAGCGCTTTTTCAGCGGTGCGCACCGCATCCACCATCGCCTTGAATTCCTGCGGCTCAAGCGAGAACGCGCCGTCGGGGCCGCCATCCGCGCGCCGCAGACACAGATGTTTCTCAATGATGCAGGCTCCCAGCGCCACCGCGGCGACCGGAGCCGCAATGCCCATGGTGTGATCGGAGAGTCCCACGGGACAACCGAAACGGCGCGCCAGTTCCGGGATGGTGAGCAGGTTCGCTTCCTCCGGCGGCGCTGGGTAGGCGCTGGTACACTTCAAGAGCGCAATCTGCGCCGGTCCATTGCCGGGCGCGGCCCCGCGCGCCGCCTCGACCGCTTCGGAGATTTCGTCTTCGCTCGCCATGCCCGTCGACATCATTAGCGGCTTCCCGGTGCGAGCCATCTTCTGGATCAGGCCGATATCGACCAGTTCACACGACGCCACCTTGTGCGCCGGGACATTCATCCGTTCGAGGAAATCAACGGCGCTATCGTCGAACGCACTCGAAAATAAGTCCATCCTCAGCTCGTTTGCGATCTCTTTCAGCTTCGGCTGCCACTCCCAGGGCGTAAATGCCTCCTGGTAGAGGTCGTGGAGGGTACGGCCATCCCACGGCGTACCGCCCGTAATCCGAAAACACTCTTTGTCACGACGCAGCGTGATCGTGTCGGCCGTGTAGGTCTGGAGTTTGACCGCATCGGCGCCGGCGTCCTTGGCAGCGCGAACAATCCGCACCGCCTGATCGAAGTCCTGATTGTGGTTGGCGGAAAGTTCGGCAACGATGTAACACGGCGCATCCGGTCCGATCGTCCGGTCGCCGATGCGGAATCGAGGTTCCATCAGAGGCCCACCTTTTCCTTCAGATGCAGCGCAACTTCGGATGGAGCGAACGGCGCGCGACGTCCACTTCGAATGATCGCCAGCGCATTCTCTCCTTCGTTGAACAGCAGGTCGAGGGTGCTGGCATGCACCTGGAATGGAGGAAAGAGCTGGCGGTACGAAGGGTGCTCATAGTGCTGGAAGACGACATCGACGCCCCGGCCGGTCAGGATTTTCAACTCTTTCAGCAGATAATCGGCGGATCCCAGGGGCGAAATGTAGGTTGTTGCTCCTGACAAATTGCAGATCTCCGCCAGCAGATCGGTCCGCCTGCCTTGAGCGGCAAGTTCTGAGGATCTGACGATTGATGTCTTGATCCCCAACTCCTCCGCCAGCCAGCGGAGCAGGCCAATGGTCAACTCGGCAAGGCGAAGGCCCGACGATGCCGACCGCAGTAATTCACTCAACGTGGGGTAATACCTGTCGAAGAATGGAGCGCGACGATAATTCAACTCCACAGCACGCAAGTGATCGCGCCAAAAATCCGCTTCCCGAATCTCCACATCCACGATGTGCTGGCTGAGCCGCCCCCGGAACACGACGGGCACGGTGAGCCAGAGCAGCCCCGCCGGAGTCTTGATCCGGTTTCGCTGCTGCCATGACTGCTTCTCAAACTGCACGGTGTCGAGCAGCACGAACCTATCCACCTGGTCGAGCAGATCGAAATAGCCGAGCCACGGCAGATAGGTCGGCTGCGCAATCGCGATCTTCACGGCGCGGTCTCCGACAAGACATAGCGAGTCGTGACTTTCTTAAATCCGAGAGACTCCCAGAGCGCCGCGGCGGCTACCCGCCCCTCGATCACTTCGAGTTGAATCTTGGATGGAGCATGCGTCCGGAGTTCACGGATCGCTTCGGTGGCAACCACTGTGGCAACACCCCGCCGGCGAAACTCCGGCAAAATGTAGACTTCGTAGATCGCTCCCGTCATCCGCGGAAGAAAGCGATGCGGCTCCAGCCCGAACAGAATGAAACCTGCCCGTTTCTCGTCACAGATAATCCAGTGCAGAAAGTACCGCGGATTCGCCAGAATGGTCGGGAAATAGTGTTTTTTCCAGTCGTCCCGGGGCACAAAAGAAGGGTTCATTTCGGAGAAATGCTTCTCGGCCATGCGCAGGAAATCAGCCTGTTCCGCCGGCGCGATCGGGAGCATGCTGACCATCGGTGCATTGGCCGATTGGAGTGCCGCTTCGACTACCCGTGCCGCTCCCAAGCCGTCCACCAGCGTGTGGCCCAGATTCGCCATGCGCTTGCGCGCATCGGGCGAAGCAGCCAGCTCTTTCACCGAAGCGGCTAGTTTTTCCGGGTCGAAGCGGCTAGTCTCACCCATATCTACCACCATCCCGCCATCCTGCAAAGCCCGCATGATGCCCGCTTGGGTCGAGCTTCTCGAATAGCCCAACACCGCACAACCCGCAGAAAGAAGCTCCCATAGCGTTCCACCCAACGCAATCACCGCCTGGTCGCAGTCCTGCATGATCTGCGCCATGTTGGTGGCGTTGAACACGACTCGGAGATTGTTCGCGTTCATCTTGCGCAGTTCTTCTGCGTCTTCGTAGCCGGCTCCCGCGATCACCGTGACTTCAAGGCCGGAACAGCGAGCCAGGGTCGCCGAGATTCTTGGGGTTAGATTCTCCGGATCGCTGCCCCCAAGGGTGACAAGAATTCTGTTGCCGGTTTTGCGAATCTCCCTTTTTTCGCTTGCTTGCCTGAACTCGCGGCGCAGCAACGTGTAAGTCGGGCCCGCCAGTACCCTGGCCTGGCAGCCTTGCTTGCGATAAGGCTCGCCATCTTCGTCAAAATTCGGATTCACAACCAGATCGGCGGGAATGGATTCCCGGTTGGCGAAATCGTCGATCAGCAACACGCGAATGCCTGCCCCGCGAACAACCTTTAGAAAATCACTGCCGAAGCGATCGCCGTCGATCGCGACCCAATCGGCACCCAGTCGTTGAGCCAGCGCAACGGTCTCAGCCGCATCCTCGGGACCGCCGGGTTTTGCATGAACCCGGGTCACTGACACCGCTTCTGCGGTCACACGCGGCAAAAGCGCATCCGGCAACTCTGCCTCGGCAAGAGTTGCCGTGCCACCAGCATCTTGCCAAGCCTGGGCTAGAGCTAGGCAGCGCATCACATGGCCAGTTCCTATTGCAAGACTGGCATCGGCCCGAATCAAAAGTACGCCTGGTTTCATTGGCTCTCGTATGTCTCCATAAGCCGCGCTCTCTCCTCATCCACGGCGCCGAAAAAGGCTTGGGCGCGACGAGGTGGACCTAGGTAGCCTCCTATTTTCTACGCAAAAGGAAAATCGAGTCCACATTGTCGTTGTCCAAATAGTTCAGTTTCTGCTCCGCGACCAGTTCCAGATCAGGGAACCTCTCCGTGTAGAGCCGCGCATAAGCGGCCTTCCAGAGAAGCTCCGGGTGACCCCGATACGGAATTTCAGTCATCTGCTGTGAATGGTATTCAAATCCCCAAATCCAACGCTTTGCACAACGGTAGATCTCATTCATAGCGACGGGAAGATCCTGTGGAGCAATATGGATCAGAAGCCCCGAGGTGAAAACCATGTCGAAGCTCGCGTCGGGAAAAGGGATTTTGAGTGCGGAGCCTTCCATCACTCTCGCCCATGGAACCCGAGTCCGAGCCCTCGTTACGATTTCTTTCTGAATCTCAATTCCGCTGAGATTCTCAAACCCCATCTCGTGGAGAAGGATCAACTGGTTCCCGAGGTTGCAACCGACTTCGAGGATCGATGCGGTTCGGGGGATATCCGCCAAGAAGCGCTGGTTAAGCGCCGTTCGGGTGATCCCGTAGTAGCGCTGATACAAATTGTCGAGGTCTGCCGGGCTATACAGATTTCGTTCACTATATTGGCTGCCGAATTCTCCTCGCCACGTCTCAATTTGCTTTGTTTCGGGAAAATTCGTGGTCTCAGATGGCTCGCGCATTGTGATTCTCCATTCGAGGACGTGGTTGGCCCGCAGAACAGGCACGTTTCATTTCTAACCTTCGCGCAGA
>JBAVVP010000416.1:0-17365 GCA_049697355.1 Terriglobales bacterium
CTGCTGCTGCGAGATCTCCTGCTTGTCGATCAGCTGTTTGTAGCGGAGAAGATCGTTCTGCGCTTTGGTATTGTTGGCGTCCGCTTGCGCCACCTGCGATTTGGCCGCTTCAAACTGCTGGCGGGCACCCGCGATTCCGGCTTTCGCACTCCAAACACCGGCCTGGGCGCCGCTCACCTGGCTGGAAGTGCTCACGTTGGTGATGGGGACGTTAATGCCCGCGGCCGCAGCCTGGGCCTGGGCGTCGGCGTATTGCGCGCGCGCCGTTGCGACCGCGCCTTCGTAGTCGGCAGGATCGATTTCCACCAGTACGGTTCCCTTTTCCACGTACTGGTTGTCTTCGACGTTGAGCTTCAGCACATGGCCGCTGACGCGCGCGCTCACCGAGTTCACGTGTCCGTCAATCTGCGCGTCGTCCGTGGATTGGTAGCTTCCCAGGTAGCGCCACAGAAAGAAAACGGCGGTCAGAATCGCCAGGCCGGCGACCATGAGTCCTATCTTCGTCCGCGGATTCGTCAAAAACGCGGATCGCCGGCGATAGCTGCCTTCGCTGTCCGACAACGACTGCGGCGACCCGGGCTGCGGTGGACGCGATTCCGGTTGCGGTTTCGGCTCGTCAACAAGGCTCGTTGGTTCCATGGACTACTTCCCTCTCAAATATTCGCGAACGCCCTCTTCGGCGCGTCCCAGAGCGCGGGCAAAGGAAACTTTGGCTAGATTATGCAGGTAGAGGCTCGAGATCAAGTTCTCGTGCGCCGTCGCCACCGCTTCCTGCGCCTGAACCACCTCCAGATTGTCGGTGACGCCGGCGGAGAAGCGATCTTGCGATTGGGTGAGCGCCTGCTCGGCAAGGTTCACCGAACTCTGGGCGACTTCCACCTGATCGCTCGACGACTTCAGGTCGAGCAAGGCGTTGCGGATATCCTGATCGACCTGGCCGCGCACGTCCGCCATCTGCGCTTGCGCCTGCCGCAGACTGGCATCGGCCTTCAACACATCCCCGTGAACCTTGCCACCCTGGAAGATGGGAATATTCAATGTGCCAGCGACCATATACGTAGGCAGCACATCGCCGGGAACCTTGCCGATTTCGCCGTAATTCGCCGCGAAATCGAAGGTGGGAAAGTATCCGGCGGTGGCGGCGTTGCGCTCCAGTAGCGCGGCCGCCACGCGACGCTGCGCCGCTTGGTAATCGGAGCGCAGAGAGTATGCGCGCTGCAAGCTGGTTTCCAGATCGGGGATGGGAAAAACCTCGTAAGGAGCTTTGTCGGCCAGTTCGAATTCCTGGCCGGCCGCAAGGCCAATCACGCGTGCCAGCGAAAGTTTCTGCTTGGCGAAATCGTTTGTCGTGGCAATCAACTGTTGCCGGCGCGTCTGGTATTCGACCTGGGCCCGGAGTGTGTCGATCGCCGGAGCGACGCCGGCCTGCTGTTGCGCCACCGCCTTGTCGTATAGCGCATGCGCCGTTTCGACCTGCGCCTGCGCGGTTTCCACGCGGGCGGCTCCGGCGATTGCCTGCAGGTAGGCGCTGCCGGTCGCGAGCACGACCAGATCGCGCGCGTCCTTCAGGTTGAACTGGGCCACGCTTTCGCCGATCGTGGAAGAACGGTATTTCTGGATTGCCTTCCAGTCGAACACGCGCTGCGTTGCCGAGGCGCGCACGTCAAAGTAGGAGAAAGGTCCGATGACGCGAGGCAGAGTCCCGGGCGCGACCCCCGGAAAAGACGTCAGTCCTTCCGCTTCCAGGCTCTTTTTCTCCCTGGTCTCCCGCACATCCCCGTTGACGTTCGGAAGCAGGCCGCTGAGCTTCTGCCATTTCTCTCCCCGGGCCTCGATGGTGTTGTACTCCGACAGAAGGCCGGCCAGGTTCTGGCGCAAAGCGCGCTCGATGGCGCCGCTGAAGGTCAGCCGCAGGACACCCGGGGTGGGCTTGGCGTCGGCCACACTGCCGAACACCGGATTCTGGGCCGAGGTTGAACCCTGCATCGCCCCGCCGGCCGAACTGGCGGTCGAAGTCGAGCTTTGGCCGGTCGAGCTTTGGCCGTCAAGGACCGCTGGGAAGATGCCCGTGCAGGCAATGCATAGAACAATCCGGAAAACGGCATATCTTTTCATCATAATTAACCAGTTAGTTAGATACAAGTTAGTTAGATATTATCCGATTCCACCCACCCTGGCAACCGACGACTCCCCGGAAGGCACGAAGCGCAGCCCTTTTCGCGAGTCGTAGCATCTGGGAAACCCATGAAACCTATCCCTTCTCCTTAAATAGGGAACGAAAATGACACGTATTTGGACTCTCTGTGGCGAGGGTCTGATGCAAATTGTTGAGCCACCGTTGTTTGAATCGGCCGATCGAACCACCGGGGAGCCATGAGTTTTAGATCACCCGATGACCCGACGACCCGATTCCGATGACCTTGGTCATCTTGCGTAACCTCTACCGAAAGGTCAATCTCTGAAGGGAGTCGAGCACTTCCCCGTGGTCAGATCCGCGTGAGGGAAGACGTCGTATGAGCGAAACCACGAAACTGCCGCCCAAGGGATCGGACTGGACCCGTCTGCTCACGGATCCCGACCTGGTCAGCCATCTCGGGAAACTGCTGCAGACCTACCGCGAAGTTGCTCCGGAAGAGCGCGAAGCGGCCCTGCTGCGGGCGATGCGCGAGATCAAGGACGCTGCCGTCAAAGCCCGCGCAGCACAGCACGAAAAGCCCGCTGTCGCGGCGCCGGCGCCGCCTGAAGTGCTGCAGCATCCCGAACCGGTGCCGCTCGAGGAAGCGCCCCCGTTTGATTTGTTTACCCCGCAATCGGGATCGGATCGCCGCCGTTATCACCGTATCCGATGCTATGTGGCAGTGGAAATTCACGTTGAGGGAATCGACGAGCCGGTGTGGGGCAATCTGGCGAATGCGAGCCGGGGAGGATGCCTGGTGGAAACCGCCAGCCCTGTGGCCGCAGGCAAGGCCCTGGAGATCGGGTTGTGGGTGGCGAACGGCAATATCTGGGTCAAAGGCATCACCCTCAGCGGAATCTCAACGCGCAGTTCCGCGTCGTTTGGAATTCGAGTGAAATTCTCGGAGGCGGAACTCTCGGAAAAAGAGCATCTGCGGGAATTTCTTAAGTTCGTCGAAAGCACCGCCCGCAAGTCGCAAAGCGCAAAAGCCTATGTGGCGAAATTAAAGGGCTAGAGCGGTTCATTGCTCATGTGAAGCGAAGCCGCGCCAGTTCTGCGACAAGCCACTACATTTCGATCAGCACATCCCCGCCTGCGACCTTCACCGGATAAACCGCTACCTTCGCCCCCGGCGCACCAGCCTCGCCCGTCTTCGGATCCCACTCCCAGCCATGCCACGGGCAAACGACTTTTCCTCGTGAGATCACGCCCTGGCCAAGCGGGCCTCCCCGATGCAGGCAGATGTTATCCATGGCGCTGATTTCGCCGTTCACGTTGGCGACGCAGATGGTCTTGTCTCCGCAGGGGAATTCTTTGGCTTCGCTCGCGGCGGGGAGTTCGGATTGAAGCGCGATCTTGACGAAGTGACCCATGCGTCTTGTGCGATGCCTGGCGAAACCCTGCCGAGCTTCGCTCGGCTGGACGGGCGAGGGCGCCCGTCCCCACACGTAAACGAACAAACCTATTTCGGCTGCATCGTTTGCGCCACCATCACCTGGCGCTTGAAGTTCTCCATCATCCGCTCTTCGAGGCGCACTTCAGTGGGCCGCTTGGCGAGCGTCATGGTGTCGATCTTGTCCTGCAGCTTGAGCAGCGCGTAAAACAAATTCTCCGGACGCGGCGGGCAGCCGATCACATACACGTCCACCGGCACGATGCGGTCTACGCCCTGGAGCACGGCGTAGGTGTTGAACGGCCCGCCCACCGACGAGCAGGCACCCATCGAGATCACCCACTTCGGCTCGGGCATCTGGTCATAAATTCTTTTCACCACCGGCGCCATCTTCAGCGTGACCGTACCGGAAACGATCATCAGATCCGATTGCCGCGGGCTGGGGCGAAATACCTCTGATCCGAAACGCGCGATGTCGAAGCGCGCGGTAGAAGACGCGATCATCTCGATGGCGCAGCACGCCAGCCCAAACGTCATCGGCCAGAGCGCCGACTTGCGCGCCCAGTTAAAGACGTAGTCCACCGTCGAGATCATGAAGTTCTTTTCGAATTTGTTTTGCAGCCAGCTCATGGGGCCTCTTGCCGTACAGGATAAACCATGATGATACGCTCCGGGAGTGATGGAGGTCACACTCTAGCTTCGGGCTACTAGCTGCTAGCTTCTAGCGAGCAGAAGCCGAACCGTCACGAGCAACGGGCTGGGTTGCTAGTAGCCAGCAGCCAGGAGCTAGTAAATCGTGTATGCGGGCGCCGGATTCCGCACATCGGGTTTCGACGCCATCAGCAGCAGCGCGCCGATGCGCTTGAATGCTTTCAGATCGTCGAGCGACTGAAACGACGTTGTCTGGTAGTTGTCGGGCGTGGGCGTGTCGTCGGGAATCTGCGCCGACTCCACGTTTTCAAACGCGTGCCGCTTCAGCAGGTCAACGTACTCTGCCGCCGAACGAACATGCACCGGCACTTTCAACTTGGGCACCCACTGCAGCGAGTACGGATTGTCCTTGTAGAGGTTAATTAAAATGAACAGCCGTCCATGCGGCGCCATCACGCGAAACAGCTCAGCCAGCGCGCGTTCCTGGTCTGGGTAGTAATAGAACGACTCCACCGATAGCACTTTGTCGAAGAAGTTTTCTTCCCAGGGAATCTGCGCCGCCGAGCCGACGACGAACATCACGTTGTCGAATTCTTTCGAAGCGGCGCGCGCCTGCCGCACCATCTCGTCGGAAATATCGACTCCAACCACCTGCCCGAACCCTTGGGGCCCGTCGCTAACCATGCGCGCCAGCAAGCGCGTCGCCCACCCCGATCCGCAGCCGAGATCGAGAATGCGCTCTCCCGGACGCAGGTCCATGCGGCGCATCGTTTTCTCGGTGATGTCGAGATGATGGCGCTCCATCTTCGGGCCTTCGCCGTCATCGGCCCAGCGATTGAATTCGTGTTGCAGACGGTCTTCGGGGGACGGGGGTTTGTCGGTCATAAGAACGGCGCTCCTGGCTGCTGGCTTCTAGCTTCTAGCTGGCCTGCCACTCGCCAGTAGCCAGTAGCTAGCAGCCGGTAACACTGCGCAACTCTTCAAAAAACCTTGGATACGATACTCCCGCCGCGTCCGGGTTAAGAATCGTCGTCTCGCCTTCGGCTCGCAACGCTGCGACGGCGAATGCCATGGCAATTCTATGGTCACCAAACGAATCCACCTCGGCACCATACAGATGCTGGCCGCCGGGAATCCTCATTCCATCCGGACGCTCTTCGACTTCGGCGCCCATCTTGCGCAGATTGGTTGCGACCGCCGCGATTCGGTCAGACTCTTTCACGCGCAGTTCTTTGGCATCGCGCACTTCGAGGCCGGCTTCGGAGTACGCCGCAATCGCCGCCAGCACCGGGATCTCGTCGATCAGTGCCGCCGTGTCGGCCCCCGCGATCATTCCGCCCCTCCATTCCGACCCACGCGCCTCGATGGTTCCGATCAGTTCGCCCTGATGTTCTTCCAGATGCGCGACTGAGACCTTCAACCCCATCTGGATCAGGATATCGAGCAGCCGAGCCCTGGTCGGATTCATCAGAATTCCCGGCAACGTGATCTGCGATCCGGGAAACAGGGCTGCCGCGCACACAAAGAACGCGGCACTCGACAGGTCGCCGGGCACGTGCGCCGCAATCGCGCGCAGCCGCTGTCCGCCCCTGATGAGCGAAACATTCCCCTTGCGCTCGACCTCCGCGCCAAACGCCTGCAGCGCGATTTCGCCGTGATCGCGGGTGCGAATCGGTTCCTCAACTACCGTCTCACCGCCCGCGAACAGCCCGGCAAACAGCACACAGGTTTTCACCTGCGCGCTCGCCACTTCTGGTTTGTAGTGGATCGCCTGGAGTGGCCCACCGTGAATTTTGAGTGGTGGACGCCCCCCCTCGTTCGACGAAATCTTCGCGCCCATCTCGGAAAGCGGCTTCATAATGCGCGCCATCGGCCGTCGCGAGAGCGACTCGTCTCCGCACAACTCACTGGTGAACGGCTGGGCGGCGAGAATTCCGCTGAGCATGCGCATGGTCGAGCCGGAGTTCCCGCAATCGAGCACCTGCGCCGGAGCCTTCAGCCGCGGACCATAGCCATGCACTTGAATCGTTCCGTCGTCGTTTTCGCCTGCCAGCCGATTCCACTCGCAGCCGAGCCGGGCCATGCAATCGAGGGTGCTTTGGCAATCGCGCGCCGCGGAAAAATTCTGGAACCGGCTCGTGCCCTCCGCAATCCCTGCCAGCATGGCATAGCGGTGCGAGATGGACTTGTCGCCGGGAATGCGGACCACTCCGCGCACCGTGCGCGCGGGATGGACGATGGCCTTCGAATCCTCAGGCATGAATTTAATATAGCGGAGATTGCGTGGGAGGTTAGAGATCAGAGGTCAGATTGCAGAAGTAAGATCTCTGGTTTTCACCTCTGCTATCTGACCTCTGACCTCTACAATTGCTACTGCACGCGCCCGGCGGCTTCGGCCAAGATTTCCTGCGGGACTTCCCGCAGCGTAACGCAGAATTCGAACATGGGCGTTTCCGACCCGCGCCCCCACCGGGCCACTTCCCAATGCGCGCGGATAAATTTCACCTCGGGCCACGCCGTCAGATTGAGCAGCAGCGGCACTTCCTCGCGATAAAACTTCTGCGGGAAAGCTGCGACCGGCTTCGCATCCCACGTCGCTCCATCGGCCGACCCGAAGATGCTGACATCGAGCGATTCCTGCTCGACGATGTTGGTGATGGCGAGCGTCAGCAGGAAAACCCGGCCCTCCGCCCGGCTGATGTCGAGGGCAGGCCCGTCTCCTTTGGCATTGACAACCGTATTTTCGGGAACCACGAAGGCTTCCATCATGACGCGGCGATTCTAGCAGAGAGACACGGCTGCAGGCTGTGACTTCGCGACCGCTCTCCCGCGCCCTACAGCGGCTGCGGGGCTTCGCCCCTTGGACGGACGAATGCGTCCGTCCCTACGTGATTTATTTCAACCCACATCATCTAGGAATTGGCGCAGCACTGTTCCCACCGCTTCCGGCTGCTCCCACGGCGCGTAGTGTCCCGCTTTCGGAATCACCTTTAACTGGCTGCCCGCGATGTTCTGCCGCATCAGTTCGCCATCGGCAACGGTTGCGAGCACATCTTCTTCCCCAATAGCGATCAGCGTGGGGACGTTGATGGTCTTCAAATCCGCAACCGAGTCGGGACGCTCGGCCATGCCGCGTTGCACCTGACTAATATCCTCGGCCGACATTTTGCGCATCATGGCGCGCGCTCCATCGACTAAGTCCGGACGCGTGGCCACCGTCGTGCGCCCCATCAGCTTCGGAATCATACTTTCGAGGAACGGTTCCGTTCCCTGCTCCAGGACCGTGGCTGCGGCCTTCAACCGATTTGCGCGTGCCTCAGCCGTGTCGGCCTGGGGGCGCGTGTCACAGAGCACCAGCGATGTTACCCGCTCGCGAAACCGGCGCCAGAATTCAAACAGGATGTATCCGCCGATGGAACATCCGACAAAGGCGGCCTTACCAATGCCGGCGGCATCGAGCACGCGGGCAATGTCGCGGGCGTGCTTCGCCATGAGGGCAGGCCCTTCGCCAATCTCCGAATCACCGTGCCCGCGCAGATCGGGAACAATCAGCCGGTAGCGCGATTCGAGCGCCGCCGCTACCGGAAGCCAGAATTCGCGATCGCAAGGAAATGGATGGAGAAGAACGACCGGCGGGCCGTCCCCGCGAATTTCATAGAAGATTTCGGCGTCGTCGCTGCGCAGGTGCTCCATGGGAGGAGATTATATGTCCGGCGGGTTTGATGGAGAGCCGGGCGTCCCCGCCCGGCTGGACGGGCGAGACGCCCGTTCCTCCACCGCACATTTCCGCCCTAGCTCGTAACCGGCTCTTGCGACGTGGCAACTGGCAGAATGAGCGGTTCCTGTGGAATGATGATCCATCCGAGCAGGTAGGCCACGACGCCGGGGCAAATTCCGGTTGCAAGCGTGAGAAAGAACCACAGAATACGCACGAGCGATACGTCGAGATCGAGATAGTGGGCCAGTCCGGCGCAAACGCCTCCGATTTTTTTGTCCGCGCGCGCGCGCATCAACTTCTTTGGGGTGGGCGGAATCCCCACCACGTTGCCACAGTAGGAGCAAAAGCGCCCGTCCTCAGCGATGGTTTTGCCGCAAGCGTTGCAGTACATGGGTTTGTCTCCTAACTCAGGATACGGCAGTGGCGGGGAAAATGTTCCAACAGTCGTCGGTCGATAGTCGTTAGCGAAAATCGGCTAACCGTGCCAGCTTAGTTGCCCTCAACAGCCCGTGGTGAAACTCGAGCGCCCAAAGCCAGCGCCTAAAGGCGCATTCATAACACGGCAGTTGTGGCATGCCTGAAGGCATGCCCTGATACGAATCTTGCTTTCACCATGGGCCCTTAAGCCAAGGACTAACGACTATCGCCTAACGACTGTTTTATCTCACTCCCGGTACGCCTCTTTCATTCTCTTCCGCGCCTGGTCCGCTTCGGCGTTGCCCGAATTGGTGGCCACCACCGCTTCGTACTTCTTGACCGCCAGGTCGCGCTTCTGGAGCTGGTCATACATCTCGCCGGCTCCCAGATTCCCCTTCTGCAGCAATTCGGGGTCGGCGCCTGTAACCTCACTCACCAGTTCGTAAGCCACGGTTGCAGCCTCATATTTCTTCTCGCTGCGCAACAGGTCGCCCAGTCCGATGGCCGTGATTTCGTAGTGCAGATTGCCGTACTTTCCCTCGCGCCCGTTCTGCCACACCCGGCGATACTGATCCTCAGCCTCTCCGCTCTTGCCCGACGCCCGCAGTAGGTTCGCCTCTTCTAACGGCAGAAGAAAGTTGCGCGGAAAGCGGGAACTGATCGCTTCCGCGATCTGTAAAGCCTCGGCATAGCGGTGTTCGCGGCGCAGGAACACCATGAGAACGACCCCGGCATCCACCCTGGTTTCGCCGTTGGCGTGGTAGGCATCGTTCAGATACTCGAGTCCCTTTTTCTTGTCGCCGCTCAGGCCCACTAACGCGACGGCGATTTTGACCGCCCAAGGCAAGTTTCCCATCACGTAGTTATGCGCCCCTACCACCAGCTTGGCGTCGGTGTACTGCGGAGCCAACTCGAGCACCCGTTCGTGATCGTGGCGCGCTCCGACGGCATTGCGCAAGGCGGAAAACCAGGCACGCTCGATCAGCGCGGTGTAGAGCGCAAACTGTCCGCGAGTGACGCCGCGGGCGTAGAGCATATCCACGTTGTTTGGATTGCGGGCCAGTTCGGCGTTTTCCAGCTTCTCCGCCTGCTGCACCAGTTGCTTGATGCGTTCCTTCTGCGCCGGATCGGCGGGACGGTGCGCCTGCCCAATGAAGTTGTCGTTCGAATACTCCCCGGAATTCATCGCGCCCATGCGATAGAGCTCCCGCACCTGAATCGCCGAGAGCAGGTGATTGAGGGCAAACGGATCGTTGGGGTGCCGCGCCGCGATCTTCTCGAAATCCTGGATCGCCGCGTCGTAGTCGAGATTGTAATAGTGCTCGAAAGCGGCCTGGTTCAAAGGGTCGGGTGGACGCAGGGCGGCCGTCCCCGCAGGGTCGGCCGCCAGACAAATTTGGGCAAAAGCCAGCAGTATGATGGCAGTGAAGGCACGGCGGTACCGGAACAGGGTGAGAAGCACGCTTGACCCAGTTTAGCTGCTCATCGTTGTTGGCGTAAAATCCCCGATTGCACGCATTGACCTTTGGGTCAGCCCAAAGCGGCGTAAACTAACGGTTCAAGCGCATGCACTCGCGGAAACAATGAACTGGAAATCTCATAGCAGAGCGCTCACATGGCTCGGGCTGACCTCAGTGTTGGTGGCAGGCCTGTGGGTGTCGGTGCCCGTTCGTGCCCAATCCGGGTCCGCAGCGCCGTCGACACAACGCAAGACCAGCACCCCTTACACTGGCGATCTCACTATTTTCGATGCTCCGGGGCGCGATGAGCGCCTGCAGGTCAACCGCGTCATGGATATGCTTGGCATTGAGCCCGGCAAAAGCGTTGCCGACATCGGTGCCGGCTCGGGATGGTTTACGGTGCGCGCCGCTCGCCGCGTCACGGGCTCCGGTAGGGTTTATGCCGTGGACATCAACCCGGAGGCGATTCATTACATTGACCAGCGCGCGAAGAAAGAGCAACTCCAGAACATAACGACGATCCTCAGCCAGCCCGACGATCCCCAGGTCCCACCCAGCAGCATCGACGCCGTGTTGTTGCTCAAGACCTACCACGAGGTAGCCCATCCGGTTGTACTACTCAGGAACCTTCGCTCATCGCTAAGACCAGGAGCCAAGATTGGCATCATTGATCGCAATGGCAACGGAGAAAATCATGGCGTGAGCAAAGACGTGGTCGTTCGTGAAGCCGCCCAAGCCGGATACGAACTGCGCGACTCGCAGGATTTCGTGAAAGCCGACGGCGTGGACTATTTTCTGATCTTCACGGCGAAGCCAGAGTAGGGCACGCCTCATTCTTGGCTAAGACTTCCTCGGACGATTCCGGTTATGAGTGAAATCGCCTTTAGGGACAGGGCTTGCCCCGTCTGCGGCCGGAGATCCGCGCCGCAGGCCGGGGCACAAGCCCGGAACCAAACCTAGTACGTCCGCAACCCCCTCCCGTCGTGCACAATAAGGAAAAACCGGGCTGGATCACGTAATTCTTGCCCGCCAGACTGGCCGCCCTCCCCCATGGCCTGCTCGCAAGTGCTGTCTTTGTAACAGCTTGCTTTGGTGATTCGCTTGCGATCCAAAAAGGATCGGGGAGAGTGGTTGCTTATGGCAGAAATAGCCGATCAGGCTCGGCAGGAATTTTGGCGGCCGCCTCTACAGGTGTCTGAGGCTGGCGCTAAGCGGGAAAGAAACCTGGAAAGAACCCAAGAACTTAGCGAAACTTGCCGCTGCGGAACCGAGTTCATCGTCGGCTCGATCTACTGCCATAGTTGTGGCGCCCGCCGTCCCGATCTGAATGCGGCGCGCATGCTGGAAATCCCCGGTGCCGCTGAAGTTCTCTGGCTCGGGGAGCGGCTCGGGCTCACGACGCCCGCCCTCATCGCCTTCCTGCTGGGCGTCCTCTGCGTGCTGGGAGCCGTGGCCGTGAGCGTGTTCTTCAGCGTCCGCACGGCCTTGGACTGGCAGGCCATCCAATTGTGGCGGATCGAGTGGCTGATGGCGGCGGTCGCCGCCTTCATGGCCGGGTGCGTGCTTAAGAAATAACTGTCACCTCAGCGCTCGCGTTCCATTAGACCAAATCTCCTGTAGCGACGAGGCTTACTCTGTCTCCCCGCCAGCATGTTAGCGCCGCTGTCGAGGGGGACGCGGCAAGCCGCGTCTCTACAGAATGTTCCGGTTCAGTTGCGCGAATGGACGTGTTCGGTTTCCGAGACGATCGCGCTGGGCCGCCGTTGCTGCCCCAGTCGGTAAAGGTGATGCACCGGCCCCGCTCCCTTACCCAGAGGATGGGCATTCCCAATCGCAGCCGAGACATAAGCCTTAGAGAGCAGAACCGCCTCGGGGATTCCGCGCCCATGTGCCAGATGGCAGGCCAGCGCCGTCGAGAACGCGCATCCGGTGCCATGCGTGGAATTCGAGCGCTGGCGGTCCGCCTTGAAAACTTCCTTTTCAGTACCCCGCTGGGTCGTAAAGCTGAGGAGGTCGATCGCCTTCTCCAGGTGGCCTCCGGTAACGACTACATTCGCCGCTCCCAAAGAGTGCAAACGGGCGGCCGCCTCGCCCATCTGGTCGAGATTGGTAACGGCCATCCCCGTCAGGACGCTGGCCTCGTCCAGGTTGGGCGTAACCAGCTCCGCGAGCGGAATCAGCCTCTCGATCAACCGCCGGATCCCCGCCGCATCCAGCAAATCCGCTCCCGAACTCGACTTCAGAATCGGATCCAGCACGACATGAGGCAGGTGTGTCTGGCCCAGGAAGTCCGCAACCACTGCGACCACCTGTTCGTTTCCCAACATGCCGACGTGGACGGCAGCCACGGCCAAGTCTGACACCAACTCCTGCAGCGTCTCGGCAATGATCCCGGGAGCCACCGCCTCCACCCGCCGCACTCCCTGCGTGGACTGGATGGTTAAAGCCGTAATGCAGGATACGCCGTAGCATTCGTGGGCCGCGATCGTCTTGATGTCCGCCGTAATCCCAGCACCCGAGGAGGGGTCAAAACCGGCGATCGTCAAAACCACGGGCGGGGTCGCAGCCATGTCGCCACTCTACACCAGCCCTCAGCCGTCAGCCATCAGCTTTCAGCTTTAGGGGATCGAAGCAAACTCAGGGCCGGTTGCTGAGCGCAGACAGACGTTTCCTCGCCCTGCGCTTACGCATGAGCCGACATGTTTCTTCGTATTTCGTTGATAACAATATATTTATCAGAGTATTAATGTAACTGTAACATTCCATAAGGGGTTGTACGAATTTGCGAATTTCTGAATTCGTACCGTAACCAGGTAGTGAATGCGATCCCGCTGCCTGCTTTCAATAACATACGGGAGCAATTCCGAGTTTTAACCATGATAAGTCGTTGATTAATTACCACTTAATCAATGTACTACGGTTCTTTTCTGATTGACACACCCCCTTGACCCCGGTAGCATCTTCAGATCGTCTGACCAAAGGAGCATACGACCAGAAAACGACTTTCCACGATTGAGAGGTAACTGAATGCGACGACGTTTAGCCGAAGGTCTGGCGGTGGTTTTATCAGTCGCCAGTCTGGGGGCCGGAGCCGCATCCAGGCCAAGCAGCCTGGAAGCCGCCAAGGTCACACAGCCGCAGGTCATTGCGACCAGCGGGCAAAGAACGCGTAAGACCAACAACCCGAAACCGAAAGCCTACCAAGTAGGGACCGCGTCCTGGTATGGAGAGTATTTCCAGGGCAAACAGACCGCCAGCGGCGAGCCCTACGACATGCGCGACTTCACGGCCGCTCACCCCAGCCTTCCGCTGGGCACGTTCGTCAGGGTGACCAACCTGAGGAACGGCAAGGCCGTGGTGGTTCGTATCAATGATCGGGGTCCTGTGGTGGACGGCCGGATCATCGACGTTTCCTACAACGCCGCGCGTGCGCTGGGCTTTAAGGAGCACGGTTTGCAGAAGGTCCGCCTGGACCTCTACCAGCCCAAGATTTACCGGGCGAATTCCCGGACAACGACCATGGCGCTGCTGCAACCCGTAGCCAAGCCAAAGTAAACCCGATACACTCAGCAACGAGAGTTCGAGAGCAAAGCCAGAGAATAGAGTCCGCGAATATGGACCCGCGCCAGCGTCTCATCGTTGCCCTGGATGTATCTACGGCAGCAGCCGCCCGGAAGATCGTGGCGGCTGTTGGCGACTCCGCCCATGCCTACAAGGTCGGCCTGCAGCTCTACACTGCCGAAGGTCCTGCCATCGTCCGCGAGCTGGTCGGTTCCGGCCGCCGCGTCTTTCTCGACCTCAAGTATCACGACATCCCAAACACCGTCGAAGCGGCCGTCCGCGAGGCGGCACAACTGGGCGTGAGCATGCTGACCGTGCACGCCTCCGGCGGCGGCAAGATGTTGCGAGCTGCCGTCGAAGCCGCGCAAGCTTCCAAGCCCGACCTCCTCCTTCTGGCAGTCACGGTGTTGACCAGCCTCGACGACGTCGATTTGGGCAAGATTGGCCTGCGCGAAGGGGTGCTCGATCAAGTCCTGCGGCTGGCCGCGCTGGCGCTTTCGAACGGATGCCAGGGCGTGGTGGCTTCGGCGCAGGAAGCCGGGCCTTTGCGCCAGGAGTTTGGACTCGATTTCACCATTGTCACACCGGGCGTCCGCGCCGCCGGAAGTGGACCGCACGACCAGGTGCGCATTGTCACACCCGCGGAAGCGATTGCCGCCGGAGCCTCGCATATCGTGGTCGGCCGCCCGATCACGGAAGCCTCCGATCCCGCAGCCGAAGCGCGCGCGATTCTGGGCCAGATCGGGTAGAGCAGTTGTCAGTTCTCAGTTCCCAGTTTTCAGCTTACGCGCACCTTCCGTATCGACGAAGTGAATGGGTCGCGGAGCATGGCTCGGACCGCCGCGGTGAAGACCGATCGCAGCGCCGCCTCCTGGCCGGGCGGAACTGCTTTCCACAGCAAGAGCGTGGCGGTTCCGTGCATCAATGCCCACAGGGAGAGTGCCAGCCGCCGGTGATCTTGCGGCGCTCCACCGAGTTCTTCCGACAACATTCTTTCCAGCGCAACGAAGTTGGGCCGCGATTCCTTTAAGGAAGGCGTGCGCCCAGAGTGGTTCGGCCGCGATAGTTCGCCGATGTATTGGTAGAAGAGTTCGTATTCATGAGGTCGAGCCAAGGCGTGCCGCACGTATGCGGCGGCCACTTCTTCCACCGAACGGCAGGTCCCGAGGATGCCGCCGAATTCCTGTTGGCTGCGGCGCAGCAAAGCGCGCACCAGATCCCGCCGATCGTGGAACCTCCGGTACACGGCCGGAGTGTTCGTATCCGCGGCCCGCGCCACGGCCCGCATGGTTAGGGCTTTGGTGCCGTCTTTCCTCCATAGCTTCTGTGCGGCGTCCAGAATGCGCTTCTCCAGGTCGGGGTCGGGCGGTCGTGCCATGGTTGCCTCCAGGACTATCCTAGCAGCCGCGCGCGCGGGGGCAAAGAAATATGTTTACAACGTACACATAATCCGGTAGAGTAGCAAATGGGAGCCCTTCCCCGCCTCCCCGCAACGCGGGCGATGGGGCAAGTCAAGACTGGATTGCCCCAGCCCGGCGTAACCCCAGCACCCGCCGATTCGATCGCGCCTTCCGGCACCGGATTTCCACCGCCCGGAGGCAGTGCCGCTAATTACGTTGACACTGTTTATGGAATTGTATTATTCTGTTGACACTGTCTATGTAATAGGGTATAACAGAGTACGCACTTAGGATCCTTCCCGCAGTCCTGCAAGCCAAATTTGCGAGAGTCTCAGGCACAGGGTTCACCCGCTGCGATCAGTGGGCTCAACGCCGCATGAAGAATCGTGCTTGAGGCCAATTTCTAAATTTTCAGGAGTGTTGTCGGATGTATTCGTGGAATAAAACCGAAGATCGAGTCGCCATTGTCCAGATGAATGCTGCGTTGCGCCATGCTCAGTTGGAGTTGCTCAGCGCCCATTGCGTCACCCATCAGCTTCGTATGCGCTTTTCCATCGAAGATCTCGCTCGCCACGGCCAGCGCGACGTGCTCCACAAGTCTGTCGAGACCGCCAGATTTTTGAGCGAGTATTACTCTTCCATCCAGGACCAGATCCCGCGCGAAGAAGAGACGACCTCCATGCCCGCCCCCGATCTCAGCGAAGAGAAGGTGCGGGAAGGCATCGATCTTCTTTCCTCATGGTTGCGCCAGCAGCGCGAGCACTACCTTGCTTTCGCCGTACCCCTTCCCGAACAACCCAAGACCCTCATGGGACACTACTTCTCTCGATCCTTGCTGGACCAGGTGCGGGTGGTGGAACTCGACGGACAACGCCTGCCCAATCCGCCTTTTTACGAAGAAGCGAAAACGTTTCTGGCAAACTTGCCGGATCTCACGCACATGGCATCTCTGACTTTTCTCGATGTCGTCGTCTTTAACGAGAGACTGGAGGAGAGATCACTGTTTCATTCCCTCGTCCACGCCGTTCAGGTGCAAGTGCTAGGCGTGGAGCGTTACGCGGAGCTCTTCGTCCGCGGCTTCGTGAATACGAAACTTCATTTCACCGTGCCCCTGGAAGCCCACGCCTTTTCCCTGGAGTCAAAGTTTGTCGTGCCCGGCCATGAGAGCTTTTCCGTGGAGGATCAGGTTCGGTTGTGGATGCAGCAAGGCCGCTACGAATGGAAACGGGAACCGGAATCCGTTCACAACTTTTCAAAAAACTCGCAGGCCGAGCAAGAAATATAAATTCCGCCGGGCACGCCGCGCTCGCGATCTTTCATGCGCTTGACGATGCGGGTATCTTTGCCGCACTTGGGACATGCGGTTGATTTCGTGGTGTCCA
The DNA here is from genome assembly GCA_049697355.1 of Terriglobales bacterium. Classification (GTDB taxonomy): domain Bacteria; phylum Acidobacteriota; class Terriglobia; order Terriglobales; family Acidobacteriaceae; genus Acidiflorens. The sequence goes on from JBAVVP010000416.1 coordinate 16,159, forward strand.
TGACCTTTTTCCGGTCGGCTGTCTTTGCAATCTTCGCCATTCAGTTCTCTCCTGACAGGAATGTGCCGCTGGCCCAAGGGCTGCGGTTCTACCTGGGTATTGGGGAGTATCAAGAAGCGCAGTATCGACGAAGGCCGGCCCATCTCGAATCGGTCCGGCACGATAAACCGCGCAGAAGCGGTGCACTGTACTCGCCAGTAAGAATCTTACACGAAATTAGCTCTCGGCTCTCAGCTATCAGTTCTCAGTTTTAGGAAAAAGCATAAGGCCCGACAGCTCGATCAATACAGTGGCGGCGCTTGCCACGCACCGCGTTCCTTTTCGAGTTTGGCGGCGACTGCCAGCACAGCTGCTTCTTGCCATGGCCGTCCGACAATCTGGACACCGATCGGCAGGCCCTCGTCGGAATGGCCCATGGGAACGACGGCGGCGGGAAAACCCAGCAGGTTAAACCACTCGCAATAGCTCCAGGCGTCAAGATACTTCACCGTCTTCCCTTCCACCTGCCACGCCCGTTCGCCATGACGAAACGCGGGGATGGCGGCGGTAGGGCAGATCAGCACGGGATATTTCCGCATCTGCAAAAGAATCTTTTCGCGCACCGCATCGCGTCCCAGCCATGCGGCCAGCAGAGACTCGCCCGTGTGCGCGGGCGCGGCCTTCGTCCAGGCCAGGAATTCGCGCAGAATCGGGCTTAGCTCGGATTCGTGACCGCTCAACATAGGCCCGAGAATCATGCCTCCAGCCGTCCCGAAGAACTCCCACCACCGCTGCCGCGCTTCCTCGAGCCCTTCTGGGCGGAATGGCTCGACCCGAACGCCGCAGCTCGATAACAGCGACGCCGCACGACTCACCTCCGACCTGGTTTCCGGCGTGACTGGAGTTCGCCCATCGTCTTCGAAGAAGCCGATCGTGATGGCTCGCATGGCTGTTTCCTGAATCTTGCGCATTGGAGCTGGCGCGGCACAAGGATCGCCGTCGTCCGGGCCCGCCATCGCTTCGAACAGCATCCGCACATCTTCGACGGTGCGTGCCATTGGCCCGACCACACCGATCAAGGCAAAGGGCCCGCCAGCTTTCGGATAGTGTCCGGTCGAAGGAACGCGTCCAGGAGTCGGCTTCAATCCGCAGATGCCGCAGAAGTGCGCCGGTACGCGAATGGAACCGCCGCCGTCGTTCCCATGGGCCATTCCGACGAGGGCCTGCC
>JBAVVP010000417.1:0-3414 GCA_049697355.1 Terriglobales bacterium
TGGAAACTACCCGCCAGACTGCTGGTTTCTCCGATTGTAAGGCAAAGGGGGGCGCTTGAGAAGACAGAAGAAAGGCAGTGGGTCGGTCCTCGAACAGGTGACAGACTAGGAGAGCAGCTTCTATTTCTTGAGTTCCTGCGGCCAGTTCACCACCAGGGTCAGGCTGGGCGAATCCTGCACCGGTGGTTGCATCATCAACAGTCGCTTGCCGTCGGCGGTGGCCTCGAACTGGTTGAACCCCGCGGCCTGGGCAGAAAACAGTATCTGCGGCTTACCCAAATCCACGCTGTCGCCGTGGGCAGTGACTTCCACCGACGCCACGCGCGAGTGGTCATCCAGGAAGAGAATCTCTTTGCCGTTGCGGCTCCAAACTGGCTGCTGACCTTCCCCCACCAGGAATTTGCCGGCGGGTTTGGGGAAGGCCACGACATAGACCTGGGGATGCCCGGCCTCGAACGATGTAAACGTCATCCATTTTGTATCTGGCGAAAACACAGGGAAACGGACGTTGTACTTCTCCTGCACGAAGGCAAAGGGCTTACGGTCGCCGAACATGGGCATCACCCATATAGCAATGCGGGTATTGGCTACGACTTCGTAGGTGATGTATTTTCCGTCCGAGGACCAACTCCCGGCGTATTTGTCCAAATCGTCGTGATAGAGCAATTCTTCCTGGCGGGCGCCATTGGCCGGCCGGGTGTAGAGGTCAATCTTCCCGTTGCGCGCGGAGTCGAAAACAATGGTGTTGCCATCGGGAGACCAGATGGGATCGTCGTCTCTCGACTGAGAGAAACTGAATTGCGATTTAGTGCCGCGGACCAGATCGTAGATGTAAATCTCCAGGTGTCCCGCGGCGTCGGCCCGCGCCGCCGAGACTTTCTTTCCGTCGGGTGAGATGTGGGCGTCCTGGAAGGTTCCGCTGTCGATGACGTCACCCTTCTTTCCACTGCGGTCGTACCATGCCAGGTCGAGAGTAGTCGCCTGCCCGCCGGCGAAGATCAGCTTGCCTTCAGTCGAGAGTGAGAACGCAGCCGCTCCCCGCGCTTCACCGCGGACCTGCTCGGCGATAGGTACGGGATTTCCAGTCAATTTCAGTTTTTTTGTATCGAAGTTCTGGGTCATCAGATTCCCGCCGCGGACGAACACCAGACGTCCACCGGCGTATTGCGCACGGTAATCGGAGTCCACCAGGACTGTGTCCTGCTGCGAATCGAGCGCGCCCAGATGAATATTCCCCCGCCCCGAACTGTCGGGAGCGAATTGAAAAAAGATAAAGTGTTTTCCATCGGGTAGAAATCCCGGCCAACGCGGGGACCCAATCGTTGCGGTTGTCTTGTCATCGCCGATCGCGTGGGACGGTGTTCCGCCAGCCGCCGGAATGCGGAACATGACGGATGCGGCGTCCGGGGTGTACAGAATGGTGCCATCCGCTCCCCAGGCGCCACCGCGAGGCTGGGAAGCGTCGGCCAGAGTTTGCACTGCTCCTCCGCTCGAATCGATGATCTTCAGTTTTCCTTGCGCAAAAAATCCCAGGCTGCGGCTATCCGGCGACCAGAAGGGGAACGCGGCATCGTCGGTTCCGGCCAACGGTTGGGCCGCGGTCGAATCCAGGGGACGCACCCAGAGTTGCGGGGCTCCTCCGGCGGCCGATGCCACAAACGCCAGCTTGGCGCCATCCGGCGAAAGGGCGATGCTTAGCGGATCAAAGGTGTGCTGGTCCGGCGGCAGAATGCTGACGCGCAATGGGTGGATGGGCACGGGAGCGCGCAGCACAAAGGCGACGGCAAATACGATGGCTGCTGCTGCGGTCACAGCCGCGACCGTCCACGCCAGTTTCTGCGAGGTCCGCCTTCTTGCCGCCACGGGCGCGGGAACACCCGCCTTCGAGCCGGCCTCGGCAATCCACTGCAGTTGCAGCTTGACGTCGTGGGCGGTTTGCCAGCGCTCGTCAGGATCCTTCGCCATGCACGTCCTGACCACGCGGTCGAGCGCGGGCGGCGACATGGGCTGTACCGCCGAAATGGGCTGCGGATCGGAAGCCAGAATCGCGGCCACAATGCTGGCCTGGCTCTTGCCCGTGAAGGCGCGCCGGCCCGAGGCCATTTCGTACAACACCGCTCCCAGGGCGAAGATGTCGGAGCGCGCATCGGCCTCTTTGCCTTCCAACTGCTCGGGCGCCATGTATTGGAACGTGCCCAACACCATGCCCTGCGCGGTCAGTGGCTGCGAAGGCCCCGAGATCGTCATGGTCAAACTGGAGGACGGAGGCGGTTCGTGGGCGGGCGTTGCCTTGGCCAATCCGAAGTCCATCAACTTCGCGCCGGACTTGGTCAGCATGATGTTGCCCGGCTTCAGGTCACGGTGGATCACACCGTTCTTATGAGCTTTTTCCAGGCCCTCGCAGATCTCGATCCCGTACCTCAGTACCAGTTCGGACGGCAGCGGACCTTTCATCAGGCGATCGGCGAGAGTCTCGCCTTCGAGATATTCCATGACCAGGAAGTCGGTTCCGTCCTGGTGGCCGATGTCATGCAGGGTGCAGATGTTGGGGTGGTTCAGCGACGAAATCGCCCGAGCTTCGCGATCGAGGCGCTGTTTGGCCTCTAGATTGGAAGAAAGATGCGCGGGCAGGATTTTAACCGCGACGGTGCGATCGAGGCGGGTGTCGCGCGCGCGGTACACCTCGCCCATGCCGCCAGCGCCCAGCGGGGATTGGATTTCGTAGGGGCCAAGTTTCGTGCCAGAGGTCAGGGCCATCGGTGCACGGGATTATAGTCCAAGAGAATCGAGTTCGTGATCACAAATAGTGGCGCACTTGGGAAGTACCGCACGCGTCGAAAAAACCAGCCTTAGCGGGGCGCTGGGCCGGAAACTCCGCCGGAGGCACTGGCGGACGTAACTCGCACGAACTGAGCGACCGGCTCGCCGGAGGGCAAGTACGCGTAGGAATCGAATTGGACGGCGATGCCGCTGCGCTGGCTATCCTGAGAATGACGCGCCATGGAAGCCGAGGAACGCAACACCCGCCCGCGACAGCGAACCGGCATGTTTTCTGTCAAAGTGATCTCGGAGGGCATGGTAAACGATAATTCCACGACCGCCCCTTCCGGGAGCGGCGTTTCGGCGTAGAAGAAGATTCCCCGGCCACTCAAGTCCTGCGTGAAACCGGGCACGGTCCGTCCGTCGAAATGAATCGACAACGGCAAGTGCACCTCAAAACGCTGCGCGCCTCGTCGTTCCAAACGATTTTCCAGACGATTGGGGACTGTGCTCATGGCTCATCCTTCCTCGATCCGGCCTTTCGAATCGGAGGAACTTAACTGTATCGCGGATCGGGACGGCTGGGAAGTTCCAAGTCGGGTGCCGACTGTGGAAATCTGGAATGATGGAGCGACGGGCATCCTCGCCCGTCCC
>JBAVVP010000418.1:0-3395 GCA_049697355.1 Terriglobales bacterium
GTGGTGGCATCCGCGCCGCGGGAGGCGGGGGCATTCGTGCTGCAGGTGGCGGTGGCATCCGCGCTGCAGGTGGCGGTGGCATCCGCGCTGCAGGCGGTGGCGGTGTCGGCGAGCCCAATTACAACACTATCGACTCCTACCCGCGTCCTCCTCGTGCTGTAACGGCAAGCGGTGGGCTTGTGGCATGGAAACCCGCCACTTTCGGCATCATTGTGCAATACAACGTCTACCGTGTGAACGGCCTCTCTTCCACCTTGATTGCTTGTGTGTATGTGGGCACGTCGCTGGTTCCTTCCGGCTGTGTGCAGGGTGACCCGTACGCCACCAGCTACAACTATCCAGACAACGGGGCTCCCGCGAACTCAACCTACTCGGTGACTACGGTTGACCTCGACCCTGTCAGCAACCTGCCGCGTGAAAGTACGCCGCAAGGATCCGGAGCAGCCCAAGCGCTTCTCAATCTGAGCGTGACGACACCGTTGACCTATGGCAGCAGCGAGACGTTGAGCGCCAGCGGCGGCAGCACCAGCGGGGCAGTGACCTTCTACTTGCTGAGTGGCCCGTGCATCGTAAGCGGTACCCAGCTCACGGCCAACAGCGGCACGGGCTCGTGTTCCGTGGCGGCAACGATGGCTGGCGATAGCACCTACAATCCAGTCACCAGCGCGGTCCTGATCATAAGTCTGCAGAAGGCGAATGCCGCGATCACCGTGACTCCGTATAGCGTCACTTATGATGGGAACGCGCACACGGCGACTGGGACCGCAACCGGCGTCAAGGGTGAATCCCTAAACGGGCTGAACCTGAGCGCCACCACGCACACCGCAGCTGGCGTCTACAACGACACGTGGACTTTCACCGATGGCACTGGGAACTATAACAATGCCAGCGGTACCGTCCTTGACACCATTACCCAGTCATCAACCGCAACAGCGCTGAGCGCCACACCGAATCCCGCGAACTTCGGACAATCGGTTTCCTTGCAGGCGACCGTGACCCCGATTCCGCCGGGTACGGGAACCCCGACCGGCACGGTTACATTCAAGGACGGCGGCACTCCGCTAAGCACCGTGACCATGAGCAGTGCGGCGGCGAGCTTTGTCACGTCATCTCTGGCGCCCGGCACCCACAACTTGACCGCCTCTTACAGCGGAGACGCTAACTTCAGCCAGAGTTCGTCCGCGGTGCTGGCGGAACAAATCGTCTGCGGTCTGTTGCTCAGCATTTCTCCGTCCACGGTAAAGCAAGGCGGGACCGTTACCGTGGCCGCAAAATTGATATCGTGCTCGACGAGCGCGCAAACTGTGGTCGTGAAATTCACGCTGAGCGGGCCTCTGCAGCCCAACAGCTGCAGCAGCACAAAAACAGATATCTTCACGACTCCGCCGTTTACCTTGCCGCCGAAAACTTCGAAGAGTATTTCGTTCCCGTTCCCGATCCTGAAGCGTACGTGCACCGGAACATATACGATTACCGCTACAACGCTCGTAAACGGGACAGCGGTGAACACGTCGACGGCCTCGCTGAAGATCACGTCCCATTAGAAAGCAGGAAGGAGGAAGCGGATCGAATAGATGACATTGCGGAAGCGCGGCTCTGCTTTGTCATTGCTGCCGGGCGGGGGAAGCCTTCGCTACGTGTCTCTGTCTCGTTTGCCTGTCACTGCCCAGCACGTTTGCGGACTTCGGCCAGCAACGGATCTTCGCCGGCTTTGTCGCGGATACTCAGGTAGGTGCGATAGGAACTCACAGATTCCGGGTTCTTCAAGCCTTCGCGGACGCGGCCCTGATAGTAATACACCGAGGGAAAGTATCCATAAGTAGGCACATCGTCCATGAAGAGCTCCAGAGCTTCGCCTTGGCGCTTGATGCAGCGGTCGAACTCTGAATCCGCTTCCACAAAAGCCCCGGCCTGCAGGTAGGCGCGACCGAGTTCAAACCGGCCAATCCAGGTGTCCAGCAGACGGTTAGCGTCGGTAAGCACTTTGATAGCACCCGCGACGTCTCCTCGTCGCAAGGCTAACTTCCCTTCAATTATCTGTGCGTACGCCTGAGGTTCGGCTTGCAGATCAGAGCCGAGGCTGGCGGCTAACTTTTGCGCTTTGGCCACTTCTCCGGCCTCGACAAAGATTCGTGCTGTTAGAAACCTGATGTTGACGGCATGGCTATTGGCCAATGCTTTTTCTGCGGCCCGGACCGCCGGCCCCTTCTGCTGCCTCCATAACTGCGTGTAGGCCAATGCAGCAAACTTATTCGCTGCCGCTTCCGGGTTTTTGGAAGCCAGGTCGGCGGCCGCTCCTTGTTCCAGCATTCGCACCGCATCTTCTAAACGGCCTTCGTACAAAGCCAGATCGGCAAGAGCCGTTGCGGCCATGGATGAGCCCAAACTGCTGACCTTCTCTAGTTGTTGGTAGTTTTCTGTGCCCTGAGTCAGTTGTCCCTGCCCAATTTGGGCTTCACCCAATTGAAGGTAGCCGACTTCGGAGGAAAGGTTGAGCTGCAACGCCGCACGGGCCTCCTTCTCGCCTGTCTGGAAATCGCCGCTGGCCGAGCTCAGAAACGACAAATTCAGCCGCTGAATAGCGCCCTTGGGCACAATCTCGACCGCTCGGCGGGCTGCTTCGACTGCCTTGGGAAGGTCGCGCAACTGCGCCAGGCAACTGGCAAGGTTGACTTGGCCGACCCTGTCGGCAGGGTACCGATTGACCAGTTGACTGCACTCCTCGACGCATTTCTGCCAGTTACCTGTGGTCAAGTAGAACAGGCCACGATTCCGGTAGCGCTCACGCTCCGTCATCCTGTCTTCATGTTGCATCGCCAACGCGATGTACTTTTCGGCATCTTTCTGTCGGTCCAGGTTATCCGCAATGGCGGCCATACCGGAATAAGCGCGGGCGAAGTTCGGATCGAGTTCGGCGGCCTTGGAAAACGACTGTAGCGCCTCCTCAAATTTCCCCGCGAACTGTTGTTCCATGCCGATGGCTTGCTGGTGAACGGCCTCCAGCGATGCGGCGGTAAACCCTCCGCTCACTTCGTTCAGTTGCACCGACTCGGGGGTGTTGTCGCCGAGGGCCTTGCGGATCGGTGCAGCGAGCTTGGGAATGGCTTGCACAACCTCGTCTTTATTGCTGACCATCACATCAGCAGCCGCAAGGGTATTGCCGCTCGTGCTATCGAGCACTTCCACGGAAATCTTGTAGCCGTCGCCTCGGTGGCTCAGGGAACCGGTTACGACTGCACCAATGCCTTGGCTCACGGCAATCAAACGGGAAGTCTGCTCGTCGAGCTTGTCGCTGGGGTGGGGAAGTTTGCCGGCTAACCGGCGAGCTTCGCCGCGACTGGAGGCGTTAATAAAACTTGCGCCCTCCAAGGCGACATTGAACAGCGGCTCCAGCG
>JBAVVP010000419.1:0-7825 GCA_049697355.1 Terriglobales bacterium
GGGCAAATCCACGACCTTAGCCAGGATTCAGGCGATTGCTGCCTTCGTGCAAGCCGACATTCGTTACGTGGCGATCGAACTCGGAATTGGCGGATGGCAGCCCCATCCCGCTGCCGATGTATTTGCCTGGCGCTATGGCGACTGCAAAGACAAGGCAACGTTGATGGTCTCAATGTTACGGGAAATCGGTATCGATTCGTTCTACGTTGTCATCAACACCGAACGCGGTGCCGTCTCTCCAACTTCCCAACCTCAGGTTGCTGCATTCAACCATGCGGTCATCGCGATCAAGTTGCCCGATGACGTCAAAGACAACTCGCTCTACGCGGTTATGTTTCACCCGCAACTGGGGAGGCTGCTCTTCTTCGATCCCACGAACGAGCTGACGCCTCTCGGCGAAATCGGTGGCTACCTCCAGGCCAACTACGGGCTCGTCGTCGGTGGGGACGGCGGCCAACTTCTCGAACTTCCCACGCAGCCCACAGATGCCAATGGCATCCACCGCACCGCCAAACTCACACTGGCCTCCAACGGCACACTGGAGGGCAACTTCACAGAAGTTCGGATCGGCGATCGAGCCGCGCAGCAGCGCGCCACCCTCAGGTCAGTCACCAGTGACGCGGACCGCGTCAAGCCCGTTGAACAGCTCCTTTCCCACGCCTTCTCCACATTTCAGATCACCCACGCCAGCGTGGACAATCTATCATCCCTAAACGAGCCATTCGGCTACCGCTATTCCGTGGTCGCGCCTGGATATGCTAAAGCTGCCGGCGAGCTGTTGCTGGTGCGGGCGCGCGTCGTCGGCAGCAAGGCCAGCACACTCCTCGACACTAAGGAGCCGCGCCGGTTTCCCGTTGTTTTTGACAGTCTTGTCAAAGATACCGATTCCTTTGAGATCGCAATTCCACCCGCCTTCGCCGTCGACGACCTTCCTGCATCCGTCGATGCCGACTACTCCTTTGCCAGCTATCACAGCAAAACCGACTTCACCGGAGGAGTTCTCCGCTACACGCGCACTTTCGAGCTAAAAACAACTATCGTGCCCCTCGACAAGATGGAAGACCTCAAGAACTTCTATCGCCTCGTGAATAGCGATGAGCGCAGCACCGCCGTGCTGCGACGAATTACAAAATAAGCCGGGGGCGCCTTTGACTACTCTAGTCCACAGGAGCAAGAAGTCGAGCCAGTACGGACAAAACTGCTTTGATTTTTTTCCTCGTTCGCTTGCTCAGTCGTCTGCAACGGATGGGAACGGTACCCGCAATCGATGTAATCGAGTACGGCAAGGCATCTGGGATTTGAGTGTTTATGCAATTCGATAGAGTGATGCGGTAGCCTACCTTTTTTCACGCCCGCGCGCCCCGGCCCCACGGCCCAACCCAGGGAGGGGGGTCGACAATTTTTCCCGGAGTGTACTACCCCTGCCAGCCCTTGACAGCCGTGATCTCCAAGGCGAGACTCGGGTCAGCCCTTTCGCCATGCACGGATCCACCCAACCCGAAGAGGCATTTCCATCGACGAATGCCGGGGATACGACTACCGGGACAGGCCCGGCTTCTTCAGTTTCAGCTTCCGCCGACCCAGCGGGCGCGGTTGTCGGCAGATCCAATGAGAGCCGCGGGCTTGAAGAAACGGAACTGGACTCCGCACTCCAATTGTTAGTCGAGCGGGCGCAATACATCACCGGCGCGACCGGCACCGCCCTGGCTCTACCCCAAGGCGACGAGATGGTTTGCCGGGCCAGCGCTGGCGCTTCCGCGCCGGCCGTCGGGGCGCGCCTGCAGGTGCGGTCTGGATTGACTGGCGAAAGCATCGCTCGCCGGCAGTTGCTGCGCTGTGACAACGCGGAAAGCGATCCGCGCGTGAATCTGGAAACCTGCCGGGCCCTGGGCATTGCGTCCATCGTCGTTTTGCCGTTGCTGCGGCGTAATGGCGAGGTTCGCGGGCTATTCGAGCTGTTTTCCGATCACCCCTACGCTTTTGAAGAGCGCGATCTGATCGCACTCGAACGCATGGCCGACCTCACTTCGACGGCCCTCGATCTGGCCGAGCAGCGCCAGAACATCGTACCCGCGCCAGCACCCAGGCGCGAACCGGAAAGGGCCGTCGAAGCTCCAGCGGCAACGGCAGCGGCAACAATCGCGCCGCCGGCTTCCTCCATTCCCCTTGGCATTTCCGCTCAAGCTCCCCTTCGAGATCCTGTTAGCGTTCCTCTAACACCAGAGTTCGTTAAGCCGGAGATCGTTGAACCAGAGCTCGCCGAGCCGCCCGAAGTTCCGTCACCGTTACCGGTGCCGTCATTACCAGCGGCAGTTCCAGCTTCCGTTCCTGAGGCTATGCTCCGGGTGGAAAAATGCGCTTCCTGCGGATTCCCCGTTTCCGAGGGGAGAACGCTCTGCCTCGATTGCGAACAAAAGGATACCCTTAAGAAGGCGCGGGAGAAGGAGCGAGGCGAGACGGCGCAACGCGAGCTTGGGCAAAACACAGCATCGGCCTCCGCGGCTGCGATGGAGGAGGAATTCGTGCCGGCCTTCCTTCGAGACGCAGCGCCCGCACGAGAATCGTGGCTGGCGAACCACGTTAATCTGTTGGCGATCGCCGTCGTGATTCTGGGCATTTTGGTCGCCGTCGTGATATTTCGATAAGGCGTTTCGATAACCACCTTTGTCCCGCCAGCGCCTGTTTCCCTTGACAGAGTGCCGGTGGAACCCATACTCTGCGCTTAATCGCTGTTCCAACACACAGGTGCCCAGGCATGAAAAATGTGTATGAAGTTTTACGACAAAAAGAACTTGAACTGACCCGGCTGGAAAAGGAAGTTGAGGCCTTGCGCGTTGCCGCCCCGCTTCTTTCGGATGAAAAAGAGCAGCAACTGGCCGAAGTGCCCAAGCCGAGCATGACCGCCAGCACGCCGCAGCAACCGGTTCGGATTCCTCCGGTGGTTGCCGCCCAGGCCTCGAACGCGCCGTCACGCGTCGCGGGTTGGGAAGAAGCGGCTAAGCGCTGGCCGTAGCCGATCGTTCGTCGCGGTCGAGAGACGGGGCCTGCCCCCGTCTGTTCGTCATTGGGCCCAATTGAAATAGCCCAGGAAAGAGGTTCCGGGGCAATTATTTTGCGCTCCTGCTCGGGCGCCTTCAGAGGCTCGGTCGTCCCTGCGGAATCTGTGTCGTAGCCCAGGTACCGTCCCTGGCGGGACTCGGTTTGATCCACTTCCGCCTACCCGGCACTGACGTGCCGGGCTTTCCTGTTCCGCCGCTTCGCGGCTCGTGCATCGTCCGGTCCATTTTTTCGGTCGACCTCAAGCTATGACACAGACTCCTCCGGGACTTGAATCGTTGGGTCTGGGCCGTGAATTAGTCTTGCGTCGCGAATGCCAGCGCCAACAGCGTCTTTTGTTCGACCTCGTGCGCTTTTGCCGAGCCCGTCGCCGGACTTGCGCTCCCGGAGCGTTTCACCGAATGCACCGGCCGGTCGCCTACGATGTGCCTTAAGCGCGGCAGCATATAGGAGAGCGCACCCATGTTGGCCGGCTCTTCCTGCACCCACACGATGTCGCGCGCCGTTCCATGACGCTCCAGTTCCGCGGCCAGTTCCTCCTCGGGGAACGGGTACATCTGCTCGAGGAAAACGATGGCGGTGCTCAGGGCTTTATCTTTTTCCTTGTCTTTGCGCTTCTGCCGTTCGGCGCGCAGTTCATGGCCGATCTTGCCGGTGCAGAGCAGAATTCGCTGGGCATTCTGCGTTTCGGTGTCTGGAATCACGGGCAGAAACTTCTGATGCGTCAAATTCTCCAGAGGCGATAAGGCATCCGGATGCCGCAGCATGCTCTTCGGGGTGAATACCACCAGCGGCTTCCGCCACTTGCGCAGCGCCTGACGCCGCAGCAGGTGGAAATACTGGCCGGCATTCGAGGGCTGACAAATCTGGATATTGTCGCGCGCCGCCAGCTGTAAGAACCGCTCAATGCGCGCGCTCGAATGCTCGGGACCCTGGCCTTCATAGCCGTGAGGCAGCAAGAGCACCAGGCCTGACAGCAATAACCACTTGTCCTCGGCGGCGCAAACAAACTGGTCGATCACCGCCTGGGCTACGTTGGCAAAATCGCCAAACTGGGCTTCCCACAGCACCAGCGCCTCGGGATAATCGCGGCTGTAGCCGTATTCAAACCCCATCACACCCGCTTCCGAAAGCGCCGAGTTGTAGATTTCACATACCGCTTGAGTCGGCGCGATGTGGGCGAGCGGCATGTATTCCGTTTCATCCTCAACATCCAGCAGCACCGAGTGCCGCTGATTGAAGGTCGCGCGCCGCGAGTCCTGCCCGCTCAGGCGCACCGGAATCCCCTCCTTTACCAGGCTGGCAAACGCCAGCGCTTCCGCCATGCCGTAGTCGACCAGCTTCTTGCCCGTCCCCATCTCCTGGCGCTGCTCCAGCAACTTCTTCACTTTAGGATGGATGTGGAAACCTTCGGGATACGTGGTCAGGCGCGCGGTGAGTTCCACCAACTCGTCGCGCGCTACGCCCGTGGGCTGCTCGTACTCCGGCTTATAGCGGCCGCCGAAATAGTTGTTCCAATAATTTGGGAGATCGCGCATCAGCGGCTTCTTGGTGACTTGGGTCGCGCTCTTCTGTGCGGCTTCGTATTCGCTCTTGACCGTTGCCGCTCGCGCAGCAATGTTGTCATCATCCAGGCCGATTTGTTTGCCGTAGATCCGATACAACGGCGGATGCTGTTTGATCGCCTTATACATGAGGGGTTGAGTCACGGTGGGATCGTCCACTTCGCTGTGCCCGTGGCGCCGGTAGCCGATCAGGTCCACGACCACGTCGGTGCCGAATTGGTAGCGGTATTCGGCCGCTATGCGCGCGGTCCGCATCACCGCATCCACGTCTTCACCATTCACGTGAAAGATGGGAATCGCTTGCCGACGCGCCAGTTGCGCGGAGAAGCGCGAGGAATGCTCTTCGCGGGCATTGGTTGTGAACCCGATCAGGTTGTTGACGATTACGTGAATCGTTCCGCCCACGGAGTAGCCGGGCAGGTCCGCATAATTCAGGGTTTCTGCCGTGATGCCTTGCCCCGCGAACGCGGCGTCGCCATGCACCAGCAGCGGCAGATACTTCGCCGTGCCGCCTTCACCGGCTCGGTCCTGCTTGGCGCGCGTGCGGCCTACGGTCACCGGATTCACCGCTTCCAGGTGGCTGGGATTCGACACCAGATGAATATGAATCTTCTTTCCGCTTCGGGTTAGGTACTCGCCGGTTGCACCCATGTGGTACTTCACGTCGCCCGAGCCCAGCACGCTGCGTGGGTCCACATCCTCAAATTCCGCAAACACCTGCTGCGCGGGACGCTTAGCGATATGGATGATGACGTTCAGGCGTCCGCGATGGCTCATGCCCATCACCAGCTCCGCCGCACCGCGCTCGCCGGCTACGTCTAGAACCTGGTCCACGGCCGGCAATAAAGAGGTGTTGCCTTCGAGCGAGAATCGTTTGTTGCCCAGATAGCGCTGCTGCAGCGTCTGCTCAAACAGATCGGCGCGCACCAGCAAGTCGAGCGCACGCTCATGGTCGACGTCGACAGCAGGTTCGGCTTCGATGGGGGCTTCGATGCGATTCTGAATCCAGTGGCGCCGCTCCGGGTCGGCGATGTGCATGAATTCCACGCCTACGCTTCCGCAATAAATGCGCCGTGCTTCGCGCGCCCATTCGTTGTCGTTAGTCTTATCAACCCGCAGGTCCGGATGCGGTGGTGGAGGCAGTAGGCCGAGCGGGTTCAGTTCGGCCTCCAGATATCCAAATTGCCGGAAGAGTCCAAACACTCGTTCGCGCTCGTAGTTCTCGATGACGGTAGGAGCCGCGCCCCCGTTTGTATGCCGAGTCGAAGTAGCCATAGAAGGTCTATATAGAATAACGGATGCGCCGGCCGGCGTGGCCGATTCAACCGGAACCAAAGCGGTTGTGTGGTGGCGGGGCGGAGCCTGCCCTGAGCAGAGCCGAAGGGCCCCGCCAGGACGGGCCTAGCCCCGTCCCCACACAACGATTATTCTGAAGCCGGAGGAATATTTCCATGACACTCCATCCCGAAGCGGCTAAGCCTGGCACCCCGGTCATTCTCGGCATTCCCTTCGATGCCAACTCTTCCTGGTTGCGTGGAGCGGCGGGAGCGCCGCCGATCATTCGTGTAGCCTTCCATTCCATTTCGTCAAACTCGTGGACGGAAACCGGCGTCGACCTCGGTGCGGAAGGGATATATTGCGATGCTGGGGACTTGAAATTTACCTTCCAGGAGCCATTCCCGGCAATCGAAACCAAGGTCGGCGAATTGCTGGACAAAGGCTTGCGTCCGGTCTGCCTGGGTGGCGACCATTCCATTACTCTGCCGATCGTCCGCGCCATCGGCAAGCACGTTCCCGGCCTGACCATCCTTCACTTCGACGCCCATCCTGATCTCTACGACGAAATGGAAGGTAACCGGCTGTCGCACGCTTGCCCCTTCGCCCGCATCATGGAAGAGGGCGCGGCCAAGCGCTTGATCCAGATCGGCATTCGGACGATGACGGGGCATCAACGCGAGCAGGCCAAGAAATTCGGCGTCGAGGTGATCGAGATGCGCCACTTGCCCGCGCTCGACCGCATGAAAATCGATGGCCCCATCTACATCTCGTTCGACATGGACGCGCTCGATCCCGCGTTTGCTCCCGGCATTTCGCATCGCGAGCCGGGAGGAATGTCGGTGAGGGAGGCGATCGCGCACCTGCATGCGATCACCGGGAAAATCGCCGGCGCCGACATCGTGGAATTCAATCCCGCGCAAGACAGCACGCAGATTACGGCTACGGTGGCGGCGAAACTGCTCAAAGAGATCCTGGGGAAGATGATTTTAAGCTAAGGTTGGGTGGGCGTAGATTCGCGCCAATCAGCTTTGCGTACTGATGATAGCTGCGGCGGCGAGACTGGCAAGGTCGGGAACCTCCAAGTCCGGCCGCTTTTCGGAGGCGGACGCCGCAGAAGATCGAACGGCGCCGATTCCAGGACGTGCCGACGCCCGGTTCACCCACACCGTCGAGATGCCCAGCGACCGCGCCGGGACCACATCGTGATACACGCTCTGCGCAGCATGCAACAGCCGATCTGGAGAAATCGCAAGCGTCCGTAAGGCCATCTGAAAATTATTGAGCGAAGGCTTGTAGCTTCTCGCCTGTTCCGCCGTGATCACGGCGCTGAAGTCCACGTCCAGACGCTTTCGTGTCTCCGCAAACAGATCGTCGTCAATGTTTGAAATCACGACTAGCTGGTAGCGCTGCCGCAGCTCGCGTAGCGCAGCTACGGTGTCGGGAAATGGTGGCCAGGCACGAACGGATTCGACGAGCGATTGGATCTCGGCGGCACTGGCCTGGAAATGGAAGCGATCGGCAAACGCCCGCACCACTGCTTGCAGCACCTCGCGGTAGCTTTGGTACGGCCCGCTTTCCGCCTCTGCCTCAAAGTCCCCGTAGAGTTGGAGAATGGCCGCGTCGGGAAGATCTTGACCGTGGCTCGCAAGCACGGCGCGCAGTACCGGCAGAATTCCCGACTCCCAATTAATCAGAGTGCCGTAGCAGTCAAAACTGATGGCGGTGAAACGCGAAAAGTCCATAGGAGAGAGGCGATGGCCGCCGGTCGTTGATCGTTCGCAAGTCCTCGCTAGCGACCAACGACCAGCGACTGGCGCCTTACTTTGCCGGTTTCACTTCCAGCGGAGACTTGAGCCTAAAGCTGAGGGCGGACTCTGCGGGAAAAACAATCTCCTTATTGCCGGTGAATGCGGCTCCGCCTACAC
>JBAVVP010000420.1:0-18462 GCA_049697355.1 Terriglobales bacterium
CGGCCACCTGGAGCACGCAAACCACCAAGGAGGGTTTGATGCCCAGGTATCAAATAGGCAGTCTACGCAAGATAATGCGCGCGGAGGGTCCGACGTGGGTGCTTCGCTATTACGCTACTCGCTCGGATGGGAAACGAGTCGAACGCACGACCGCCATAGGTCTTGTCAAAGATATCGGTCCCAGCCCGGCGGATGCATCGAGAGAAGTCGATCGTCAGAAGCTGCGCGAAACCATCAACCAATTGCAGCCCTTCCAAGGAACGCCGAGAACGTTTGGTCAGCTTTGTCAGGACTATATCGAAAACGAGCTGAGAATCGACCAATCGGAATCAGCGCGTCCCAAAGCATTTCCCACAGTCGAAACCTACGAGCGACACCTGATCAAACGCATCATTCCACGATGGGGGAGATTAGCACCCTTAGCCGTGGAATCGAGGGATGTCGAGGCGTGGTTTCGGGAACTTCGCAAGGGGAACGCTCAGAAGAAGGTGAAGCCGTTAGCTGATCCTACGATCGACAAAATCCGCCGCATCATGAGCCTGGTCTTCAAGCACGGGCAGCGATGCAATTTCCTCCCTCGCCAGCAGGAAGGCAATCCCATGAACTGGGTGAGCCAACGAACCACGAGCGACTACCGGGCGATAGTCATGACGCCGAAGCAGGCGTTCGAGGTTCTTCTCAATACTCCAGAGCCAAGGCGCACGTTGACTCTAAGCGACGCGGCCACTGCTCTGCGCGTATCAGAACTGTTGGGCTTGATGTGGATGGATCTCGATTTCGAGGGGTTGGTGATTTACGTAAGACGAGCTTATGTGTGGGGAAGATTCAAAGAGCCGAAGTCGAAAGCGTCCAAGGCTCCCGTTCCCATGCATCCGCTTTTGGCTGGCTTCCTCCTCGCATGGCGCGAGAGAACGAAGTATGCCAAGGAAAGCGACTATGTGTTTCCCAGCGTAAAGCTGAGAGGCGAGAAGCCGCTGTCCGCGTCCATCATGGTGCAGAAATACTTGCGCCCCGCAGCCATCAGCGCCGGCGTGATTCCTGCGAACTGGAAGGGACGCTTCGGTTTTCACAACTTTCGCCATTCACTGGCGACGGCACTGGTGAAGCTGAAAGTGGACCCCAAAACCGTGCAGGGTGTTCTGCGACACGAGGACTTTGGCACAACGATGGAACTCTATGCGCAGTCCGACATGGACTCCATGCGGGATGCGCAAGGCAAGTTCCTGGAACAGCTCATGGGGGACAGAATTCACCTGCTCACGGAGCGAGTTCAGTGAGAATCGTGGGTTGGATCGTGGGTTGGAAATTTCGGCTCTCGGCCGCCAAGTTCTTTAGATTGATGGTGGCCAGGGACGGAGTTGAACCGCCGACGCCAGCCTTTTCAGGGCTGCGCTCTACCACCTGAGCTACCTGGCCACTTCCTACGGACACCTTGTCTGCAACGGTTCCGTCCACAAAACGACTGCCGGCCGTTTTCGCCGTGCTCTGGGCGCTCTTACTGGGCGGGATGCCGCGAAGCAAAACAGCCGATGCGCTGGGAACCGTGCGGAACCTCCTGAATTATAGCAACCCTGTGAAATTCCTCAAAATTGTTGCCGACGATTTTTCACCGCTCCGTTTCTTGCTCACATTCTTTTCGCACATTTCTCATTCATGCTCATTCTCACGACCAGAGATGGCCGCCGGGCACGCCGTTCATGACGGTCAGCGTGCAACGATTGGCGCCAAACCAGTAGGGGATTTCGCGATAGTCGCTCACGTCAAACACAGCCAGGTCGGCGTCCTTGCCCGCTTCCACACTGCCTTTGCGGCCAGCCAAGCGCAGCGCCCAGGCTCCGTTGATGGTTGCCGCCGCGATCGCCTCCGCCGGGGACATCTTCATCTGCGTGCAGGCCAGCGACATTGCCATTGCCATGCTGAGGGTTGGGGAAGAACCGGGATTGTAGTCCGTGGCCAACGCAACCGCTACACCGGAATCAATGAACCGGCGCGCGTTCGGATATCTCGCTAATCCGAGGAAGTAGTTTGCTCCTGGGACGAGAGTTGCGACTGTGTCACTCTGGGCGAGGGCGGACAGGTCGTTCTCATTTACGTGGTCCATGTGGTCGAGAGATGCGGGATAGTAGCGAAGCAACGGCTCGAGCCGTGTTTCCCTGAGTTGTCCTATATGTGCACGGAGGCCGAGGCCGTGTTTCTCCGCCGCCGCGAAAACCTGTGCGGTGTCGTCGGCGCTAAAGGCTCCACGATCCGAGAACACGTCCACGAACTGGGCAAGCTTGCGCTTGGCGACGGCTGGCATCATTTTGTCGCAGATCAGGTCAACGTATTCCTGTGAGCGTCCGCGATGCTCGGGCGGGACCACATGCGCGCCGAGAAAAGTGGGAACCACGGTTCCCGGCCACTCGCTCGCGGCCGCGCGGATGGCTTCGAGCGACTTCAGTTCCGATTCCAGGCTGAGGCCATAGCCCGACTTGGCCTCGACAGTCGTGGTTCCGTGGCGAGCCATGTCGGTGAGCACTGCGCAAACTTTTTGCGTTAACGCAATCTTGCCCGCCTGCCGCACGCCGTCGATGCTGGAGCGAATTCCTCCGCCCGCTTCGGCGATCTCTTCGTAGTTCGCGCCAGAAATTCGCTTCTCAAAATCCACCAGCCGCGGATGCGTGAATACCGGATGAGTATGGGAATCGACAAAGCCGGGTAAGACCACGCGCCCGGCGCAGTCAATTTCCGTGACCTTCTTGGGATTGTTCTTGAGCCACGGATCGCGAAGAGCGTCTTTCGTGGTGCCGACCGAGACGATCTTGCCGCCAAGGCAAAGGACGGCAGCGTCTTCGATGATGCCGAGTTCGGAAAGGGAAGCGCCGCGTCGAGCGCCGTCTACCGCAGAGCGCAACGTCAGAAGCTGGCGGATGTTGAGTAACAGCACGGCGCGATGGATTCGTGCGTTGGATCCTACGGATGTGATCACGGCTACAGCAGTTTAACAAGGCCCGACGGCTACAGGCTGGGAAAAACTCTCAATTCACGCCGGTTCTTTGGGACGGGCACGGTTCTACAGGCTGCGGAAGAATGAACCAACCAAGAAAATCGGCCATTTTGCACCAAGAATCAGACCGGAGCTCGTGGAATCTTCGTTCGGTGAACCGAGCAAATTACTGCTCGGGTTCATTTCCCCCAGCCTGTCTAGCCGTGTCGAAACGAGAACGAAAAAAATGAAGTGTGTCACTCCTCTACCGGACGAGTACAATGACCTGAATCCCGGTAGCTCCCTACGGCGTACTTTTCGCGCTTCATAGCGCTGTTCCGGTCAGTCAGCCAGAAAAGGGGTCGCAGATGTTCAGCAAAATGATCGTCGTCGGACACGTGGTGTTAACTGTCGTTCTCGGCTCCGCCGCGTCGCTCAGTCAACCGACGCCCGCGCCATCCGGTTCCCCGGCAGGGCTTGAGTTTCCCGTGATCATGCGGCAAAACGTGGCTGCCGGTACCACCCCCATAGGAACCAAGGTCCAGGCCAAACTTATAGTCGCCACCCTGGTCGATGGCGTAGTAGTGCCGCGGGACGCTATCTTGTCCGGAGAAGTTACCGAGTCCGTGAAGAAATCCAAAACCGACCCATCCCGCCTCGCCATTCGCATGGACTCCGCGCAGTGGAAAAATGGCGCAGCGCCCATCAAGGTTTACTTGACCGCATGGTTTTATCCCGTGGTGGCGATGAAGCCTCCGGATCTCTCGTACGAGCCACCGGGTGCCGAACAGAGCGTGAGAAATTGGAATGGGAGGGGCGCCTACCCCGACAAGAATGCCCCTCCAGGTGTGCAGCCACCTCCCGGCCGTGAGGACAAGGATCCGGGCGTTGCGCTGCCCTCGCCGTCGTCTGGCACTTCGAAACACCGCGTCTTGATGAAAGACGTGGAGTCCATGCGCAATAGTGACGGAGCTGTCACTCTTACTTCCAAGCGTTTCAATATCAACCTTGATAAGGTGACCACCTATGTCCTCGCCGCTGGCGACCTCCTGCCCACGAAGTAACCAGCTCCGCAGAGATTCGTGGTGCTTGGGAGGGAGCTAAGGATCAAGCTGGCCGAGGAAGATCGACGTGCGCGGCTCACCCATCCGACACTAGCTTGCCTAAGGGCTGAAAGCTACTTCCCCATCGGCACCTTCACGCCCGTCTTCTTCGCAAACGCCTTCGCCTCGTCGTATCCCGCATCGGCGTGGCGAATGATGCCCATGCCGGGATCGGTGGTCAGCACGCGCTCGATGCGCTTGGCCATCGCGTCGGTGCCATCGGCGACCGTGACCTGTCCGGCGTGCAGCGCGTAGCCAATGCCGACTCCGCCGCCGTTGTGGATCGAAACCCACGAGGCTCCCGCGGCCGTATTCAGCAGCGCATTCAGCAGCGGCCAGTCGGCTACGGCGTCCGAACCATCTTTCATGCTTTCGGTTTCGCGGAACGGTGAAGCTACCGAGCCGCAATCGAGGTGATCGCGCCCAATCACGATGGGAGCCTTGATCGTGCCTTTCTTCACCAAGTCGTTGATGGCGAGGCCAAACCGCGCTCGCTCACCGTATCCCAGCCAGCAGATTCGCGCTGGGAGTCCTTGGAACTTGATGCGCTTGCGAGCGAGTTCAATCCAGCGTCCCAGGCTGCGATTCTCGGGAAAGAGTTCGAGCACAAGAGCGTCGGTCACGGCGATGTCCGAAGGCTCGCCCGAGAGCGCCGCCCAGCGGAACGGACCTCGGCCTTCGCAAAACAGCGGACGAATGTAGGCGGGAACAAATCCCGGGAAGTCGTATGCGTTCTTCACGCCGCGCTGGAACGCGAAGGTACGAATGTTGTTGCCGTAGTCGAAGGTGATCGCGCCCATCTTCTGCAAGCGCAGCATGCCTTCCACGTGCTTCGCCATGGCGTCGAGCGACCGCTCCTGATACGCCTTGGGATCGCGCCTACGCAGTTCCAGCGCCGCTTCCAGCGTCATGCCGTTCGGCACGTATCCGTTCAGCGGATCGTGCGCCGAGGTCTGATCGGTGAGAATGTCGGGCACCACGCCGCGTTCGGCGAGTTCGGGAATGATATCCGCGCAGTTGCCTACCAGACCGACCGAAACGTTTTCTTTCTTGCGAACGGCGTTTTTCAGAATACGCAACGCTTCGTCGAGCGTGGTCACGAGAAAATCGCAGTAACCGGTCTTGAGGCGTTTCTTGATGCGTTCGGGATCGACGTCAATTCCCAGAAACGCCGCGCCTGTCATGGTGGCCGCTAGCGGCTGCGCGCCTCCCATACCACCCATCCCTCCCGAAACGATCAGCTTGCCGCTCAGATCGCCGCCAAAATGCTGGTCGCCCGCGGCGTTGAACGTCTCGTAGGTGCCTTGCACGATGCCCTGCGAGCCGATGTAGATCCACGAACCGGCGGTCATCTGGCCGAACATCATCAGTCCGGCGCGCTCGAGTTCGTTGAACTTTTCCCAGTTGGAAAAATGGCCGACGAGATTCGCGTTCGCAATGAGCACGCGAGGAGCATGCTCATGCGTCTGGAACACTCCTACTGGCTTGCCCGACTGCACGAGCAGCGTCTCGTCGTTCTCCAGCGCTTTGAGCGAGCGGACGATGGCGTGATAGCAATCCCAGTTGCGCGCGGCTTTGCCGGTTCCGCCGTAGACGACCAGGTCTTGCGGGCGCTCGCCAACTTCTTCATCGAGATTGTTCATCAACATGCGCATGGCTGCTTCCTGCTGCCATCCTTTGCAGGAAAGCGTGGTGCCGCGGGGAGCGCGGATGCGGGTGTAAGACGACGTTTGAATTTCGGTGTCAACTGGCATGGAGATATGGTAGTTCGTCGGGTCGGGAATCTTCAATCAGAGAACGACCGCGAGCAACCCCAATTCTTGTCATCCTGAGCGAAGCGAGGACCTGCTGTTCGCCGCGAACTACAGATCGCTCAATCGAATAGCCGTTTCACTCCCACTCAATCGTCCCCGGCGGTTTAGAAGTAATGTCATAAACCACCCGGTTCACGCCGCGCACTTCATTCACAATCCGATTGGAAATCGTCTTCAGCACCTCATACGGCAGCGGAACCCAGTCGGCGGTCATGCCGTCTTCGGAGTGGACAGCTCGGATGGCGCAGGTGTAGGCGTAGGTGCGCTGGTCGCCCATTACTCCTACCGACATCACTGGCAAGAGGACGGCGAACGACTGCCAGATCTTCAGGTAGAGGCCAGCCTTCTTGATCTCGCCCACTACGATGTCGTCGCACTCGCGGAGCAGGTCGGCGCGGTCTTTGGTTACTTCGCCCAAAATGCGCACGGCCAGGCCGGGACCGGGGAACGGCTGGCGCTGCAGAATGTCTTCGGGCATGCCTAGATCACGGCCTATGCGGCGCACTTCATCTTTAAATAGGTCTTTCAGGGGTTCGATGAGCTTGAGCTTCATCTTCGCGGGTAGGCCGCCTACGTTGTGGTGCGACTTGATGACCTCGGACGGGCCGCGTACAGAACGCGATTCGATTACGTCGGGATAGAGCGTGCCCTGAACGAGCCACTTGACGGTGCCTTCCTGCTTGGCGATGCGGCGCGCTTCCTTATCGAAGACAGCAATGAATTCTTTGCCGATGATCTTGCGCTTCTTTTCTGGATCGCTTACTCCCGCCAGCTTCTTCATGAAGCGGTCGGTGGCATCGACCGCTACCAGGTGCAGGCCAAGATTGTCACGCAGATTTTTCTGCACTTTCTCGAACTCGTTCTTGCGCAGCACGCCGTTGTTGACGAAGACGCACGTTAGCCGCGACTTCCCGGACTCATCCCGCATCGCACGATCGACCAGCACCGCCGCTACGGAAGAATCCACGCCGCCGGAGAGGGCACAGATGGCGCGTCCCTTGCCGACTTGCTGTTTCACCTGAGCCACGGTTGCATCGATAAAATGCTGTGGCGTCCAGGAAGGGTTTGCGCCACAGATGTTCAAGGCGAAGTTGCGCAGGATGTCCTTGCCTAGCGGCGTGTGGTGCACCTCGGGATGAAACTGCACGGCCCACATCTTTCTCTCGGCGTTTTCGATGGCGGCTACGGCGTTCGGAGTTTTCGCCGTCAGCCGGAATCCGGGAGGCAACTCTTCGGCCGAATCGCCGTGCGACATCCAGACGGCTAGCAGCTTGGGGAGTCCCTGAAAAAGTTGCGAGCCGGATTCCTGGATTTCTACTTTGGCGTGGCCATACTCGCGTTTCGCGGCGGGGCGCACTTTGCCGCCGAGCGCGTAGACCATGAACTGCAATCCGTAGCAGATGCCGAGCACGGGGAGGCCGAGGTCGAAGACTTTCTTGTCGGCATGGGGCGCACCTTTGTCGTAGACCGACGACGGGCCTCCCGAAAGTATGATCCCTACCGGAGAATAGCTGCGGATTTCTTCCAGGCTGGCGTTGAAGGGGAGGACGACCGAGAAGACTTTTTGTTCGCGGATGCGGCGGGCGATCAGTTGTGAATACTGCGCGCCGAAGTCGAGGACAACGATGGATTGGGTTTCCACGGATGAGTTTCTCAGATTCGATGCGGAAGTGTAAAGGGATCGAGTGTCAAAATCAGGCAGATGTGGGTCATCGGTCGAGGCTGGCATCCAAAACGAAGCAACGGTTAGCCCCGACAGCAGGCCATGCATCCGTACCATCGAACATTAGTGAATTTCGAAATTCTTTTCACTTATGGATACGTTGTTCAGCACCCGAGTGGTCGTAGTATCCCACTCCACCGTCTTAGTGAAGCCGCTCCCAAGTTCCTCCTGAAAACGGAGATCATAGTGCGAGGGAAGCGACAATCCGTCCACCGTCTTGAAGTCGCTGAATCGCTCCTCGATTCGATAGCGTGTTTGCTGCTGGCGTGCACTACTCACGTCGCCGCCACCCGCGAGGGGGTTGGGGTTGCCCCCGAGGTCAGATGGAGCAGCCAATGTGTCGGGAGCGCTCGTATCGCCCAATCCGGCATGGACGCTGGCCGTGTACACGGTGCGCACGTGACGGAAGGTTTCTGGTTCAAAGTAGAGTGTGATCTGCAGATCGGTATTCTTTTTCGGCTGATACGTCAGGGCGTAAAGGTCGGTGCCATCGATTTTCTTCAAGCCCTGATACTTCAATTTCCCCTTGTGGGCGTCCAGATCGAGCAAGGACCAACTGGTAGAGAGCGCACCACCCAGCAGGCCCTCGCGTAATGGAAGATCCTCGGCTCTCAGGAATTCTCCAAACTCGGAGCGATGCTTGTCGGTGTAAGTGCCGGCCACACTGGTCTTCTCGCCGTCGCAAATAAACCTCTCGCCGGTATATTGGAGAGCGTTGATTTTCAACATCAATTGCATCTTCCGCCCATCGGAAACGATCACCGCCGTACCGTCAATCTGGCCGGACCCGCCCACCAGGATGCGATACGAAGTCGTCCCTTCCACTACACGAGACTTGGCCGCGGCGCGCACGGGCGCCGTCCCAATCGAATCCAGATTATGCCGGAGCACATCTTCTGCAGTTAAGTGATCTTCGCCAAACGCGGCGCCGGTCAGCATAAGAATAATGAGGAAACAATTTGCGAAGATTAACTTTGTACCAGCAAACATACAGCTACCTCTTCTTCAGTCCATTTAGCTGAGACGGAGCAACTCTACGCCGCAAAAAAACATTTGTAAATGATAGCCGCTGATCCCAGCAAACAGCCTTCCGCCGGTTGTTCAACGCACCACGATACTCACCAGTTTCTTGGGGACGACAATGATCTTTACCACCTGCTTGCCAGCAATGGCGGCTCGCACTTTTTCATTGGCGAGCGCCGCTTGGTTGATTTGATCCTCGGTCGCACCCGCCGGCACCACGACCAGCCCGCGCAGCTTGCCGTTTACCTGCACCGGAATTTCGATCTCGTCCTCGGCCGCCAACGCCGCATCGTATTTTGGCCAGGGAGCTTTCAGCAGATTGCTCTTCTCTCCAGTCATCTCCCACAATTCGTGCGCCAGGTACGGAGCCATCGGAGCCAGCAACAGTGCGATGTTGCGCTGCACATCCGCGACCAGCGAAGCCGGAATTCGCCCAGCCGCCATCGCCTCCTCCGCTGCGTAGGTCTCGTTCACCAGTTCCATAATGGCCGCGATGCAAGTGTTGAAGTGCCAGCGGCCCTGGAAATCGTGGCTCACGCGCTTGATGGTCTGGTGCAGCTTGCGCTGAATGGCGCGGGCCTGAGGTGACAGCGACTCGCTCTGTAGAGATGGGGATTGTGCCGTCTTCGCCGCGTCAGGCCGCGCCGGGTTCCGCAGGTAGAAGCGGTAGACACGGCTCAGGAACCGCTGAATGCCCTCGATTCCCGAGTCCTGCCAGTCGAGGTCGCGGTCGGGTGGCGCTGCGAACAGGCTGTAGAGGCGGGCTGCATCGGCTCCGTAGCGCGCTACCATTTCATCCGGCGACACTACGTTTCCCAGATTCTTCGACATCTTGGCGCCGTCTTTGATCACCATCCCCTGGGTGAACAGGCGCGCTACGGGCTCGTCGTTTTTTACCAGGCCCATGTCGCGCATGAACTTGGTCCAGAAGCGCGAATAGATCAGGTGGAGAATGGCGTGTTCCACGCCGCCAATGTACTGGTCAATGCCATCCTTCCCGAACCAGTACGCGATTTTTTCGCTGTCGAACGGCGCTTGGTCATTGTGGGCGTCGGCGTAGCGGTAGAAGTACCAGGACGAATCGACGAAGGTGTCCATGGTGTCGGTTTCGCGCCGCGCGGGGCCGCCGCATTTCGGACAGGTCGTGTTCAGGAACTCGGGCACGCTCGCTAACGGCGATCCGCCCGCCAGCGTGATGGGTACGTCGTGCGGCAGAATTACGGGCAAGTCTTTTTCCGCTACCGGGACAACGCCGTCTTTCTCGCAATACACCATCGGGATGGGTGTACCCCAGTAACGCTGCCGCGAGATGCCCCAATCTTTTATGCGGAAGGTGACGGTCGCCTTGCCAAAACCTTTTTCTTCGGCGCGCGCCGACATCTTTTTAATTGCATCCTCGCAGCTCAAGCCGCTGAACTCGCCTGAGTTCACCACGATCCCATCCATGGTTGTGAAGGGCAGTGGAGGCTCGACCATGGTTTCTTCAGGGTCACTCGATTGCGGCAGAATTACCAGGCGGATCTCCAGCTTGTACTTTTTGGCGAATTCATAATCGCGTTCATCGTGCGCGGGAACGCTCATGATGGCGCCGGTGCCGTAGTCCATCAGGATGTAGTTCGCCACCCACACCGGCACGGCTTCTCCGTTGTAGGGATTCTTGGCATAGCGTCCGGTGAACACGCCGTGCTTCTCGATGGCGCCAATGTCGCCCGCTTCTTTCGCTCGGCGCTGCTCGGCGACCAGTTGGTCGACCTTGCTGCGCAAGTCGGGATTGCGGGCGGCGATATCGGCCACAATCGGGTGTTCCGGCGCCAACTGGACTGAGGTTGCGCCGAAAATCGTATCGACGCGGGTGGTGAACACGGTGATCGTCGATCCCGCGGGGCCGACGGTTCCGCCCAGATCGAAATCGACGAGCGTGCCTTCGCTGCGCCCGATCCAGTTCTGTTGCATGATGCGGACTTTTTCCGGCCAGCCCTGCAACTTTTCGAGATCGCGCAGCAGTTCGTCGGCGTACTTGGTGATGCGCAGAAACCACTGCTCCAGTTCGCGCTGCTCGACCGGAGTGTCCTCGTGCCGCCAGCACATCCCATTCACAACCTGTTCGTTGGCCAGCACCGTGCAGCACTGCGGACACCAGTTCACTTTGCTCTTCTTGCGATACGCTAGTCCCGACTCATAAAGCTTCAGGAAGAACCACTGATTCCAGCGGTAGTAATTGGGCAGGCAAGTCGTGACCTCGCACGACCAGTCATAGGCGAACCCGAGGCGCTTCATCTGCGCCTTCATGGCGGCGATATTGGCCAGTGTCCACTCGCGGGGCGGAGTGTTGTTTTTGATCGCGGCATTCTCCGCGGGCAATCCGAAAGAATCCCAGCCCATGGGATGGAGCACGTTGTAGCCGTTCATCCACATGTAGCGAGCCAGAGCGTCGCCGATGGAGTAATTGCGCACGTGTCCCATGTGGAGCGCGCCGGAAGGGTAGGGAAGCATCTCCAACACGTAAAACTTCGGCTTGCTGGATTGGGGCTCGGCGGCGTAGAGGGACGGATCGCTTTGCCAGCGCTCAGTCCATTTCTGTTCAATGCGCTGCGCGTCATAGCGCTCTTCGTTACTATTACGCGCGGTGGGGATCGGTTTGTCTTCCTGTGGCATAGATCCGGGTAGTTCGGTCATGAGTAATCCACGATTTTACAACGCCCGACTGAGATCTGTGGTGCGGACCCAGCGGCCACGGAAGTTACTGGATTGCGGGGTGGTGGTGTAAGTGTATACACTGGACGCGAAAATGCCGCCCCCCGAGGCGTTTTCGAAAACCCAACGGTAGATTGAGGTTAAGAGATGCCCGGGCATCGCAAGTCCGCGATCGCGGCGGCGGTAATTCTGAGCGTTGCGCACCTGGTTCTCGTCACCGCCAGGTACGGCACCCACTTTGCGTCGCTGTGGGGTGATTGGGTTCAGGCAGCGGCGATCCTCCTGACCGCCATCGCCTGCTGGTTCGCCGCGCGCAGATCGGGTTCCTTTGGCAAGCGGGTTTGGCGACTGATTTCTTTTTCGCTTGTTCTCGGTTTCTTCGGCGACGTTGGTTACATCTACTATTACGACTATCTGCAGTCTCCCTCCGGCACGCTCTGGCCCGTCGATTTTCTGTTTTTCTTCTGGGCCGTACCCGCCATGATGACGCTGTTTTTGAGTCCGCAAGACCCGAACAGCGGACTGCGGTGGTTGCGTTTTTGCGATTTTGTGCAAGTCTGCACGCTCGCGCTTGCCCTCGAACTTTCTTTGCTCTATGTGCCCTCTCGCTGGCAAATCACGGGACGAGCCATGGAATACCGCGCTTTTTATGCCGGGCTCGCTTTCTTCGGACTGTTGGCCGTGAGTTTTCTGGTTCGAGGACTTCTGACTCGCTATGGAACGGCACGCGCGTTCTTTCTTCGTTTGGCAGGGTTCTTTTTCGCCTTCGCCATCACTTCCAGCAGGACTCTCTACACCTTCGCAATCGGGAGCCATCAGGAGGGGACTTGGTCCAGCCTGATGTGGACTGTGACGTACTGCATTCTGGTCGTAATTGCCGCGACTTGGGACGGCTCCGAGGATCATCCACCAGAGACGACCGACTCCTTCGCACCGGGCATGCAACTGTTGGCGCAGTTCTCTCCCTTGCTCATCCCCGCCATCATCTTTCCGCTGGTCTTGCAGATTGCGCAGGAACAGTTTCTATGGTCGGTGTTGCTGCTGATGGTTTCTTTCGCCGCCGCCGGCGGCCGCTTGTTCGTGGTGCACAGGCAGTTGCTCTACAGTTCCCGGGAATTGCAGAAGAACCTATCTCTTCTGCAAGGGATTACCGAAGGAACCACGGACGCAGTTTTCGTCAAGGACCTGCAAGGCCGCTACCTGATGATGAATTCCGCGGGCGCTCGTTTTCTGGGACGGAGCGTGGAAGAGGTCGTGGGCAAGGATGCCAGCCAGCTTTTCTCTCCCGAAAGCGGCCGTCAAATCATGGAGCGGGACCGCAGCGTCCTGCAATCAGGCGAGATTTTGACCTACGAGGAAGTTGGAGTCTCAGACGGCGTTGCCCGGACGTATTTTTCCACCAAGGGCCCGTATCGCGATGCGACCGGCCGGGTGATTGGCCTGCTGGGAATTTCGCGCGACATTAGCCATCGTAAACGCGCCGAAGAGGAGATTCACAAGTCAGAGCAGAGACTGCGGATTCACGTCGAGCATACGCCGCTGGCGGTGATTGAATGGGATCTTCAATTTCGCGTTGTGGCCTGGAATGCGGCGGCCGAACATATCTTCGGATACTCCCGCGAGGAGGCCATGGGCCAACATGCCCACTTCATCGTGGCACCCGCCTTCCGCCAGCGTGTGGACCAGGTCTGGCAAGACCTTCTCGAGCAAAAGGGCGCAACCCGCAGCGCCGCCAACGACGGCAACACTACCAAGGACGGCCGGACCATTTCCTGCGAGTGGTACAACACGCCGCTGGTGGATGAATCCGGACGCGTGTTCGGCGTGGCCTCGCTGGTTCAGGATGTGACCGAGCGGGTGGCGCTCGAAGATAGACTGCGGCATTCCCAGAAGATGGAGGCGATCGGCCGCCTAGCGGGGGGCGTTGCCCACGATTTCAACAACCTATTGACGGTCATCATGGGATACAACCAGATCCTGACCGACGGAGTCCCCGCGGTCGGCCGGCTGATGAACGCCACGGTGCAGATCCGAACCGCCTCGGAGCGCGCTCAAGAAATCACCAAGGCACTGCTGGCCTTCAGCCGAAAGCAGGTGCTGCAGCCGCGGGTGATTGATTTGAACGACGTCCTGATGAACCTCGACACCATGCTGCGGCGGCTGATCGGCGAAGACATCGAAGTGCTGACCGTACCCGGCCGCGACGTGGGCGCAGTGAAAGCCGATCCCGGGCAAATCGAGCAGGTCATCATGAACCTGGCGGTGAATGCGCGTGATGCCATGCCCCGCGGGGGGAAGTTGACCTTGGAAACCAATAACGCGGAACTGGACGAGGCGTATGCCAGCGAACACCCTCCCCTGCAGCCGGGACGCTATGTCCTGCTGGCTGTGAGCGACACCGGAATCGGCATGGACGCGGACACGCAGGCGCATATCTTCGAACCGTTCTTCACCACCAAGGAAGTCGGCAAGGGCACGGGCCTGGGACTCTCCACGGTCTACGGAATCGTCAAACAGAGTGGAGGGTACATTTGGGTGTACAGCGAGCCGGAGCGGGGGACGACGTTCAAGATCTATTTTCCGCGAATTGATCAACCGGTGGACGGAGTCCGAGCGGAGAAGCGAGAGGCGGGCAAGCTGCGCGGGACGGAGACGATCCTGTTGGTCGAGGATAACGAACAGGTGCGGCAATTGACGTCCTCAGTGCTGGCGGACTGCGGCTACAAAGTGTTGGCCGCCGCCGGTCCCGAGGATGGCCTGGCGTTATGCCGCGCCCATCAGCCCGACATCCAACTGCTGGTTACGGATGTGATCCTGCCCCGGATGAAGGGCCCACAGCTCGCCGAGCAAGTGAAACAGATATCCCCGCGAACCCGGGTGCTCTACGTCTCCGGCTTCACGAGCGACGCGATCGCGCATTATGGCGTGCTCGATGCTGGACTGTGGTTTCTGGGCAAGCCCTTTTCGGTGTCGGAGCTGGTGGCCAAGGTTAGGGAAGTTTTGGATGCGGAGTCGCCGGAGGCGGGTGGCGCACCCCGCCCTTGATCCCAGCCAGATGGCATTGCAGAGGTCGGAGGTCAGATTGCAGAGGTGAAACCCCAAATCTCGCGACGCGAGGTTTTTTACTTCTGCAATCTGACCTCTGACCTTTTTGCAATCGTTCTTGGCGGCGCGCTGAATGCCGTCGCTGGCGGACGCTTTCTTACTTGCCTTTTTCGCGCGCACGAACGATAACTAAAGGCAGTTATGATTAATCGTTGGTGCGCTCTTTCTCTTACGGTTGTGTTAGCGGCATTACTGTCCGGTTGGGCACAGACTTCTTTACCTCACGCTGCCGCCACGGACGATTATTCCCAGGAAGCCGCAGTCATTGAAGAAATGTCGACCCGGGTTGCCTTCGAGAACGACGGCAACTCCACTCGTGAGCAAACCACCCGGGTACGCGTGCAAACCGACGCCGGCGTGAAACAGTGGGGCCTGCTGACCTTTCCTTATCAGTCCGCAACGCAGACGGTCGAGATCGGTTACGTGCGAGTCCGGAGGACGGACGGCAGCACGCTGATTACTCCGGCCGACAACGTGCAGGATTTAGATTCGGAAATCACCCGCAGCGCTCCCTTCTATAGCGACCTGCGGGAAAAGCACGTTGCGGTCAAGGGGCTGGGCAAGGGTGACATTCTGGAATACCAGGCGCATTGGCGCGCGACCAAGCCGCTGATTCCGGGACAATTCTGGTTCCAATACAACTTTAACCGCGACGGCGTCGTGCTCGCCGAGCGTTTGGAAATCAGGGTGCCCGCCGAACGCGCAGTCAAGGTGAAAGGGCCGCAAGCCACGCAAACGGTCACTGCGGAGGCAGGCTCCCGTACTTATGCGTGGACTTACTCCAAGCTGCAAAGCGCCAAAGAGCCTGAGAACGACGAGAAGAAACAAACTGACGCGGCGCTCGGCCGTCTTGCCCCACCGGAGGTGCAAATCAGCAGCTTCCAAAGCTGGGAAGAGGTGGGCCGCTGGTACTGGAACCTGCAAAAGGACCGCACCGAACCCACCGCCGCCATTCGCACCAAGGCGGCCGAACTCACTAAGGGCATGACGGACGACGCGGCGAAACTACATGCCATTTACAGCTTCGTAAGTACCCAGTATCGCTACATCGGAATCTCGTTCGGCATCGGGCGATATCAGCCGCACGCAGCCGACGACGTGCTGACCAACAACTACGGCGACTGCAAGGACAAACACACGCTGCTGGCTTCGTTGCTCCAAGCTTCGGGCGTTACGATCTATCCGGCGCTTATCAGTTCCAGCTGGAAACTCGATCCCGACATTCCATCGCCGGCGCAATTCGACCACATCATTGGCTATCTGCCACAGGCCAAAGACAAGGACGCCGCCTGGCTGGACACGACCATCGAAGTTGCGCCATTCGGCTATCTAGTTACGCGGCTGCGTGACAAACAGGCGTTGGTTATGTCGGGAGAGAAGTCGATACAATTGGTGACTACGCCTGCCGACCCGCCTTTCCCAAGCACTACAGCCTTCAAAATCGAGGGTAAGCTCAGCGATGACGGCATGTTCGAAGCAAAAGTGGAAGACACGACTCACGGAGAGGCCGAGGTCCTGATACGCGCGGCTTTCCGTCAAGTGCCGCAGCCCCAGTGGAAAGACTTGGTGCAGCAGATTTCCTACGGACTTGGTTATTCGGGCACCGTGAGCGATGTCAGTGCGAGTACACCCGAAGCAATCGGTGAACCGTTTCATTTTTCTTATTCCTACAGCCGCAAGGACTATCCCGACTGGAAGAGCGATCATCACTTTACCGTCCCTGGATTGCCGTTCTACATGCCGCCAGTCAGAGACGATGCCAAGTGTCCTATCTGGCTTGGCCCTCCCCTGGAGACCGTGTCCGATTCCAAGGTGGAGGTTCCCAGAGGCTATAAGCCGCAGGTGCCATCGAACGTGGACCTGAAGTACGATTTCGCCGAATACCATGCCGCCTATTCTCAGGATCAGGGCGTGCTTGTTGCCAAGCGCCGGTTGCTGATTAAGCTGCACGAAGTTCCCGTCGCTGAGTTCAATGACTACAGAAGTTTCCTTAAGAGCCTTCAGAACGATGTCAACCAATACGTGCAGACGTCGTCCTCCTTTGCGCCACTGATTTCAAGCGTGCCGTTTATGCCGGCCGTTCCGCCTCCCGCGATTCTCCCCCCTACCCTACGTGCCCTTCGAGACCTTCCCGAGAGCAACTCTCAGGAGGCGAACCGGTTGGAAGCCGAGGCGCGCGACGAGATGGCGAAGCATGACCCTCAGGGTGCCGTGTCTTCTATGTATCGCGCGGTGTCCGCGGATCCGAAGTTTACCCGTGCTTGGGTAATGCTGGGACAGCTGTTGCTCGCGCAGAAGGAAGTGGATGCGGGGATTGACGCGTTTCACAAGGCCATGGCCGCCGATCCTGAGGAACCCGCAATTCCCAAGGTTCTGGGTTTTAGTCTGATGGCGAATTTGAAGTTTGAGGATGCGGTTCCGGTGTGGAAGGACTATCAGAAGGCGCACCCGGACGACACGGATGGGCCGTCGAATCTGGGCATTTGTCTCTTTAAGCTGAAGCGCTACGGCGAGGCCATGCCGTACTTGGAATCCACCGCAAAAAACGTCAAGGGCCCGGCAGCTCAACACCGGTTAGGTGCCGCTTACTTGAGGGCTGGACAAATCGAGAAGGGCACGGTCACTCTGGAAAAAGCGGTCGAAGCCGACCCGGGTCCAGAGACGTGGAACGACGTCGGTTACGAACTTGCCGACGCAAACGTCGCTCTCCCCAAAGCTTTGGAATATACCCAACACGCGGTTGATGCGCAGGAAATGGAATCGCGTGACGTGGAGCTTTCCAACCTGCTCCCGGAAGACCTGGCGTGCACGCGGAAGATCGGCATGTTCTGGGACTCTTTGGGATGGGCCCATTTTCGTCTCGAACATTTCGATCAGGCGGAAAGCTACCTCCATGCGGCTTGGTTGCTGTCGCAGGGAGCGGTGGTGGCCGATCATCTCGGGCAAGTCTACGAACAGCAAAAGAAAACGGAGAAAGCCATCCACATGTACCGGCTGGCCCTGGCTACACCGGAAGCGCATGCTCCGGGCGGCTCATGGGATGAAACCCGCCACCGTCTGGAACACTTGACGGGCACGAAGGAGCCCACGGCGATGGATCTGCTTCGCGGGGATCCGAGCGGGGGCGAACTGAGCGCGTTGCGCACCATCAAGCTCAAGCGACTTGTTCGCGGTTCGGCCGAGGCGGAGTTCTTTCTGCTCTTCGGCCCGGGCCCGAAAATCGAAGATGTGCAGTTCACTAGCGGCTCGGAGGAACTTAAGTCCGCTGGCCAGATAGCACTGTCGGAGGCCAATTTCCAGGTTGCCTTCCCTGACCACAGTTCCGCCCGCCTCGTGCGGCGCGGGATTCTGATGTGTTCAAGCGAGTCCGGATGCCAGGCGGTTCTCCTTACGCCCGACTCCGTCAAGTCTGTGAAGTGATCGGCAACTCTGTAGTGGGCTGTTGAATTCAGCCCACTGCAGCAATTCCCAGCCATTTGCCCGGTTCTCCGCCACCCGCTAAACTTAAGGTTTCGGAGTATTCACCATGCTGGTCGTCATGCAAGCGCAGGCCACGGAAGAACAGGTCCGCGCCGTCTGCCAAAAGATCGAAGCGCTTGGATACCGCGCCCACTCTATGCCCGGCGCGTCGCGCACGGCCATTGGCATCACCGGCAACAAAGGTGAGGTCGAACCCGGCACGCTTGAGGATATGCCGGGCGTGCAGGAAGTCATCCAGGTCACCAAGCCTTACAAGCTCGTCAGCCGCGACACTAAACCCGACAACACCATCGTAAAATTTCCGGCTTCCGGTACAAGATCGTCGGCCGTCACCGTCGGCGGCACCGACCTTGTCGTCATGGCCGGACCTTGCGGCATCGAAAGCCGCGAGCAGGCGTTCGCGATTGCTGAGCGCGTCAGCCGGGCGGGGGCCCAGTTCTTCCGTGGTGGCGCTTACAAGCCACGCACCTCTCCTTACTCTTTCCAAGGCATGGGAGAAGACGGACTCAAAATCATGGCCGAAATTCGCGAACGGTTCGGCCTCCTCATTGTGAC
>JBAVVP010000421.1:0-3685 GCA_049697355.1 Terriglobales bacterium
GACATGTACGGTATTACCGTACATACTGGAAACTTAACGGTTTACCTTACCATAAAAGGGACAACGTGCAACTTGTCCGCTTTCGCCACAAAGGACTAAGGCAGCTCCATGAGGGCGGAAACGCCAAGGGGGTGCCATCCGCGATGGCAGACAAGTTGCGCAAGCTTCTGTTTGCTCTCGAAACCGCCGAAACGCTAGAGCAGCTCGAACGGTTTCCCGGCTGGAAGCTGCATCCTCTTAAGGGCGACCTAAGAGGATTATGGAGCTTGACTGTCACAGGAAACTGGCGGTTGGTTTTCCGCTACGACGAACCGAGCAACGCCGCCAGCGATATTGATCTGATCGACTACCACTAGGAGGCCGAAATGCCCATGAAGAACCCGCCCCATCCGGGTGACTTGATTAGAACCGAAGTCATCGAGGCCCTCGGCCTGAGCGTATCGAAGGCGGCGGAGATCTTAAGGGTGCGCCGCGCCACGCTCTCCGATCTTCTGCATGGCAAGGCTGCGCTGACGCCGGAAATGGCGCTGCGTATCGAAAAGGCGTTCGGCCCGGACATGGACCACCTGCTTCGGATGCAACTCGCCTATGACGTGGCGAAGACGCGGGAACACGCGCGGGGCATCTCCATTAAGCGGTACGCCCCAGCCTGATCAGGTTGCAGAGTACTTCGCCGCCCGGGCGGTCGCGTCCACGTTACTCTTTGTACAAGAACCCCGCGACCACGGCAGCCAGAATTGCGCCTATCCACATTTCCAGCATCCATCCGAGCGGCAAAATGCGCGGAACCGGCGACCAGGCAGCTTGCGCAAAGTTGCCCGGCACACCTGCGCAGAATCCCACGATCATGCCGATTTTGACCGCCGTCTTCGGTCCGGCGCCGGCGGTGGCGCGGCTCCACGCGTAGAGATACGCGATGAGAATCGACATCACGAACACCAGGGCCAGCCAGTGCACGACGAAAAACGGATAGCGCGATTCCTTGAGGAACAACCCTTGCTTCTGCATGGCCTCGTAGAACGGGGTCTGTCGCGTCTGAATAAAGAAGCCCCATGCGTTCCACACCACACCGCCGGCAATACCACCCAGCCACACCCGAGTCGTATTCAGCCTCATTGTGCCCCCTGTTTGTGTTGGCTCCAATTCCGCCCAAGTGTACTCCAGCAGGTCATTCCGTGGAATCCCTAGTATGGTAATCGCGTAACCAGTCATAACGATGGAGGGACACCCCCTTCTCACGCCGCGGGGTGATTACAATCACTGCGCCAATCGGATTGAAAAGCAATCATAAAGAGGGCTTAGTGTCAGGTGTTGCCAGGGACCGTTCCTGGCAGCGACGCTCGATTGGCCGGCGTGGGCGACCTGCGACCAGCGCAGATCAATCGGCAGGAGGTTTTCGATGAACAAGGTCTCGATGAACCAGAGTAAGACGACCAAGATAATTTTCGTTGCTCTGGCGGTGATGCTGGCCGTTTGCGGTCCAGCCTCATCCCAAACCGGCATCAAGAAGCGAAGACCGCTTCCTTACGAGTACGGCCGGGTCATCATTAGAAACTATTCCGAAAAGGCTGGCCTTGCGCCCGTCGTCTTCGAACATTGGATCCACCGGTCCAAGTTCACCTGCAGAGTCTGTCACGTGGACGTCGGCTTTGCCATGAAGGCCGGAGCCACCGATATCACGGCCTCGGATAACGCTCACGGCTATTACTGCGGCGCCTGCCATAACGGAAAGAGGGTCGTGGATGGAAAAACCGTCTTCCAATCCTGCTCCGAGCACGCGACTCCGGAAGACACGAAGAGATGCGCGCACTGCCACTCCTACGGGCTGAAGGTTGCCTCCGATTACGACTTTTTCGAATTCAGTGAACCGCTTCCCAAAGAGCGCTTTGGCAATGGGCTGGATTGGGAAAAAGCGGAAGAGTTGGGACTCATCAAGCCATCGGCTTCCCTTGAGGGCGTCACTATAAAAAGAAATGCTCTCGTCGTGCAGAAGGATTTCATGCTCAACCCGAAGGTTGAGGGAATGCCGGACATCATCTTCTCCCATACCAAACACACGGTGTGGAATGGATGCGAACTCTGCCACCCCGAGATCTTCGTGGGCGTGAAAAAGGGCACCTCGCATTACTCGATGGTCGACATCACCGAAGGAAAGTCATGCGGCGTGTGCCATACCAAAGTGGCATTTCCTTTGGCGGATTGCCAGCGCTGCCATTCCAAGCCGGTAGAACCCTGAATCGAGGCGTCTATGTTCTTCAACACGAAGTTCAAGGCGACGATCACCACCGTGCTGCTGTTCCTCGGCCTTGGCGTCTTCTGCGGCGTGCGTGCCGTGGGTGCGCCCCAGTCCTCTTCCGCGCCCGCGAATGCGGCGCAGGAAAATTGGCGCAAGGAGTTCGATGATGTCTGCGGAAAGACACAGGATGCCATGTCCTTTACACCGGAGCAACTCACTGATCTGATTCGAAGGTGTGACGCTTTACGGCCTCAGATTGAAAAGACCGAAAAGCTCGATGAAACCGGGAAAAAGGTGTACCTGGGACGACTACGAATGTGCCGAGGCCTTTATGCCTACGTGCTCGATGAAAAGAAGAAAGACAAAAAATAAAGGCGGACTTCTCCTGCTCGTGCTGGCCTGGGGAGTTTTAGTCTTACTTCTGGGGAATATCGTGTCTGCCCAGATCTATCTGCCCAAACCTGCGCCCCCACCGTCCGAGTATGGCAAGGTGATTCTCGACAACTCCAAGACTGGACCCGGCCCGGTCGTGTTTGATCATTGGCTGCACCGGTCCATGTACACATGCCGGCTCTGCCATGTCGATGTCGGCTTTGCCATGCAGGCGAAGGCCACCGGCATCACCGCGCGCACCAACCGCGAAGGTTTCCACTGCGGCGCCTGCCACGATGGGAAGAAGTTGTTCGAGGGAAAGACCATCTTCCCCGCCTGCTCCGATACCCCCAACAGCAACAACAACGACCAGCAGTGCAACCGGTGCCATTCTGTGGGCAAGAAGGGCGTTAGGAAATACGAGTACAAGAAGTTCACTGCGAAATTCCCGAAAGGCGTTTACGGCGTGAATTGGGAGGCAGCGGAGAAATCTGGAGTCATCAAACCAGTCGATTTTGTTGAAGGTTTATCCGTCGGAAAATCGAAAATGCAGAACCGGCAAGATCTTTCCGTCGTGACCGCTTACTGGTGGGTCCACCCTGTCACGTTCTCGCATGAAAAGCATTCCATTTGGAACGGCTGTGAACTGTGCCATCCCGAAATATTCCCGACCGCCCAGAAAGAAACGATTCACTTCTCGATGTTTTCCAATATCGAAGGGCGATACTGCGGCGCCTGCCACGGAAAAGTTGCTTTCCCGCTCAATAACTGCCAAGCTTGTCACACGAACGCGCCGACCTGGGCTCCATAGCAGGGCTCGAAAAATCGACTGCAAGCGAACCATTCACAATTTCACCTCCGCCGAACCACTTTTCTAAACACAAGCCCTAGTGGTCACCTTCCTGGTTAACCGCAACATTTCGCGTTTTGTACCTTGAGTCCCTTACTAAAGTCTCAACCTGAAACTTTCTTATTGACAACAAACGATTTAGGCGTAGGATGTGGACAAAAGTGGTCGAAAGTGGACTAATTATTAGAGGTTGTGGGCGTAAGGCATAAGTTTCGAGGCGCCAGTGA
>JBAVVP010000422.1:0-3576 GCA_049697355.1 Terriglobales bacterium
CGCCGCAAAGATGCGATCCATATCGTAGGGCACTTCCCCAAACCAGCAGATGTGCGGGCGGATTCTGCCTCCGCATTCGCAGCGCGGAATCTCGGCCGGCGCTTCGTAGCCGCGGTGATCGGGGAACGGCGGCCGCCGGCAGGAGTCGCAGCGGCTCTTGAAAAGCTCACCGTGCATGTGAAGAACGTTGACCGATCCGGCTTGTTCGTGCAGGTTGTCGACGTTCTGCGTGCAGAGGAACAAACGGTCCGCGAGTTTGCTCTCCAGACCGGCGAGGGCGAGATGCGCAGGATTGGGCCTGGCAGCGGCAGCAACGCTCCGGCGCATGGAGTAAAAATCCCAAACTAGCCGAGGATCGCGCGTCCACGCCTCCGGCGACGCCACTTCCTCAATGCGATAATTTCGCCACATTCCACCCACCCCGCGAAAGGTGGGGATGCCACTCTCGGCGCTGACGCCGGACCCTGTAAGAATGAAAACCCGATCTTGCCGCCCGATGTGAATCATGAACTGGCTATTCGCTTCTGAGGAAAAACAATTCCGGCATTTCCGTTATACTCTTGGAAACAACTGTCATGAAGCGCCGCATTCGTCGTTGATTCCAGCCGCAAGACCAGAAAGTGTTTCACGCTGCGGAGGCAGTCGGATGAGTGCAGCTCCATCGCTGGCGCTGGAAAAGACGCAACGGCGCGCATATCCCCGCCGCCCGGTTCATGTCCCCCTGGATGTAATCGCGCTCCGCTCCGGTGTTCCCGAAAATTTGCCCGGCCGTTGTACCGACCTCAGTGAAACCGGAGTCGGCGCCGTCATCGCCGGAGAGTTGGTTCCGGATCAGCAGGTCGCGGTGGAGTTGCGGCTTCCCGATGTCGGCGTACCGGTGCGGGCGCGTGCGCTGGTTCGGTATCAGTCGCGTCTCTGCTGTGGGCTTGAGTTTACCGGCCTGTCGGCGGAGCAGCGGGCGATGATCCGGTATTGGGTTGATCGTTCCGCTTCCGCGTCGATGGATTTCAGGGATCTGAAAAAAGAAGAGACAGTCGCAGCTGCAGGAATGGAGATGGAAACGGAAGCACCCGTGGCTTCTGCACTGCCGGCTGCTAAAGAAAGGCGCAGGATTCACGTCGGGCGGCGCGGATTTTACCTGTTGATCGCCTGCACGCTGGCGCTCGCCGGTTTGGGATGGTGGCGGTGGCAGAGATCATGGAGTGAACTGGAAACGCACGCGGCGGTTGCGGAGCAGGGGTCGCAAGTCGCTCTCGAAACCGTCTCTGCCGAAACCATGGCGAATCGGATTGTAACCAAGGTCGAGCCGGCCTATCCGGAGGCCGCGCGAAGAGCGGGGACCGAAGGACTGGTGGTGCTGGGTGCGGTGATTCGGCCAGATGGCAGCGTGAAAAGTTTGCGGCCTGTGTCCGGACCCGATCTGCTGGTGCAGGCGGCGACCGAGGCGGTGCAGTCCTGGAAATTTGAGCCTTACCTGACCAGCGGCCAGGCAGTTGAGGTAGAAACCACGATTGCGGTCGAATTCCGGCTGCATTGACGCCGCGTTAATCGAATTTTTCAGTCTGCTGAAAAGGCACGCCCAGCTGGTCTTTTGCCGAGACGATTGGTTCGCCGTCGAGTTGCCACTCGATCTGCAACGCACGATCATTCCATAGCACCGTGCGTTCGTGCTCGGGCGCATAGAAGTCGGTCGTCTTATAAAAGACGTGGGCGGCCTCGGACACGACTCGGAAGCCGTGAGCGAATCCGCGCGGAATCCATAGAATGTGGTGGTTCTCGCCGGAAAGTTTGAAGGACTCCCATTTTCCGAAGGCAGAAGAGCTGCGGCGGAGGTCAAGCGCGACATCAAGAATCTCGCCGGTGATGGCGCGCACGAGTTTTCCCTGAGGCTGGCGAATCTGGTAGTGCAAGCCGCGGATGACATTTTTCCCGGAATAAGAATGATTGTCCTGCACGAATGGTTCTGGAATGCCAAGCTCGGCAAACGTGCGCTGGTTGTAGCTTTCCAGAAAGTAACCGCGGTCGTCGCCGAACACGCGCGGTTCGAGAAGCAGAACGCCGGGCAGGCTGGTGGCGATTTTTTTCATCCTGTAGTTTTCGTCAACAAATTCTCGTTAGTCAGAACACGCGTTCCCGAAGCAACTGCAGCAGGTAGGCGCCGTATCCATTGTTGCGCATCGGCTGCGCCAGCGCGTCCAGTTGCGCGGCGGTGATGTAGCCGGAGCGATAGGCGATTTCCTCGGGGCAAGCGACCATCAGGCCCTGGCGTTTC
Source organism: Terriglobales bacterium (assembly GCA_049697355.1). Taxonomy (GTDB): domain Bacteria; phylum Acidobacteriota; class Terriglobia; order Terriglobales; family Acidobacteriaceae; genus Acidiflorens. Next base: position 2,273 of record JBAVVP010000422.1, read on the forward strand.
TCCAGCGTCTGGATGAATAAGGAGGCTTCCATCAAGGCTTCATGCGTGCCCGTGTCGAGCCAGGCGGTGCCCCGTCCCATCACGCAGACGTTGAGTTGACTGCGCTCGAGATAGACGCGGTTGACGTCGGTGATTTCAAGCTCGCCGCGCTTCGAAGGCTTAAGGCGCGCGGCAATTTCGACGACCTGCCGATCGTAAAAATAAAGTCCGGTGACCGCGTAACGCGATTTCGGATGCTTCGGTTTCTCCTCGATGCTGAGCGCCTTCCCCTGCGGATCGAACTCGACGACGCCGTAGCGCTCGGGGTCGTGAACAGGGTACGCAAAGACGCGGGCGCCTTGGGGTTGGAGCGTCGCGGCGCGCAATTCCTTGACCAGGTCGTGTCCGTAGAAAATATTGTCGCCGAGCACAAGCACGCAACCGCTGGAACCGATGAATTCCTTGCCAATCAAGAATGCCTGGGCAATGCCTTCCGGCTTCGGTTGCGCCGCATACTGGAAGTGGACGCCATAGCGCGAGCCGTCGCCGAGCAGGTGCTGAAAGCGCGGCAGATCCTCGGGCGTCGAGATGAGCAGGATTTCGCGAATTCCGGCCAGCATCAGCGTGGAGAGCGGGTAATACACCATCGGCTTGTCGTAGACCGGCAGCAGGCTCTTGGGAAGCACGTGGGTGACGGGATAGAGTCGCGTGCCCGATCCTCCCGCCAGAATGATGCCCCTGTAATTCGATGGCGAATTCGGTGGCGCGGTTTTGGTCATGTCGAGTCTCAGCCCTGAATTTCAGTCTCAGCGCCCAGTGGCGCAAGTGCGATTCGTATCAGGGTATGCCTTCAGGCATACCGCAAGTGCGGTACTAAGAACGCGCCTTTAGACGCTGGCTTCGGCATCTGAAGTCTCATCAAACAGTCACCCTTCGTTGGCGTAGTGTTTCGCAATCCATTGACGATAACTGCCGCTGGTCACGTCGCGGACCCAGTCTTCATGTTCAAGATACCAGCGGACAGTTTTTTGCATGCCGCTCTCAAACGTCTCCAGCGGGCGCCAGTTCAGTTCGCACTCGATTTTGCGCGCGTCCATGGCGTAGCGGCGGTCGTGCCCAGCGCGATCTTTGACGAATGTGATGAGCTGGAGGTGGGGAACGGCGGGGTCGCTCGGACGCAGTTCGTCCAGCAGTTCGCAAATGGCGCCGACAATTTCGAGGTTCTTTTTTTCGCTCCGCCCACCGATGTTGTAGGTTTCTCCAACTTGGCCGTGAGCGAGCACGGCACGAATCGCGCGACAGTGATCCTCAACGTAAAGCCAGTC
>JBAVVP010000423.1:0-6296 GCA_049697355.1 Terriglobales bacterium
GCTCCGGAGAGCCTCGAAAGGCGAGACCATTCAGATCACGAGGCGCGGAATCCCGGTTGCCAAGCTTTCTCCACCCGACTCCGGCCAGAAAGAAGAAGACGGTCACATTTTAGCCGCCTCCATCCGCCAGCTGCGCCGCGGGGCCACACTGGGGAAACTTTCCATACGGGAGCTAATCGATGAAGGCCGCCGCTACTAAACGCTTCGTGCTCGATGCGTCAGTGGCCGTCGCCTGGTGCTTTGAGGACGAAGCAACCAAGTTCACCGAGAGCGTTCTCGACCTGCTTTCCGCTGGCGCCGAAGCCCTGGTTCCTGCCATTTGGCCGGTGGAAGTCGCCAATGCTTTGCTGATCGCAGAGCGCCGTAACCGCATTCTCCTGGCGCAGGTCACGGCCCTTCTTCAGAGAATCGCCGCCCTGCCCATCGCGGTCCTCCCCATCGATCCACCCCGCGCCTTCGACCACATCCTGCCGGTTGCGCGTCAACAGTCCTTATCCGGATACGACGCGGCCTACCTGGACCTCGCCCTGCGGCAAGGCCTCCCGCTGGCCACGCTGGATGAGCAATTGCGCCGCGCGGCGAAAACCACGGGCGTCGTCCTGCTGTCGTAGAACACACTGAGGAAACGGGCCGACAGTATTTTCGAGGGCATTTTCTGAACCTAGGGGAGATAGCATGAAAACGCAATTCGAGCCGATGATCACCTCAGCGTGGCGACACGCGGGCGGGGGCGCCCGCGCCACACACGCTCCAGCAAAATTCCTCTCAATTCTTTATGATGGAGGTTTGTAATCCTTCCGTGGGGTGGTTCAACGTGGCGGAGACGCTAGAGCAACAGACGCAGCAGGCACGTCAAACACAACAGACGAACGGAATCGAAGTCCTCGAAACGCGGGAGTGGCTGGACTCGCTCGACTATGTGCTGTCGCACGGCGGACCGAACCGCGCCGGGCGGCTTTTGCAGCAACTGGCGCTGCATGCCCGGCGTGAGGCGGGGATCAACTTGCCGTTTTCGGCGACGACTCCCTACCAGAATACGATTCCTTCGCGGCAGCAGCCGCCGTTTCCCGGCAGCCAGGAAATGGAGCGCCGCATTAAGAGCCTGGTGCGCTGGAACGCCATGGCCATGGTCGTCCGTGCCAACAAGCTTCAAGAAGGCATCGGCGGACACATCTCCACATTCGCGTCGGCCGCAACGCTTTACGAAGTGGCGTTCAATCACTTTTTTCAGGCCTCCACCGAATCTGGCGACCGCGATATCGTCTATTTCCAGGGCCACGCCGCCCCCGGAATTTACGCCCGTGCCTACCTCGAAGGCCGCATCCCCAAAGAAAAGTTGGAGAATTTCCGGCGCGAATTGAAACCAGGCGGCGGGCTCTCGTCGTATCCGCATCCCTGGCTCATGCCCGACTTCTGGGAATTTCCGACCGTGTCGATGGGACTGGGCCCGATTCAGGCGATCTATCACGCGCGCTTCATCAAGTATCTCGAAAATCGCGGCCTGAAAACTTCGACCGGCGGCAAAGTCTGGGCGTTCCTGGGCGATGGTGAAATGGACGAACCGGAATCGCTGGGCTCGATCACGCTGGCTTCGCGCGAGCGGCTCGACAACCTGATTTTCGTGGTCAATTGCAACCTGCAACGCCTCGACGGGCCGGTGCGCGGCAATGGCAAGATCATCCAGGAACTGGAAGCGATTTTCCGCGGCGCGGGATGGAACGTCATCAAGCTGATCTGGGGCACCGATTGGGATCCGATCATTCAGTCCGATCGCGACGGCCTGCTCGTGAGGCGCATGGGCGAGATCACCGACGGCCAGTATCAGAAATATTTCGTAGAGAGCGGCGCCTATTTCCGGCAGAATTTTTTCGGCACCGACCCCCGGCTGCTGAAAATGGTCGAGCATCTTTCGGACGAGCAACTCGCCCGCATGAGGCTCGGTGGTCACGACCCGATCAAAGTGCACGCCGCGTACAAAGCGGCGGTGAACCACACCGGATCGCCCACCATCATTCTCGCCAAAACCATCAAGGGCTATGGACTGGGCGAAGCGGGCGAAGGCAAAAACATCACGCACCAGCAAAAGAAGCTGAATGACGATGAGCTGCAAATCTTCCGCTCGCGCTTCGGCATTCCGATTCCCGACGGCGAACTGCACGAAGCGCCCTTCTATCGCCCCGCCGACGACAGCGCGGAAATCAAGTACATGCAGGAGCGCCGTAAACAACTGGGCGGCTACCTGCCGGTGCGCAAAGTGCGCGCCGCGCCGCTGAAGCCGGTGTCGGAAGCGGTCTTTGAGGAGTTCCACAAAGGTACTGACGGCCGCGAGGTTTCCACCACCATGGTCTTCGTGCGCCTGCTCTCGAAGCTGCTGCGCGACCCTGAAGTTGGAAAGTTCATCGTGCCCGTGGTTCCCGACGAAGCCCGCACCTTCGGCATGGAAGCCCTTTTCCGCCAGGTCGGTATCTATTCGAGCGTCGGACAACTCTATGAGCCGGTCGATATGGCGACGCTCCTTTATTACAAGGAAGCGAAGAATGGACAGATTCTGGAAGAGGGCATCACCGAGGCGGGATCGATGTGCTCGTTCATCGCCGCCGGTACCGCGTATGCCAATCACGGCATCAACACGATTCCCTTCTTTATTTATTACTCGATGTTCGGACTGCAGCGCATCGGCGACTTAATCTGGGCCGCGGGCGACATGCGCTGCCGCGGTTTCCTCATCGGAGGCACCGCGGGCAGAACGACGCTGGCCGGTGAAGGACTGCAGCATCAGGATGGACACAGCCATGTACTGGCTCTCTCGGTTCCGAACCTGATGGCGTACGACCCGGCCTTCGCCTATGAGATCGCCATCATCATCCAGGACGGCATCAAGCGCATGTACGTCGATGGCGAATCCATCTTCTATTACTTAACGGTGACCAACGAACCGCTGCCCATGCCCGAGATGCCCAGCCAGCCGGGCGTCAGCGAGGGTATCCTGAAGGGCTTGTATCGCTACCGTGCGTCCGAAAAGAAGGATGCGAAGCTGCGCGCACAGTTACTGGGCAGCGGCACCATCATGTTCGAGGTGCTCAAGGCACAGGCGATTCTAGAAAAAGATTACGGTGTCGCGGTAGACGTGTGGAGCGTGACCAGCTACAAGGAGCTTTATCGCGAAGCGAACGACTGTGAACGCTGGAACATGCTGCATCCCACCCAGAAAGCAAAGGTGCCGTACGTCACGCAAGCATTAAAGGGCGCATCCGGCCCATTCATCGCCGCATCGGATTACATGAAGGTTCTGCCGGAGTGCATTGCGCAGTGGATTCCAGGCAAGCTGCTGTCGCTCGGCACCGACGGCTTTGGGCGCAGCGAGAACCGCGCATCCCTGCGGGATTTTTTCGAAGTGGACGCCAAGCACATCGTGCTCGCCACGCTGCATGCGCTGGCCGGCGAGAAGTCGGGCGAGAAGAAAGACAGCGGCGAAGGCATCAGTGCAAAGCTTTTGGAGAAGGCCGTTCGCGATCTGGGCATCGATCCGGAAAAACGCAACCCGGCCCACAGCTAGAGCGCTGGTCCGTATCTGTGCGAGATAGATTTGAATTGTTGATTTGTCATCCTGAGCGAAGCGAAGGACCTGCTGTCTCGTGCAGCCAAGTAAGCAGGTCCTTCGCTTCGCTCAGGATGACAATACCGATTTGGGATTAGCGAGCCAGAGGAACAAGGAGAGAATGGCGACGGAATTTAAGCTGCCCGAGCTGGGCGAAAATATCGACAGTGGCGAACTGGTCCGCTTGATGATCAAGCCCGGCGTCAGCATCACCGAAGGCGAACCGGTGATGGAACTCGAGACCGACAAAGCGGTTGTGGAGGTGCCCTCCTCGGTGACCGGCACCATTGGAGAAATCCGCGTACGAGAAGGCGACACGCTGCGCGTGGGCCAGGTCATCTTCACCGTGGAAAACGGAGCCGGAGCTGGAACAACGTCCGCCTCGAAAACCGCCGCCCAGCCCGTTGTAGTTCCCGCCTTCGAAGCCTCTGCTGATCCAGTCCCCGCAACCCTACCAACGCCCGTGCCGATCACGGCGTCGCAGCCAAAGCGTCAACCGGCTTCAGCCGCCACGGCCAGCGAGTTCAAGCTGCCCGAACTGGGAGAGAACATCGACTCCGGCGATCTGGTGCGGCTGATGATCTCGCCAGGCCAGAGCGTTTCGGAAGGCCAGCCGGTGATGGAACTCGAAACCGACAAAGCCGTGGTCGAAGTTCCGTCCACGGTCACCGGCGTAGTGCGCGAGATCAAGGTCAAAGAGGGTCAGAAGGTCAAAGTTGGTGAGGTTATCTTCACGCTGCAAGGCGGTGTCGCGGCTCCAGCGGAACCGGTTCGCAGGCACGAACCGGTCGAACACATCTCCGGACAGCAGGCGGCGCGGCTTTCGTTCCAGTTGGCCATGCGGGCCGAGGGCAAGACGGAAGAAGAAGCCTTGCCGCCCGATCAACCGCCCGCCCCGATCCCCGAGTTCACGATGCCCGTGCAACTGGGAAAGGTTGCCGGCACCGACCGCCATCCCGTGCCGGCGGCGCCGCACGTGCGTCGGTTAGCGCGCGAAGTGGGCGTGGACATTCACAGCGTGCCGGGCAGCGGTCCGGGCGGACGCATCAGCGAAGACGACGTGAAGCTGTTCGCCAAGAACGCACTGCTCGCAGCAGTGGCAGCAGCACAAACTCCACGCGGAGCCTTCGTCGAGCCCGAACTGCCCGACTTCGCCAAGTGGGGCAAGACGGAACGGGTTTCGATTCGCGGCGTGCGCCGCAAGACCGCCGAACACCTGCGCGAGGCGTGGAACACAATTCCGCACGTCACGCAGCAGGATCGCGCCGACATCACCGAACTCGAGCAGTTGCGCGCCCGTTTCGCGCCGCGAGCCATCGAAGCGGGCGGCAAGATGACGGTCACGGCGATTGCGTTGAAAGTCTCCTCGGCGGCCCTGAAGGTTTTTCCCCAATTCAACGCCTCGATCGATATCGCGAAAGAAGAAATCATTTACAAGCAGTACATCAACATCGGCGTCGCGGTGGACACTGACCGCGGACTGCTGGTGCCGGTCATTCGCGACGTAGACAAGAAAAATATCGTCGAACTGGCAGCGGAACTGGCGCAGTTATCGAAGAAAGCGCGCGACCGTAAGCTGACTCCCGCGGAAATGGAAGGCGGGACCTTCACCATCACGAATCTTGGAGGAATCGGCGGCACAGGATTTTCTCCCATCGTGAATCATCCCGAGGTTGCGATCCTCGGCCTGTCGCGTTCGCGCATGGAGCCGGAATGGGTGAACAACAAATTCGAGCCGCGCTTGATTCTCCCCCTCTCACTCTCGTACGATCACCGGTTGATCGATGGCGCCGACGCCGCGCGCTTTCTGCGCTGGATCGCGGAAGCCTTCGAGCAGCCGTTCCTGCTGTCGGTTCAAGGATAGGAATCATTAACCGCAGAGGACGCAGAGTTCGGGGAAAAGATATAGAACCATACTGTCATCCTGAGCGAAGCGAAGGACCTATGTAGTCGCCTGCGCAATGCAGAGGTCCTTCGCTTCGCTCAGGATGACAAGAAATGTGAAAAGGACAGCGACGAAATGGCGAACACTTCGAATCTCCGTGTGGCTGTGATTGGTGGAGGGCCCGGCGGTTATGCCGCCGCATTTCTGGCGGCCGACCTGGGCATGAAAGTTACGTTGATCGATCCGGAAGTAAATCCCGGCGGCGTCTGCCTCTATCGCGGCTGCATCCCGTCCAAGGCCCTGCTGCATGTGGCCAAGCTGCTCGAAGAAGCCGAGCAGGCCAAGGACTGGGGCATCGAATTCGGCGAGCCCAAAGTTGACCTCAACAAGCTCCGCGGATGGAAAGAGGGAGTTGTCAAGAAGCTGACCGGTGGCCTCGGCCAGTTATCCAAACAGCGCGCGGTGCAGTTCGTGCAGGGCAAAGCGGCGTTCGTGAATTCCACCACACTGAAGGTCACGAAGACGGCGGCCGGTGGCGAGGAGAACCTGACGTTCGACCGCATCATCATCGCGACCGGATCGCGTCCGACCGTCGTCCCCAGCCTGAAGCTCGACAGCCCGCGTCTAATGGACTCAACCGGCGCTCTCGATCTGCCCGACATTCCGAAAACCCTGCTCGTCATCGGCGGCGGCTACATCGGATTGGAACTGGGTTCGGTCTACGCCACGCTAGGCACCAAAGTGACCTGCGTCGAAATGATGCCCGGCCTTCTGCCCGGAGCCGATCGCGATCTGGTTCTGCCTCTGCACAAG
>JBAVVP010000424.1:0-6747 GCA_049697355.1 Terriglobales bacterium
CGGTTACGACTTCGCGCCCGTTCATGGGGTTGCGCAATTCGGCAGAGTCTTTCGCAACCGGTTCAACCTGAGCATGAGGAGCTCAGCGCATTCTGCGCCAGGAACTCCGTACCCAGTGCGGGTGCGGGTCGACGACCCCGCGACGGGAAGACCGCTTGCGAACATTCCGGTCGAACTCGAATTTGAGGTCTCAGAATGCGCTCGTGACGCAGACGAGAAGACTGCGAAGAGCACACTCACTACCGATTCTTCCGGATATGGAGTCGTCACGTTTCACATTGACCGGGCAAGTACGTGTACCGAAGGGAAAGTCGACGCGACCGCTACCCGAGGCGGGTTCTCGGATTCTGCAAGCACCGAGTTCAAGCTTCCCGACAGCCCCTCACTGCGATTGAGCACGGATAAGCCGCTATACCAACCGGGCCAAACGGTTCATATGCGGTTACTGGCACTTGGACCAAACCGACACGCGCTGGTCGGCGCCAAGCTGAAGCTGACGATCGGAAGCGACCAATCGCAGGAGCAACAGTTCGAGCGCGTGCTGACCACGTCGAACTTCGGTATTGCGGCCGTCGATTGGGAGATACCGCGGAAGTTGGAGCTAGGAGAATATCGGCTCAAAGCCGAGTTAAGCGACGCTAACGGCAGCAACGAAGCCGAAGCGCTGGCGAATATTCGCATAAGCCGCTACGAATTGCCAACCTTCACGGTCAAGGTAAAACCCGACCGAACGTACTACATAAGAGGCCAGAATGCGTCGATTGAGGTGAGTGGCGACTACTTGTTCGGCAAACCAGTCCAGCAGGCCAAGGTTCGAGTGGTGCGCCAGGACAACGGAGAGTGGGACAGCAAAACAGGCCGTTGGACCGCCGATGAGTCCAGTCCTGTGCTGGGGGAGTTTGATCGGACGGGGAAGTTCGTCGCGGCGATCGATCTCCAGCCCGATGCGAAGTTTGAAGAAACCGACTATGCGCATTTCAAGGACGTCGACTTTGCGGCTTATGTAACCGACCTTTCGACTGGTCGTACGTAACAAAGCCGGTTCAAGCTGCGTGTAACTGTGCAGCCCATTCATCTCTACGTTGCGGCGGCCACGTACGAGCGGAGCGGTGAACCGCGAGATATCTACATCACTAGCGCCTACGCCGACGGCATGCCCGCGCCGATCTCCGGCGGAGTGCGTCCCGCTGGCGGCGAAGTTGGCAATCCCCTCGCGCAGTTCCGGACAAACGAATATGGACTTGCGCGTGTCCGGTTGCCGCACATTCCCGAAGCGTCTGTGATGGTTCGTGGTGGAAACTGCTACTACAGCGGCAGCCAAGAGCACGTGATTCCGTTGACCATCGACGGCGAAGACGCGAACGGTTTGCGCGGCACGTTTGACGATGAGCTTCCTCTTCAAGCCGCACACAACGAATTCACCGAAGTAACTGCCGATCGCACTCTCTATCGTCCGGGAGAACCGATTCGACTTTCCCTGCTCTCAAGTGCCAACGATGGGGAGTTCGTCGTCGATATCGTTACCCCAAAGGGAGTACTGGCGTCTCAGGTACTGCGCCTGCACGACCAGCGAGGAGAGTTGCTGATTCCCTATGATTCGCGGTTTCTGGGAGTCCTTACCGTTCAAGTGTATTCCCTCGAGACTCCCCACGCAGCGCTGCACGGCAGCACGCGGGTGATCTACGCCAGACCAGATGAGCTCAAGCTGTCGGTGCGCATGCCGCAGACAACGTTCCGGCCGGGCGAGGCCGTTATTACAGACATCGACGTGCGAACGCCGCAAGGTGACGGCATTGCAAGCGCTCTCGGTTTAGTGGTATTTGATCAGGCGGTTGCTGAAAGACTGCGCACGGATCAGGATTTTGGGGACTACGGATTCTCCGGCGCCTACTATTTCGACTACTCGCGGTATGGATCGATCGCCGGCATGGGCCTGCGGGATCTTCTCGTGCTCGATCCGAAGCAGCCCTTCTCAAACAGCCTGCAAATGTTGGCGGAAGCGCTCCTGTTAAGCAGCCCGTACGCTCTCAGGGACGAAGAACAAGGCGAGGAGGATGGCGGTTCGTATTCGGAATACTCCTTGGGATATGAGATTCACCAATGGATGCAGCAGCAACTTCAGCCTGCAAAGGAGTTGCTGGATAACTACGACAAAAGAAATTCAGTTTATCCGCCGAAACACGAGTTTCTGGCGACTCTGAAATCCGGGGGCGTTGATTTTGAGTCGTTACGAGACCCCTGGGACGTTCCCTACCGCGTGGCCTACTCCACGCAGCCGCGCGACAGCGTAATTACCATCTACAGCAACGGTCCTGACAAGGTGCCGAATACCGCGGACGACATCGAAGTCACCAAATTCAGCTGGTCGTACTTTAATCCCATTGCAAACAAAATTCGTCAGGCAACGATTGATTATTTCGAGCGCACAAACAATTACATTCGCGACTATACGGCTCTTCGCGACGAAATAAAGCGCAAGGACATCGACCTCGATACTCTGCAGGATCCGTGGGGTCATCCGTATCAATTCAAGTTCGACATTGCCGGACCATCCTACATCATTAGCGTGGTGAGCGGCGGGCCGGATGGTGTGATCACTGGAGACAACTGCCACGACATCCTGGAATCGTCCTCGTACATGCACTATTTTCAGCGCGAGGATGCTGCTCTTGTGCGGGCGCTGGCGGAACATTATGCGAAGACCGGGATCTTTCCGAAGAACGAAGAGGAATTGAAGCCTGTCTTGGCAGCCTCAGGCCTGACAAAGGAACAATTGCTCGATCCCTGGGGTCATCCATATCAGTTCAAATTCGATCAACGCTCACAGTATGGCGACCGAACGGACATCGATTCATTTGCCGTATATCCGAATCAGCCCGTAGTACGAACGCGGGCCACGCCCATGACCCAGCAGGTTGCCTACATCAGCGTGCAGAGCGCGGGTCCGCCGCAGCAACAGTATCCCTTTGAAGTAAGCAGTTTCAGCCGCGTCTTGTCGGAACAGAGCAGTAAGGATGCAGCACCCGTGCCGACTTCCGCGAACGCGCCTCTCGGTGCGGGTGAAGGAACGATTTCAGGGACGATAACTGATCCGAGCGGCGCTGTGATTCCAACCGCGACCGTCGTTGCGACCGCAGAGGACCACAAGAAGTACAAAGCGACTACGAACGCGCAAGGTGGCTACACGCTCGCGAACTTACCGGCTGGGTTCTATGAAGTGAGCGTCACCGCGAATGCATTCATGGAAAGTTTGATTCTAAAGGTCCCGGTCCGGCGCGGTGAAGTCACGAAGCTAGACGCCGCTCTGCGAGTGGCAGCATCGACCCAGACCGTAACAGTGTCTGCCGCGCCGGGGACGTTGGAAACTAGTGTCTCAGCGGAAACCATACAAGTCGTTGAAAAGAAGCCCAGACACTCGGCGGGATCCGAAATACCGCTATTCACTCCGCGCCTCCGTAAGAATTTCAGCGAAACACTGCTCTGGCGCCCGGAAGTGATCACGGACCAACATGGTCACGCCCATGTCAGTTTCCCAATGGCCGACAGTATCACAGCGTGGAACATGTCCATGGTGGCTTCGACCCAGGACGGCCAAATCGGCATCGCGGATAGGCAATTGCGAAGCTTCCAGCCATTTTTCATTGAGCACGATCCGCCGAAGACGTTGACCGAGGGCGACCGCATCAGTCTTCCCGTCGTTCTGCGGAACTATACGGACAAGATTCTGAGGCTCCAGGCGGAGATCAGCCCGGAGCCGTGGTCGTCCCTGCTATCTCAACCGAAACAGCAAGTAAGTGTGCCGCCGAACGGAAATGCGGGTGTTGTGTTCGCGTTCCGCGCCGACGCCAGCACCAGGAATGGCAAACAGCGCATCTCGGCGCGCGATCGTGCTACCGGCGATGCTGTCGAACACGAAATCTCCGTACACCCGGACGGCCAGCAGATCACATTCACCGCAGCGAAGATTCTCGCGGGAAACGACAATACCGTGACCGTAGATCTTCCTGCCACAGCGATACCCGGCTCGTCCGACATCGAATTAATGCTCTATCCGAGCCTGGTTGCGCACGTCTTGGAGGCGATGCACGGGATAGGAATGCGGCCCGCAGGCTGCGCCGAGCAGATCACGTCCACGGCGTATGTGAATTTGCTAGGCCTGCAATTGCTGAAGAAGCAAGGAACCATTGATGGCAGTGCGCAAGCAGATCTGGTGGCACAAGCTAAGCAGTCAGTCCAGAGCGGGTACGAGCAACTCGTAAGTTCGCAGCGTGAAGACGGTGGATTCGGGTACTGGAAAACCAGCTCTGCCGATGTGGCGCTAACCGCCTACGTTCTGCGTTTTCTCAACGCGGCGAAGGATTACGTCGAGGTCGATCCGACGGTAGCCCGTAGGGCGCAGCACTTCCTCCTCGCAAAACAGCAAAACAACGGATCATGGACGAAATGGGATTGGTCGAAAGAGCGCGAGGTGGAAGACGCACAAATCACCTCGGAGGTGGCGCGTTCGCTGGCTGTGACTTTACCCGATCCAAAGCACGTTGAGCGCAAGGCAATCGAAACATCGCTCAAAGCGGCAATGGACTATCTGGACCTTCAGGCTTGGCGTGACGCCTACATGATCGGGAATTATGCGATTGCCGCTAATGCCATGAACGATATGCAACTGATGGCACAGGCTCGTGCCAGTCTGGCGGAATTAGCGCATCCGGAGGGCAGTTCCACTTACTGGAACTTGGAGACGAATACCTCACCTTTCTACGGCTGGGGAAATGCGGGCCGACTTGAGACAACTGCGCTCGCGGTTCAGGCGCTCGCCGCCTTGTCAGACCAAAATCAGGATGCCAATGAACAAGTGAGTCGAGGGGTTCAATACTTGCTTTCCCACAAGGATCCATATCGGGTCTGGTATTCAACTCATGCCACGCTAGCGGCTGTCGAAGCTTTAGTGACGGCCATTCCGGTGGGAAATGACAAGGGAGAGGGTTCAAAGGCCATACTCACAGTGAACGGCCACGAAGCCACATCTGTGGATCTGCCGGCTGCCAAGGACGTGGTCGGCGCGATCGCGGTCGATCTGACTGAGTTTCTCCGTACGGGGACGAACGCGGTGCAAGTTCTTCGACCAAAGAACGGTGCTCCCATGAACGCGCAAGCCATCACCTCTTATTACGTTCCATGGAACTATTCTTCCGCGGTTCTCGGCGAGAATGTGCAGAGGGGCGAAACGCGTGCATTACGGTTGAGCGTGCATTACGGTCAAACTGCGCCAAAGGTGGATGAGCCGGTGCGTTGCGAGGTGCAGGTTGAGAGAATCGGTTTCGTGGGCTACGGAATGATGCTTGCGGAAATCGGCCTGCCGCCCGGAAGCGAAGTTGACCGGCAATCGTTGCAAGATTCGGGCCAACAATATGAGGTCCGTCCTGATCGAGTTGTTTTCTATGTCTGGCCATCGGCGGGAGGAACGAAATTGACCTTCAGTTTCAAGACGCGTTATCGAATGAACGCCAATACATCGCCGTCAATCCTATATGACTACTACAACCCTGAAGCCAACGCGACGGTGGCGCCAGTCCGATTCGCAGTCCAATGAGGATGACGCGAATACAAATGCAAGGGCTGCCTTGCGGGGCTCTGGTATGCCTGTTCTCTTCTGAGGTAGGACGAACCAAGTTCGTGGATGGTCGGCCATCCAGAAGTAATCGTGAAACTGCAGTTCCAAGGGGCAGCAGATCATCTCCAGGTTCTCCCGAAACCGCGCGTTTGGGAAAGTTGCACCGGAGGGAGCCGCGGCCAGCGACTGCAGGACGCCCTTCCCTCGGGGGGCGTCGGTCGCCGACCTCGAGTATTGTCACATTGTCCCTGGTGCGTTTACCCCGGTTCTCGCGAAACACTCAAAGTCGTTCTCGCTCATCGACTGCATCTCGGTTGGCATTGACCGAATGCAGCGAAACTTTGAGCCCATGCGAAAGCAGGTGGAGACCTGGCAGAGGAGCGAATTGACGGACGTCACGGCGAAAGTGGTCATCTACGAAGCTTTCGTCGAAGGCAGACTGGAAGCTCCCAAACACCTCGCCCGGACCGTGCATGATCTGTACTTCGAACCGAAGTACGAGGAATTCCAGCCGCGAACGATCTGGAGTCTCTCCAATGCGTTTACCTCTGCATTCAAGGAACTTGATCCCGTTCCACAATTTAAGGCTACAGCCAAGCTGGGCGAATTCCTCGAGGCCCGGTTCTCGCAATCGTTCTAGCCTGTAGGGCGGTTTCCGGTCGGACCGCCCCCTTATCTTGAATGGCAAGTGTTGTGCGGAGGATTGGAAGTTTTCCCGAATAGCTTCGCACAAGCCCGTTTCTGGACTGTGACGGGCTCGGTTAAAGCCTGTTGCTGTGACGGCGAATGATTCAGAGGCAACTGATTGAAATCTTAACGGCGCGGAATGCCTGTTTTGGCACGCCCGGAGCGGGTTCGTTATTTAGGAAATAGAAGGCATCTGCGGAAGCAAGGAAGCACTTGGGGATTTGCCCATTGGCACTTACTAGAAATGGCGATAATAAAATCCTCCCTCTCCGCCAGAAACCTTAAGCCCCCCCCACACTGACTAAATCGCCACCCATCAAAAACTTCTAGACGTCGATCTGTAAAGTATTCAGTCAGCCCAACTAGAAGCGAACTTAACGCTCACGCGCATCCGCAACGGACGATAATTTCGCGAATCTGCCCATGGCACTCCCTGCTCACGCAAACAG
>JBAVVP010000425.1:0-5751 GCA_049697355.1 Terriglobales bacterium
GCAGGCCACTCCCCAGTTGGTGAACGAAGTCTGGACCAAGAAGCTGGAAGGGTAGTCCAGTTCCCGTAGAGACGCGGCTTGCCGCGTCTCGCACTGCCGCGCGGCCAGAGATGAGGCAAGCCCCGTCTCTACAGGAAGAAATTGGTTCTACTTCGCTGTTCCCGCGTTCTTCAGTACTTCTTCCGCGTAGTAATTCCTGACTTTGGCGTCGTCGCGCAGGCTCTCATAGTATGCCGCCTTCAACAACTGCTCGCGGCGATCGCGCAATTGCTGGCGAATGGCCTGCTGCACCCGCGGATCATTCAAGTCCCGCTGGCCCGCCGGCTCTTTGGCAATCAGTTTCCAAATGATGTAACCGACCGGCTGATGATTGGCGGGATTGAGCACCGGAATCACTGGCGTGTATTGTCCGGGCTTGAGCTTCATTACCGCGTCGCGGGTGGTTGGATCCGCGGTCTTCAGCGACGATTCAGGCACCATTCCAATGTCGCCGCCGTTATTGCTGGTGTCAGGGTCCTCCGAATAGTTCATGGCCATGGTGGCAAAGTCATCGCCGCTGTCCAGACGATTGGCGACCATCTGGATTTTCTTGCTCGCTTCGGCGGCATTTTGCGCCTTGCTGTTCTGCAGGTTATGCACCTGTCCATTCGCCATTCCGGAGACCATGATCTTGGCCAAATGGTACTGCGCTTCGATCAGGTTGAACTCGGCTTTATGCTCGTGGTAATAGTTGGTTACATCCTGGTCGGTGATATTGATGCGCGAGGTGATTTCCTTGTTCAGCACCTTGTCCTGGGTGAGCGAGCGCCGCAGGTCGCGCTTGAAGTCATCGAGGGTTATTTTCTTGTCCTGCAGACGCTTGTTGAATTCCTCGGCGGTGTAGGGGGACTTGATTTCGTTGAGCTTGCGGTCCACTTCTTCGTCGGTCGCCAGCAGCCCGAGCTTCTCCGCCCGCTGCATCAGGATTTCGGTCGCCATCAGCTCGTTCAAAATGCTCAGCCGCAAGCTCACCGTCTGCTCGCCAGCCGGCTGCTGATCGGAGCCGGCCGTCTGGTTGGCATAATACTTGTCCACTTCGCTGCGATAAATCTTTCGACCATTGACCGAAGCCATAACGTCACCGCCGTTGCTGTCGCGGTTACAAGCCGAGAGCCCTGCCAACAGAAACGCGCCGGCCATGACCAGGCCCGCTCGCTCAAAGAAGTTGCGATTTTTCAAGTTCTTCCCTCCGCCCGAATGCGCTTCCCTCACGGGCTAAAACCCGAAATTCTGTGGTCGCCAGCGGCACCCTTCGGCTTCGCTCAGGGCAGGCTCTTGAAGCCGTGCCCTTCCAAAACCAGGCGATGAATTCAACTCCGGCTTATTTCGAAGGCGACGCCGGCGGTGCTTTTCCTTCCGCTGCGGCAGGCTTGTGCTCCGGAGGCGTAACCCCGGCGTCTTTCAACGCCCGGTCGAGCGCGCCTCGCACCTCATCGGCAGGCACGGCGCCATCCAGCTTTTGTCCATTGACAAACATCGTCGGGGTCGCGTCCACTCCGACGCTGTCTCCCTCGTGCATCGAGGCGCGCACCGCTTTGTCATCCTGGGCCTTGAGGCATGCCTGCAACTTCCCGACGTCGAGATTATGCTTTTGACCCTGCAGAGCGGCCAGTTTGTCGAGTTCCGCGTTCTGGCCATCGCGGCCTCTTTCGCTGTTGATCGCGGACTGATTCGCGTGCAGGTAGTCGGCATAATCCCAGTAGGCGTCGCCGTTTTGCGCGCCCAGGCAATTGGCATCTACCGCCGCGTGCACCGCCCAGGGGTGAATTTCTTCGAGCGGGTAGTCTTTGTAGATGAAAAGAACGCGGTCCCCATAGTCCTTGAAGAGGCCCGGGAAAAGTGCCGTGTGCATGCGCGAACAGAACGGACACTCGAAATCATCATAGTTGACGACCGTCACCTTGGCATTGATGTTGCCGCGCGTCGGACGCCCGCTCACGTCAATCTTCTTCATGATTTCGGCGTACGGGTCGCTGGTCAGATCGAACTTGGTGAACCGCACCAGCGCCTTGTGATCGCGGGAAAGCAGAAACTCCAAGTCCTGCTTCTTATTGGAACTCGATATCGTGACGGTCAGAGCGTCATAGTTCGCAAACTCACTCGGCCGGAGCGCCCCCACCACTACTTTTACCTCGGATGGAAGGGCGTAGCGCGACCGCACCTGCCGCTCGATCAGGCGCGCGATATCCGAAGGAGGGGATTGGGCCGAGCAGCCCAGACAGATCAGCAAGACAGCCACAAACGCACGACGCATCATCAATCGAAACCACCTGGACATGAGCAAACCGCTTGATTATCTCATGGCGCGAAGCGTTGCCGCCGTAGAGACGGGGCTTGTCCCGTCTCCCTAGCGAAAGCAGACGCGGCAAGCCGCAGCTTTACATGAAATGTTTCAGCCACGTCCCCGCAGCAACTCTTCCGCCGTCAGTATTCGATTCATCGACCCGGACTGGAACCCCTCCAGATCGAGGGTGACGAATTTGAATCCCAGTTGCTTGAACACGCTGGTGAACTCGCGGGCCATTTCCGCCGTCAAAGCGCGGGGAAGTTCTTCCCCCGCAATTTCAATGCGAACGATGTCCCCGTGATGGCGCACGCGGAATTGACGAAAGCCCAAGCCTCGCAGCGCATCCTCGCCGCGCTCGATCACGCTCAGCGCTTCGGGCGTGACCGCGCGCCCATATTCCAGGCGCGACGAGAGACAGGCGGAGGCCGGTTTGTCCCACACCCGCAAGTCCGCGCGCCTTGCCAATTCCCGGATCTCAGCTTTCGTGAGACCCGCTTCGACGAGCGGGGTCAGAACGTGATGCTGCCGTGCGGCCTGCTGGCCGGGGCGAAAGTCCCCCTCGTCGTCGGCGTTGACTCCATAGGCGATGGCGTCGAACCCGCGCGCCTCGCGGTAACGCTCGAGGACGGTGAACAATTCGTCCTTGCAGTGAAAACAGCGCATGGCATCGTTGCGAACGTACGCGGGGTTTTCCAGTTCCTGCGTCTCCACAACCTCCACCGGCATGGCGTGCTCGCGCCCGAAGGCGAGCGCATCTTTCAGATGAGTGCGCGCCAGGCTCGCGGAATCAGCAATCACAGCGAGCATCTGGCCGCCAAGCGCTTGATGCGCCATCCAGGCAAGGAAGGCGGAGTCCACGCCGCCCGAGTAAGCGACGATCAAGCGAGCCTGGCCAGCGAGGATCTGGCGCAAGTGTTCAGCTTTTTGATCGAGCGTGGCTGCAGTCGTCACCATCTCCATTATCCCAAAAAGTCCTCAGTTCCCAGGTCTCAGGTCTCAGAAACATTCCGAGCCGCTCACTGAGAACTGAGAACCGGGGACCGAGAACTTGCTAGTACAGGCGCTCCTGCCGTCTTAGGTTGCCGAAGGCGCCGACGTTCGCCAGCGTAAACGAGAAGCGATATTGATTCTCGTTGCGCACCGATCCCAACGCAAAGCGGCGGTACTCCAGGCTCAGTCCGCAACAGTCCCAGTTGTAGCTCGTTTGTGCCGTCGCATACTGCAGCGACCCATGGTTCGCGTCGAAACCGAAGCTGGTGGCAGCGCTGAATCCCCGCTTGTTGAGTTGGCCGTAGCCCAACAACACGCGAAGCTGGTGGAAATCGCCCGCGCTCGGCTGCGCCGTTCCCACTGAATTGTCGATCACGCGCAGGAAGGCATCGCCTCCCCCCACAGTAAAGGGGCCGGCGTGGTAATTGATCAGCGCTGTGCTGTCGTTAATGCGCCCAGCCTTGAGATCGTAGTCCACATCCCACTCGGTGTTGGTGCGCGGGCTGGTTTCGATGCGCAGGCGGGAAATGATGGGGGCGAAGCGCCGTGCCTCATTGAGAAACGCAATGCCCGTGAAATCCGCCGTCGTCGCAAATACGTTTCGCTGCCCTGGCAACAAGGCGTTTCCAAACGTGGGGTCGAAAAAATATTTCTGCCCCACCTCCCAGCTCAAAACCTCCCGCGGACCCGAGGCACAAGGTTGAGCGTCCGGACTGGGAGGCGCTTCCCAGGGCACCGCGCCGACTTGCGGTACGCCGCCAATAGTCAGCGTGCTCATGCCCTGCAGATCGCAATCCTTGACGTTGGGATCGAGATGCTTGGCGTAAATTCGATTGACCAGCGAATACTCGATTTCATTGGTATCGGTGAGCACATCGGTGGCATCGAAACGGAGAATATCGTTGAAGTTATTTATGCCGGTGACGTACTCGTAGCGCATGCGCGGCTCAATCACGTGCTTCCATTTGCGTCCGAGCCAGGGGCGATCGAAGATCCGCGACAAGGACGGCGGACGCAAATCGAACGAAGCTTCCAGGGATTTGCGATTCAGCAGCTCGTCGGTTGCGGTGGCGGAACCCGCTGGGCTGCCCCGTTCCGTATAAAACGTATCCCGCAACGTAAGCCCGGGACGGAACGACCATCCCCGCCATTGGACAGGCATGGCCAGCGAGGGCGCCAGGTCGAACCTGCCCACCAGAGGATCGGTGCGAAACCCAATTTCGCGCTGCTGCAAACCCTCAGCCGCGCTCTCGAACGACCAGTAGAGCGGCGTATTTCCCAACTGCCGCTCCTCGCCGGAGATGAAGAAGCTGGGCGTATGCAGAATACGAACCAATTCCGTCTGCGTAATCGTTTGGCAAGTTCCCGTTTCTGGCGGCGGTGGCGGAACACACACTTCGAAGTTCTGGTAGCGCTCCGCCAGCACGTTGAAGTGAAATCCGTTGGTCGTATTGGAGAGGAAAATCTGCGACCTCACTTCGGAGTCGATCGCCTGGGTGTAAACGTCGGTGAACGCAAGTCGGAAAACGAACGAACTCAAATAATCGACATTCGCCACCCCGCGGAAAGTCCCGAAAGGACGTTCGGCGAGAAAGTGCGCGTCCTCGCCGCCTTGATCCTGCCGATTCGGGAGCGCGCCGATGCCCCGATCCAGCACCCCCACGTAGTTGAAAAACACGTAGGAGCTGTCGCTCGGACGAGCGCGGAATTCTCCGCGTTGCTCCCATCCGCGTTTCGAAAAATATTCGGCGCCCAGCGTGGCGTCCATGCTGCGATTGAACACCCAGTAGACCGATTCCCCGGCAATCTTCCCTTTCGTGGATGAGTTGCCGAAGCTCGGAATCAGCAGCCCGCTTTGGCGCTGCTGTTTTTGAACTGGATGCGTCACAAATGGAAAATAAAACACCGGAATGCCCATCAAGCGGAAGTCGCTGTGGTAGATCTTGGCGGTGCCGTCCACCTCCACGGAAATCCGCCGGGCATAAAACTGCCACTTCGGATGCGGCAGTTCGCAGGTAGTGACCGAGCCCTGCCGCACCAGATAGCGGTCGGGCCCGTGCTTCTCGACAATTTTTCCGGTAAAGGCAAACGGATTGGAAGTGGCGAGCACGTATCGGGATCTGCGCATCCGAAGTCCAATCGTCCCGACCACGCTGTAGAACGTTCCCGTTTCCGTGCGGATATTGTAGGTGCCGTGACTGGCCTCGACGTGCTCGTCGTAAGGGCCGCCGTCGAGCACGACGTGGCCCTCCAATTCGCTGTCTCCCGTATCCACGTTGTAGGTGACTTGATCCGCGCGCAGGATGTACGTCCGATAGTGAATCTCCACCTCGCCCCGCAGGTGGTAGATGGACCCATCCTTCTCCTGTTGCACCGCCCGGATCGTAACCTCTTCTTCGGTCTGTGTCAGGCCGGCAGAGGCTGCCGCGGGAGCC
>JBAVVP010000426.1:0-6344 GCA_049697355.1 Terriglobales bacterium
GGCAACGTAACAACGCGGAAGACTTCTGGTTGATTGTTCTCATAGCACGACAGGTCGCTTTCTGAGTTGCGGACAGATGCTTAGTTGATCGTCATAAGTTCGCGGTTCCTTGAGCAGGACGGCACGATCTGGTTGGACGCAGCCTTGCTACTGGGAAGACTGGAATGGGGTTACGAACGAGTGGCGCACGCCTTCCGCCGTGATCACTCTCCACCAGGGGGACGTTAGAAATTTCTAATCCACTGGAGAAGCGCACTCCCGCAGTTTTCGTCACATTTTCGGTGTGAGCGGCCTCACTGCATCCAAGGCGGGTTTTCCGCGAAACTGTGGTTGCCAGGGGTCGTACTGAAGACTTGTCCGCCCCGCAGTCAAGGCAAAGCCGTCGGCATGACCTCATAAGGAGTGAGATCGCAATGAAACCTGCGCCCACAACGCCCAACCGCTTGATAAAAACGGAGCCAACCACCGGATCTACCAATGACCTTCAAGAGCAAATCCGTCGTCGGGCCTTCGAACTGTACGAGGAGCGAGGGAGAGACGACTTCCATGACCTGGCCGATTGGCTGCAAGCCGAGTCGGAGGTGACTCAGCGGAAGTCGAAGGCCATGGCGGCATAGAACCTAGCGCCGGCGCAGGTTGGTAAATTGAGCCGCCCTCGTTGTATTCTCGGGACGTGCCACGCTCGCCGGTTCCCCATCGGTCTCCAACTCCCGGATTGTTCTTGGGGCTGATCATCACCCTGGCGGCCGTGGTTGCCTACTCCGCATACATCACGCGGCAGATCTCCGGCCTGCGCGAACTGCAGAACAATCTGGTGGACCGCAACCGGAAAGACTCTCTGCAGTTGCTGCGCATCCAGAACGACTTGAACTTGCTCGCGCTGGCCATGCGCGACATGCTGGACAATGATGAGCCCTACCCCCTGACGGCCTGGTCGGCGCAGTTCGAGCGGGTTCGGACCGATCTGGACGACGCGCTGCGCCGCGAGCAGCAAGTTGCCCCGGTGAACCGCACACCCGACCAGGAGCAATATCTGGAGAATTCGGTCGCGCAATTCTGGGACGCCGCCGATCGGACCTTTGCCCTGGCGCGCGACCCCAACCAGGCGGAGGCCAGGACGCAAATTCGAATCTCGCTGCGCGCCCGGCAGGAAGCGCTGAGCACGGCCGTATCCCGCCTGCTGGTCCAGAACAACGAGAGCGAAGAACAAGCCGCGCTGCGCATTGCGCAGATTTACAGCGGCGTGCAACGTCAGGTCTATCTGTTCCTGACAGCGACTCTCGTCGCCATTCTCTTTACCAGTCTTTACCTGATTCGCTCGAATCGGCGATTGTTCCGCCAACTCGCGGCGCTTTCCGAACAACGTAGCGAACTTGCCCAGAAGCTCATTGCCACCCAGGAATCCACCTTGCGTCACATCTCGCGCGAATTGCACGATGAGTTCGGACAGATTCTGACGGCGGTGGGCGCGATGCTGACGCGGGCGGAAAAGCACGCTCCGGAAAATTCAGAGCAGCGCGCGGAACTGCATGAAGTCTGCGAGATTACGCAAAGCGCGCTCGACAAAGTGCGCAGCCTGTCGCAGGCGTTGCATCCGGTGATGCTCGAAGAAACCGGGCTGGAGAGCACGCTCGACTGGTATTTGCCGGTGGTGGAAAGGCAGGCTGGCGTACGCGTATTCTATGAGAAATCGGGCGAGTCTTTTCCCGTAGATGGGAACGCCGCCATTCATGTGTACCGCGTCGTGCAGGAAGCCTTGAATAACTTGACCCGGCATTCGGGAGCCAAGGAAGCGTGGCTCCGTCTGCGATTTCTTCCGCAGGCGTTGGAAGTCGAAGTGGAAGATCACGGCCGGGGCTTCGACCCTCAGGCCGCCAAGCCGGGGATTGGCCTGGTCGCGATGCGGGAGCGCGCGGAGTTGATGGGCGGCACGTTTGAATTTTTGCGGCCCGGGCCAGCGGCGGGTGGAAAAGGAACCCTAGTTCGATTACGAGTTCCCAGAAAGAAGCTCGAAGGTTGATGCGCATGCCGGAGAAAATTTCAGTCTTGCTGGTGGACGACCATAACCTGGTGCGGCGAGGGTTCCGGCGCATTCTGGAAGATGAGCCGGACCTCGTCGTTGCCGGCGAGGCGGGCGACGGCTCGGAAGCAATCCGGCTCGCGGATGAGCTTCGTCCGAGAGTGATTGTCATGGATTGCGCCATGCCCGGGATGAATGGACTCGAAGCCACGCGTCAGATTCTGCGCAAGCATCCGCAGGCCTTGGTGCTCATGCTCAGCATGCATCCGGAGGAGACGCTGGTGCGGCAGGCGCTCGAGGCCGGCGCGCGCGGCTATGTGCTGAAGAATGCGGTGGACCTGGAGTTGGGCGCCGCCATCCGGCGAGTAGTGAACGGCGAGACGGTGCTCGATTCCCAACTCAAACGTCCCTCTGCGCTCAAAGGCAGTCGCAGCGCCGGGCTCACTCCTCGGGAACTCGAAGTCCTACAAATGATCGTCGATGGCAAGTCCAATAAACAGATTGCCTCCGCGCTCGACCTCAGCGCCAACACCGTCGCCGTCCATCGGGCCAACATGATGGACGCTTTGGGAACCCACAAGACCGCCGAATTGGTCGTCTACGCGATCCGCAACGGGCTGGTTGATCTTCCGTGAACCGACGATCGTTTCTCGCGGGAATGGCAGGCCTGACATCGGCCTATCTCTTGCGATTGGACGCGTTCGCGTCTCCCGCGCCCGATCCTGGGTTCCGGCTGGTGGACGTGACGGCTCAGTCTGGAATCCGGTTCCTGCACAACAACGGCGCCTTCGGCGGGAAACTGCTGCCGGAAACGCTCGGCTCCGGTTGCGCCTTCCTCGACTACGACCGCGACGGCTGGCAAGACATTCTTCTGGTCAATGGCGCCGACTGGCCCGGACATAAGCGCGAGCACAAGTCGGAGCCCAGCACGCTGAAGCTCTATCGCAACAATCGCAACGGCACATTTTCCGACGTGACCCGCAGCGCCGGGCTCGACGTCGAGATGTACGGCATGGGGGTTGCCATCGGAGACTACGACAACGACGGTTATCCCGACATCCTTATTACCTGCGTCGGCCAGAATCGCTTGTTTAAAAACACCGGCAAGGGAACTTTTATCGATGTTACTAAGTCGAGCGGCCTGGGTAGCCGCCAAGCCATGAGCACGTCCGCGTTGTGGTTTGATTTCGACCGCGATGGGCTGCTCGATCTGTTTGTCTGTAACTACGTCAAGTGGTCCCCCGAGCACGATGTATTTTGCAGCCTCGACGGCAAGCATAAGTCGTATTGCACACCCGAAGCCTATCGCGGAGAGACCTGCTGGCTGTTTCGCAATCGCGGCAATGGAACCTTTGAGGATGTTACAGCCAGCAGCGGAATTTTCGACAGCAGCTCAAAGTCCCTGGGCGTAGCCATGCTCGACTACGATCGCGATGGATGGCCCGATTTGCTGGTGACCAATGACACCCAGCCCAATAAACTTTATCGGAACCAGCGCAACGGCACGTTTAAGGACGCGGCGGTTGAAGCGGGCATCGCCTTTTCCGCCGAAGGCCGGGCCCGCGCCGGCATGGGCGTCGACGTGGCCGACTTCGACAATTCAGGATACGCGGGCGTCGCCATCACCAATTTCGACAACGAAATGACGGGCCTCTACCGGCTCTCCGACGGCGGGAACTATGTTGATGTGGCGATGCAGAGTGGAGTGGGGCTTGCGTCGAAAGACAAGTTAGGATTCGGATGCGTGTTTCTCGATGCCGACTTGGATGGCGCGCTCGATCTTGCGGTCGTGAACGGGCACATCGACGACACCGTACGCAACGTGAGCGGCGTCGGTTATGCGCAGCCTCCACAACTTTTCCTGAACCACGGCAAGGGAACGTTTGTCGACGTGGCCGCGGCCCTCGGCGGAGGCTTCAGTCAACCCAAGGTCGGACGCGGCCTTGCCTACGGCGATTTCGATCGCGACGGCGATCTTGATCTCCTGGTGACCACCAACAAAGGTCCCGCCTATCTTTACCGCAACGACCAGACGGCCGGCAACCGAAGCATCCGGATTCACCTCGTCGGAACGAAGTCGAATCGCGACGCCATTGGGGCGGCGGTGAAGATCTTCTACGGATCGTCGAATGGATCGTCGAATGTGGCATCGAGCCGATCGCGCCTGGTAAAGGGCGGATCCAGCTATCTATCGCAATCGGAACTGCCCGTAACCTTCGGGCTGGGAAAGCGGGACAAGATCGATCGTCTGGTGATCGACTGGCCCAGCGGCAGGACGGAAGAATACAAGAACCTCGCCGCCGGCCGGACCTACGAGTGCGTGGAAGCAAAAGGAATCAACGCCCAGCCGGGCTTCTAGCTGTCCAGGCCTGAAAACGCCGGGCGGCCATGCCCGGCGTTTCACTGCTTGAAGGTTTTCTCACTGGCTGGCTTGCTGGCTGAAGGCTCCTCCGATGTCGTCGGGGCGGGGACCCGATATGGTGCTCCGCCCCGGCACTGTTCTTCTATTGAGCCGGTTGCGCAGTAAACCTGCCACTCATGTTAATTCCGGCATCTGCCTGCAGCACGTAACCCGTGCTATTCGTTGTCAGGTAGAGAACGACATTGTCGGTGAAGCCGTTCAACACAGTGCTTGTCCGGCCGTTACTCGCCACCGAATAGCTACCCGTGAAATTATTGGAACTGCTGCCGCCGGCCAGCGCGACGAAATCGAAAAAGCTGGCTACGTAGTTCGTGCCTAGGGAATCCGTGCCGCTGGGAACCAAGGTTCCCACGCGGTCCTTGAACAGGCCGTCCACTCCGGTCGCGTCGAAGCCATCCATGAAGAATGCGGCCTGCGCGCTGAGGCTGGTGTTGGTGAAGGCACCGCTTTGCTGATCGAGCGTGCCATCTTCAACATTGGCCCCGTTGAGCGCGATAAAGTAAGCCCGTGATGGGCTCACCATCCAGATGTCACGCGTAAAGCCCCCAAAAGTGAGGCTGCCGGATCCGTTGCCGGCGGAATTATCGATCACATAGGACCCGGTCGCGGTAACGTTGCTGGAGACGGAGCCGTCCTGCACGGAATCGTAGTTCGCCGCCGTCACTTGTGAAACTCCGTCGGTCGTGAAGACCCCCACCGTGTTCACAAAGCGGGGCGTTGCTGTCTCGCCACTGCTGCCAAAAGCATACGAACCGGAGAGCGAGGCAGCCGAGAATGTAGTCGCACTCTGCTGTTCGGCCAAGCCAATAGAAAGTATATTCGTGGTGGTATCCAGTAACCGGAACTCGCCCAAACTCACCACGTAGTATTCCGCCGAGTGCGTGAAACCGTTCACTGAGTAGGTGATCGTCCCTCGACCAGCCGTCGGCGCGGTCATGCTACCGCCAGCTCCGATGGAGCCGGTGACTGCCGCTCCATTCTGAACCATCACAAAGGAACCAGTAACGGCACCCGCGGAAACTGCCATCGTGCCCATCGTGGCGCTCACAAATACGTCGTGGGTGCGGAAGACAAAGGTTCCGGAAGGAATGGTGGAAAACAGCGTGGAGTCTTGCAGCTCCGCCGAACCGGCAGTGGTTCCGAACCCGTCTTCCTCTTCCATATAGAGATGACCCGTATCACTCAAGGTGATTCGAAACACCTCGGAACCTCCCGCGGTAAAGTTGAACTGCAGGTCGCCCGTCCCATCTTTGTTGATTGAGTAGACCCCGGTCACGGCATTACCCGGAAAAGCCTGGGTAGTGCTTCCTACAGCTTCTACAAAGTCGTCGGTACCCGCCGTGATGGTTCCGTTACCGTCGCTCGTGAATACTCCGCCCTCGACGAAGAAATTGGCTGCCGCGTTTGTACCGCTGTTCAATCCGTAACCCTTCACGGTGAAGGCATACGAGCCTTTCAGACTGGCATTGCTGAAGCCGCCTTTGACGATCACCGGGCCCCCGCCGCTGCCGCAACCGGCGGTCAAGAAGATGCCTGAGATCGCTGCCAGAGCCATGAGGACGCGCCGGGCACACTTGGAGCCCACAAGGGGATTCATAAGACACTCCTGTCTTTAGTTCCTGAGATGCCGTAACCCGGATTGTAGAGGAAAGTTTCGGTCGAGAAAATTGCCGGGGGCGGTTCAGCAGGGCGGCTGCGGAAAAGAGGCAGGGCGCCTACCGGCCCTTGGACGGCCGGTTAATTTTGAGGGGCCTGCGGCGAGACACTGTGACTGCCGGCAACTGCCGAGCTTCGCTCGGCATGGACGGGCGAGGCGCCCGTCCCCACACAAGCTCGTTTCTACAGGAGATTTCGGGCTGGGGCTGGGATGGCCTGCTTGTTTCTTTCGGATGCTTTTTCCGT
>JBAVVP010000427.1:0-8334 GCA_049697355.1 Terriglobales bacterium
CCGCAAAATACTGGGCGACCGCTTTGAGACCAAGGTGATACTGGCGGTCGAAAAACGCCAGCATAAAGCCGAGATCACGATCGATCCGCCGAACGGCCCGATTGTCGGGATAGCTCAGACTACCGACATGATGTCGGCCATCAATGAAGCGCTCGATCACCTGGAAAAACAGGCGCTCAAACATAAGACCAAGTGGCTGAGCAAGAAGCGCAAGGCGGGGAAGAAGTTCGATGGCCAGTCGTTGCAGGACAACCTGGAGGCGGCGCTCGGACTGGCGGAAAATGCTACCGTTTCCGTTCTGGTGCATAAATTTCCCTCGGTGGCGCGAACCACGGAAGTGCATCTGGTGCACGCCACGGACTCGGTCGCACTTCATCCGATGACGTTGGAAGAAGCGATTAAAGAGACACACTTCCGCGACAAGGACGTTTTCGTATTCCGCGATCCCGAGGGCAAGTTGATGATTCTGCACCGCACGCGGGAAGGGAAAATGGAGTTAATTGAAGCACCGTAGGAGCAGCTCTCAGCTGTCAGTAAAAGCTCAAGGCCCGAAGACCCGGATGATTGGCCCGGTGGGTCTACTGATGGCTGACAGCTGATAGCTGACAGCTCTTCTCACACTCCGGTGGTCGCTTCCTGCGCCCACTGCATGGCATCCCACCAGGTGGAAGCGACTTCTTCATCGGTCAGTTGCAATTGTTTGGCGAGCTCGCTGGATTGCGCCCACTCCCCCGATTCCTGGGCCAGCATGAGCCGGTACAAGGGGCGGAGGCTGCTCTGCTGGCCGAGCAAGGCGGCTTTGGTTTCGCGCTCCACGGGCAGTTGTTGCAGGAGCACGTCCATGGCAACCTCGAGGATGGCGTCCATGATGGAGAGCAGGCCCATCAGGAACAAATCCGTGCTGAGTTTCAAACGGGCGGAGAGCAGTTCGCAAAAACGGCCGCGGGCTAAACCCATCAGCACCAGTTCGCTGCACTTCTGCTCGGCGGCGCTGACGGTGACCACGAGGCGGATCCAGCGGCGCATTTCCCGTTCTCCGAGGACGGCCATGGCATGGCGGACCGACTTGATTTCGAGGGAAAATCCGAAGAGCGGGGAGTTCAGGTAGCGGAGCAAGCGGTAACAAATCGAGGCTTCCTGCTTGAGCATCTTCTCCAGTTGACGCATGTCGAGTTCCGGGCGGCAGACCATTTCGAGTAGCCGTATATAGTGCAGGCGGTTGGAGGGAACTTCGCGGCCGACGATGAGTTCGGGGCGGCAAAAGAAGTATCCCTGGAAATAGACGAACCCCATGTTGCGGGCCTGAAAAAATTCGTGGGGAGTTTCGAGTTTTTCGGCCAGCATCTTGCATTTCGGGGATGCGTAGCGGCGCATCATGCCGGCCCGTTCTTCGAGCTTGGTGGCGCGGACGTCGACTTTGATGATGTCGGCAAACTCGCAGAGCGGGAGGCGCGGATCGTTGGGTGCAAAATCGTCGAGGGCGATCATATAGCCGGCCGTTTTTAAGCGCTTGCAGGCGGCGACGACTCGGTCATCGGGCTCCACCGTTTCCAGAATCTCGGCCACGGTTTGGTCTGGGGGCAGCAAGGTGAGCAAATCCTTAAACAAGACCTCGCGGGTGCAATTCATGAAAGCGCGGCGGTGATCGCAAATGGTGTCGATACCGAAGAGCAGCGAACTATCGAGGGTAGAGCGGCAGGCAAGTTCCGGGTCGGCGTTGAAGTAGTCTTCGACACCGTTGCGGAAAAGAAGTTCGTACCCGAACACTTTCTGCGAGCGGTCAAAAATCGGCTGGCGGGCGACGAAACGCTGCCCCGGCAAGGCGAGGAAGTTCGGGTCAGCGGCTTTCCCTGTGGCAGCGGCTGGTTTCACGTCTTTTCTATCGGCGCAGCCGCGGCGGAACTTCAGGGGGGAGCCGTGGATTGGTTATCTTCGATCTTTGATCTTTGATCTTTGGGAAATCGTGGATTTGGGAACCGGGCCATGTGGAAAACTAAAGGCACTCCCCCCTTGCGCGTTCGACGGTTTCGTGAGTAACATCAAGATGTTCCCAATGGCCATGCTTCCAGGCTGGCCGTTCGCGCCCAGCAAAACTCCAGGCGCCCAGAATAAAGACGGTTTGAAGCATCGTTCTGAAGTAGGGGTTCTCGAATCGCATCCAGCCGAGGTGGGGTTTGGTCTGCCGATAGGCGGTGAGCAGTAGTCGCGCGTTGCGCCACACGCCACAACTTAACGTGCCGACCGCGGGGGAAGACGAAACAATCAGGCCTGTGATCCAGGCCGGGAAGTAACTTCAAAGCTTCACAAGAGAAAAATATGAATGCAGGACCCGGACACTCCTCCTCAGGGGGAGGGAAACATAAACGGCGCCGTGGACGGCGTCCGCCGAGACGAGGTGCGGGTGGCCCGATGGGCCGCCAGCGCCAGGAGCAGCAAGGCATATTTACCGCTCCCATGGACCACAGCTACCGCGCCAATATGGGCATGGACAGTGGCAATGGCAACGGCAGCGGCAGCAACCGGGGACCGCGACGGCCGGGCTTTTCCGCGTCGTATCCGGTGGCCGATCCGGAGCCTCTGCCGGCTCCACGAGAAGATGCCGCCTCGCGCGTTTTCGCGTTTGTCGAAGACCTGTTCTTCCTGAGCAAGATTCAGGCCACCGGACAGAAGATGAATGTGAAGGTGGAGTTCGTAAAGAACGAGAAGGATCTCACCGACCGCATGAAGAGCAACGGAGAAGAAAAGCCCTCGCTGATCATCTTCGACTTGAACAATGTCAATGCCAAGCCTTTGACGCTCATCCCAAAACTGAAAAGCAAGCTGAAGAAAGGGACGTCGATCATCGGATTTCTCTCGCACGTGCAGGGCGACCTGAAGCAGAAGGCGCATGAAGTGGGCTGTGACATGGTGCTGCCGCGGTCGGCGTTTTCGCAGAATCTGCCGCAGTTGCTGCGCCGGCATGGGGCGGTTGAGACCGATACTGGGGCAGGCGACTAGGGAGAGGTGAGAGGTCAGATTGCAGAGGTAGAACCTACTGATATCTCCGCTCATAGGGTTTCACCTCTGCAATCTGACCTCTGACCTCTCACCTCCCCTGATACAATTTCGCCGTGCTCCTTCATAAGATTCTGATTCTGACTGCGGCCACCGCTTTGGTTTCCGCCGCTCCCGCCCAGCAACCCCCGGTCAACACGCAGCAGCCTCCGGTAAAAGTGAGTGTCCTCAACGTGTGCGCGCCTTCGGCGGACGAGCAGAAGGAATTGTCGGCGGCACTGGCCAAAATTCCGGGCAAGCCGGTGTTCAGCGCGGACTACGAAGTTTCTCGCGGGCATTCGACACTGGACGCGAGCACTCCCATCCCCGGCATGCCGCCCTTGCCGGCTGGGGCCGTGTCGGCGGCCGATTATGTTCGGGTCCGGCGCGAGTTTCCCGGCGCCACCCTGTTCAGCAACGTCCAATACTCGTTCAGCGTGGATGCGACGAATATGGTGGAGACGCTGGTGCTGCGGGTGCGCGATCCCAAAGACCTGATGGAGGTTTCGATCGAGGACAGTGCTTCGAGCGTTGTATCCGCGGCCGCGATGTTGTCGGCCAGCACGCCGGTTTCGCGCGTCAGGCTGGAGCGCTTTGGGAAGTCGTCGGTGGCGCTGGCGCGGTGCTCGGGAGCGGAAGGAAATCCGGCGACGGTTCAGAGCGCGTACGAACCGATCTTCCGCGCCGCCTCATCGATTATGGAGCGCTATCGGGACGCCCTGGGCGCGCGCAAGATGGTGCCCGAGGAACTGGCTCACTTGCGCGCGGGAAGCCCCGCCAAGGCGGCTGGCGGCAGCAAGAAGAATAACAAGTAGTTTGCCCCTGGGTTGTGCGGCTTGAAACGAAATCTGTTTTTCAGAATCTATCTTCTAGCAGTTGTTTAACCGCTTTCTAACTATTATGGATATACGCAATGTTGTCATCATCGGCTCGGGATGCGCCGGTCACACCGCCGCCCTCTACAGCGCCCGCGCCAACCTCAAGCCGCTCGTAATCGAAGGCCATGAACCGGGCGGACAACTCTCGATGACCACGCTGGTGGAAAATTTCCCCGGCTTTCCCCAAGGCATCCAGGGGCCGGAACTGATCGAGAACATGCGCCAGCAGGCGGAACGCTTCGGCGCGGAATATCGCATGGGCCACGTGGTCAAGGCCGATTTGAGCAAGCGCCCATTCGAGTTGAGTTTCGGCAAAGAGACCATTCCGACCCGGACGCTCATCATCGCCAGCGGTGCGTCGGCGCGCTGGCTGGGCCTGCCGAACGAGCACGCGCTGATCGGCCACGGGGTTTCTTCCTGCGCCACCTGCGATGGTTTCTTTTTTTCGGGCAAGGAAATCGCGGTGATCGGCGGCGGCGACTCGGCCATGGAAGAGGCGACATTTCTGACGCGCTTTGCCAGCAAGGTCACGCTCATTCATCGCCGCGAACAGTTTCGCGCGTCGAAAATCATGCTTGACCGCGCGCGGGCGAACTCGAAGATCGCGTTTCTCACCGATACGGTGGTGGAGGACGTTCTCGATGTCAGCAAGAAGGAAGTCACGGCCCTGCGCCTGCGCAATCTGAAGAGCGGCGAAAGATGGGAATTTCCGACGAGCGCAATGTTTCTGGGCATCGGACACATCCCGAACGCGAAAATATTCGAGGGCCAGCTCGAAACCGATGCCGATGGTTACCTGGTTACGCAAAAGAACGTGTTCACGCGCGTGCCGGGCGTGTTCGCGTGCGGCGACGTGCAAGACCGCCGCTACCGCCAAGCCATCACCGCCGCGGGCTCCGGATGCATGGCGGCGCTGGAAGTCGAGAAATTCCTGGAAGACCAAGGGCACTAATGCGTGAGGTTTTTGGGAATCGATGCCGCACCGAGTATGCGTGGGCGTGGGTCCAACTTGGTCGTCCCTCCGGGACTTTAGTCATCTAGCCCCCCTTCGGGGCTTTGCCGGAAGTTTTGTGGATCGCTTCCTGCGGAAACGAATCCAAATGCTTTAAACGCGGAACCCGTAAGTCCGCGGTTCTGCGCCAACCTGAAATCCTGAGGTGAAAGCCATGAAATATCGTTTGTTAGGAAACAGCGGCCTTCGAGTTTCCGAAATGTCGCTCGGCACCATGACCTTCGGAGAAGACTGGGGATGGGGCTCGGCCAAGGACGAATCGCGCAAAGTTTACGACGCCTATCGCGAGGCCGGAGGAAATTTCATCGACACCGCCAACATGTACACCAACGGAAGCAGCGAAAATCTTGTCGGTGAGTTCATTCACGATCACCGGCAATCGGTGGTGCTGGCTACGAAATACACCAACGCCAACGCCGGCAGCGATCCGAATGCGGCGGGCAATCACCGCAAGAGCATGGTGCAGGCGATCGAGGCTTCCCTGCGGCGATTGAAGACAGATTACATCGACCTCTATTGGCTGCATAACTGGGATCAAATGACGCCCGCCGAGGAAGTCATGCGCGCATTCGACGATTTGGTCAGCCAAGGCAAGGTGCTCTACATCGGTGTCTCGGACGCGCCCGCATGGTGGATCGCGCATGCCAACACGCTCGCGGAACTACGCGGCTGGACACAATTCATCGGGCTGCAGATTGAATATTCGCTGATGGAGCGAACGGTCGAGCGCGAACTCATCCCCATGGCCAAGGCCCTGCAAATCGGATTGGTTGCGTGGTCGCCCCTGGCCGGAGGAGTGTTGAGCGGCAAATACCATTCCAACAGTAAGACGGAGGGCCGGTATTCAAGCGATATGATGAAGGCATTTCTCCACGCCGGAGAGCGCCCGGATCGAATTGTCGCAGCGCTCCAGAAGGTTAGCCAGCAGGTGGGCCGTTCGCCCGCTCAAGTTGCGCTGGCGTGGCTGCGGTACCGGGATATTCCGGTCATTCCAATCGTCGGCGCGAGGCGCGTGTCGCAGCTGCAAGATAACCTCGCCAGTCTCGAGTTGGAGCTGACGCGTGAGCAGATTTCGGCTCTGGATGAAGCCAGCGCCATCGAAATGGGCTTCCCGCACGACTTTTACGCGAATGAACTGGTAAATACGTTCCGCTACGGAGGCTTGCGGGATCAAATCCTGGCGGCTTGATTTCTCTCCGGGGCCAGTTTTGCCCTGTGAACCTCTGTGGCCTTTGTGGGTTAGGAAGTCAAATGCGTGAACCACAGAGGCTACAGAGGTCAAGGACTTCCTAGCTGAGAACGCTCCTTTTCGCACGGACGCTCAGCGTTTCGCAAGCCGTGCGCAGCACCAGCCGCGGCGCGTTCTTCCGGATCTTCATCAAATAGGGCACGGTGCGCTTGGGATCGGCCTTGGCGGTTTCGCGCAACAGCCAACCCAATCCCTTCTGCACCATGTCGTCCTCGTCATGCAGCAAACGATTCGAAAGCCGCACGATTTCTGCAAAGAACTGCCGCTCCCGCGCTCCCCGGATCAGCGCCAGACAGGCGGCGCGCCGACGCCAGCGATTCTGCGACTTCGCCCAGCGGAAAACCTCGTGGCAGCGGGCGGGCTTGGCGGCGACCATGGGCGCGAGCAGATAATGCGCCAGCGCGTCGTGATCGGCCCAACTGGTCACGCGGTCGATCCACGACGCGAAGAGCCGGAATTCACCCTCGCCAAAATTCTCAGTTTGTTTTTCGAGCAGGAAGACCGCCATCACCTTCTCTTCCAGAACCTGGCCGGAGAAAAGCTGGTCGGCAACCTCGACCAGGAAGTTCATTCCGCGTTGGCGGACGATCGCGCGGCGGAAGCGCAGCGCAAATCTTCTTAGTTCGGCCGTGTACCAGCCACGCGACTGGATTTCTTCCTTGAAAAAGCGCTGCACGTCTTCCGAGTGCGGGGCGGACCCGCCATCTTTCAGCACGCGCCGGATGTGGTCGGCGATGTAGTTGGGCGTGACTTTGCTCTTGGACACGTTCTCCTCATGGAGCCACTAGCGTCTCCGCGTCTCAGTCCGCGGTGAGTCGCTCATGATAAGAAAGTCCGAAGCGAATTGCAGTGATCGGGCGTCACAGTGAGATGTTCGCGACTGTCCCACCGTGATGTCGAAGAGCACGCCGTTAGGATGGGGCACCCGCTGCGTTGCCCGTGCTCACTGTTTTGTCATAAACCCAAAGCGCTGCTGCCGTGACCAGGCCGACCGCTGTGACGCTCCACCAGGTCCTCGCCGGTTGATGAGTGACTTCTCCGAAGTGGTGAACCAGCGTTCCGCCAAACCAGCCACCGATCAGCGAGCCGATGCCGATGGGCAGAAACGCAAAGCCCATATAGGTGCCCTGCTGTCCGGTTGGCGCGAGCCGCGAAATGTATTCGTAATAGCGGGGCGCCTGGATGATCTCGCCGAGCGCCAGCACAAATAGCGAAAGCACCGCGCCCCAGATCGTCGGTCGAAACGCGAGGATCAACCACGAAGCGGAGGTGATCACCGTTCCCAGAATGACGGCTTGAAACGCCGGGATCTTGCGGGTCAGGTAATTCACCGCGAGCGTGAGGCAGATCACGGTTAGTCCATCCGTCACCAATACGATCTCGGCGTCGGCCTTCGCGTTGATGTAGCCGTGAATGTAGCCGGGCAGGCTGATGTACTGCTGCCAGAACACGATCCAGTAGCCGGTGAAAAGTGCCAGGAACCACATGAAGCGGCTCAAACCGGCGAGCACGAGGACCATGAGCCCGCACCAGATCCACCAAGGCACGCTGTATCTGGGATAGATCAGCAGCCCGACGCGCAGCAACAAGGCAATCAGCAATACCGGCAACACCAGCCGGTAGTTGCCCACCACGACGCAGAAGTTCCGCGCCACCGTCGCGATCGAGGGCGGAGGCGCGTCGCCCGCTTTGCGCGGCTCCCGGAAGAAGAGGATGACCACAAAGAACATCGCGAAGACGCTGACCGCCGCCACGCGGTACACGTTCTCGACTCCCAGATGGCGATGAGCCCAGGAAGCGAAATAAGGCCCCGCGGCGCCGCCGATGTTGACCATCGTGTAGTAGATCGAGTAGCCGATGGAGCGGACGTTTTCCCTGGAAGCTCGCGCCGTGGTGCCAACCACGCAAGGTTTCACCAGCGAGATGCCGAGTGCTGGAAGGATGAGAATGCAGCCGACAAATAATCCCAGCGGCACAGCGTTGCGCACGGGCGCCAGCCAGGACGCTCCAATCGATCCGATCAGGAAATAGGCTGCGGCCAGGATCAGGTAAGCCATCGACAGCGCACGGCGAAAGCCGAGACGGTCGGCGGCGGCTCCGCCGAAGATGGCGAGAAACCATACCATGCCACCGAACAAGCCGGTCAGAGTCCCGGTTTGCTC
>JBAVVP010000428.1:0-2514 GCA_049697355.1 Terriglobales bacterium
GTTGTGATCCGCTCTGTGAGCTTGTCGCTCGCACTCTTAATTCGAACCCAAGTCAGTTGGCAAGATGGCTTCTCGTCGCAGATGGGATGCGTGGTCCTGCGCAACTGTGCGGGACGCGCCTCAACCACCTGTAGTTCCTTTGCGATTTCGGGTGTGAGGGTAAATGAGATGGCATAAGCGCTAGCCTGGAATCCCATGGTGGCTTCCTGAGATAACATCGCGAGGGGTTTGGCGGGGAAGGTTAGTCGCGTTAGTTGAACTGTAGATCCCACGGTCATCCGAAAATCAGGCGCAGCTTCTTGTTTCGCAGCCAGGGCACGGCGAGGTTGGTGTCGGCGAACCCAGCGGCCATAAGCAGAGGGTTGTGGGCGCGTTTCTGAAAACGCACGGTGATGTCGTGGTCACCGATGACGACGTGGGCGGTGGCGTTGATGAAGTCGCGGAAGATGTGCTGGGATTTGGCGGTGGCGTAGCCCTTGCCGATCCGTTCCCCAAGGAGCCGATAGAGGCTGCTGGCCATCATGGTCAGCTGCAGATCGCAATTGACCTTCATGGGGACCGCCGAGGATAGCGCGTCCATGTGGAAGAAGTCGATGCTGTCGGCGATGCCGTTCTCGATGAGCATGCGTTGGGCATACCTGCCGACGAGGTGGGCGGGGGTACGGCGCAGCTGGTTGGTCAGCACAAGGGTAGGCTCTTCGTGGCCCAGATCCGTAACGACGATCTGGCGGATGGGAGATTGGTAGTCTCTGAGGGTGATGGTCTGGTCCAGGATGCGGGGGGTGCGATAGGCGCGCGCGACGTTCTCGAGTTCGATGCGCCGCCAGGCCGAGAGCGGCTGCTGACGGATCTGGTCGAGCAGCTTATCGTCCCGCCGGCGCAGGGTGATGAACTGGATGCCGAGCTCATTGAGGCGATTCAGGTTCTGGTAGGTGGTGAGCCGGGAGTCAAAGACCACCTCTTCGGGAAAGTGCCCGGTGCGCTGTTTCCAATACTGGACGAAGCGCAGGACTTCATCGTTCTGATCCTGCTTGCGAACGGCGGCATTGCCGTAGCAGAAGACACGCTTGTCGGCATCCTGGGCGAGGAAGGCGAGCACACCCTTCTGGCGGCGGCTGCGTTTGGAGACGTAGTGTTTTTCGAGCAGTGCGTCCTCGCCGTGAAAGGGAATGGTATGAAAGTCCACATCAAAAGAGACGCCGTGTTCGAATCCCAGGGTCTGCATGGCATCGAACCAGCGGGGCATGAGCTTGGGGTAGGCAGTGGGTGGAATCCGGCAACTGTACTCGGTCAGGAAGCTGCGCTTGGGAATCGCGTTGAGCCCGGCAAATAACGCCAGACCCTCGTCAAAGACCGAACTCATGACGTGGCTGTGGCGGGCGTTGCCGAACAGCTTGAGGGCCAATAGCGCGCGCATGGCCTGGGCTGCGGGCAGCTGCTTGGTGCCGGGAAAGCCGCTCTGCTGAAGCATCGGTTGCAGCGAGATCTGCACCAGATAGGGCATAAACAGGAAGAGTCCGCCGAACTGGGTGCGGAAGTGCCGTGGAGACAAATCCAGTCGCCGGACATCGGCTACGGCGGCCGCCTCCGGTCGCGGGGCATTGGGCCGCTCCTCATCGGCGCGGCGCGGGAGTTTGGTAAAGCCGGCATGGTTGAGCAGACGTGCCACGGCCGCCGGACTCAGCCGTCGGCCCTCTTGCTCGAGGACCCGGCTGATGTCGTAGATGGAGAGGTTTTGCTTGCGCAGCTCGAAGACCTTCTCGCCCGTAGGGCTGCGCTTGGCCGAGGTGTGCGGCCCCTTGGTCACGGGCAGAAAGAAGGAACGATGCGAGTCTTGTCGAAAGTCGTGACACATGACCCGGAAGCTTCCCGTGGTATAGCCAAAGCGTCTGGCGGCCTCAGCGGAGGGGAGGTTCTCGACGAAGTACGCGCGGAGGGCTTCGTACTGGCGGTGGGTGGGGTTGGCGGGCACGAGGAAGGCCTGTCTGATGTCGCTGTCGATTATTTCGTCACGCGACTTACTAGACATACATCCACTATGTCACATAGTGAGGCATCGCCTGCAAGTGAAATCAAGTGGACAGATTGAGTTGAACCAACTATGGCACTGGATACGGTATTTTGCGCGCTAATTGACCGCAGCGCAAGAAACGGATATACGTGGGTCATGAGACCATCAACATATGTGGAAACATATCATTATATCTACAGATAAGATAATACTGGGAAAGGGATCAGACGCGATAAAGCCTGAGAAATCGCCTTACGCCACATACTTGCCGTTAGCCACCCGACTGCCATGGGCATCAAGGCTAGTATCCTGTTGTTGACCGGCGCCGGTGTTGCCGACAGTGCCGCCGAAATGATCAACGACGACAGTTTCCATATCGACTTTGCACCCTGCGATTTTCATATTTTGAACGGCAGCATAGACCGAGCCTTGATATTGAACCAATTGGTTGTCAGCGTCTAAGAATCGCTGGCGGTAAAAGACCCACTCACCCTTGCTTCTAT
>JBAVVP010000429.1:0-6091 GCA_049697355.1 Terriglobales bacterium
CGGGTGATCTGTTCGTCGGTCAATGGCCGGCTCGGATCTTCCTCTTCGATCAGTTTCTTGACGCGCCGTTTCAAAATCAGAAGTGAAGTGCCTCCGCCCTCGGGCCCTTGCACGCTCTCGGAGAAGAAGTACCGCAGTTCGAAAACGCCTTGCTGCGTGTGCACGTACTTATTGGCGACCGCGCGGCTGACCGTCGAAGGATGCACGCCGATCTCCTCCGCCACTTCCTTGATCATCATCGGCTTCAACTGATCGATTCCGCGTTCCAGAAAATCCTGCTGGCGCGCCACAATCGAGTAGCAAACCTTGGCGATCGTCTGCTTGCGTTGTTCGATGTTCTTGATCAGCTGGATGGCCGACTTGTAGCGGTCTTTGACGTAGTTGCGCGTGTCGCGGTCATTATTGCCGTCGCGCGTCAACAGGCGCTTGTAAGCGGGATTCAAACGCAACTGCGGCATGTCTTCGTCGTTCATGATCACCAGCCACTCGTCGCCGTGTTTCACGAACGCGACATCCGGCTCAATCCACCGGGCCGGAACTTTGTTGTAGCGCAAGCCCGGCCGCGGATCGAGCGTGCGGACATATTCCAGCGCCGCCTGCACCGCTTCCACCGGACGCCCGATCGCGCGCCCAATTTCCTTGAACTGCTTCAGCGTGACCGCTCTCAAATGCTGGTCGACAATGGCAATCGCGTCTCTCACCACTTGCTCGGTCAGGCCGTTGCCGTTTCGGTGCAGCGCCAACTGCTCCAGATGGTAGCGCAACTGATACAGCAGGCATTCGCGCAGGCCGCGGCAGGCGATGCCCGGCGGATCGAACTGGCGCACAACTTCCAGCGCTTCGTGCAGATCCGCGACGGTAAAGTTCACCGGCGCATAGCGTGCCGGAGCTGTGGCTGCTCCTGTGCCCGCAGTTGCCGGTTGCCAGTTGCCATTTGCCGGTGACCCTGACTCTGGCAATCCTGGCTCGGGCTGGGCGCTCACAACCGGCAATGGAGCCTCGCTGAGCCCTGCCAACTCCTCGCCTTCCGCGGCGAGATCCTCCTGCGCAGGAATAGAAGCTTCTGGCAACTGGCCACTGGCCACTGGCAACTGTTCGCCGACGGCAATCCCCAGCGCCTCCGCTTCCCCAACAATTTTCGCCGCCGCTTCCACGTCGGCCTCGGGAGCCGCTACCGGAGCGATGCCCAGCAGTTCCTCGTCGCTCGCAATCAGGTAGCCTTCTTCGTTCAGATTCCCAATAATTAATTCTGCCGCCTGATGCACCGCCGGCCGCACCGAAATCGCGCCCAGTTGCCACAGCAGGTGGTCGCTCAGGTTCCCAGGCTTCGACAGGAAATTCTCGAACGAAGGCTTCTCGATCTCTTCCATTTCTCCCGAGCTGCGATAGCCCGGATCCAGATATTCCTGGAAGAACGAACCAAAATCGATCTCTTCGAAAGGATCCTTCTTCTCATCCGCAATGGTTGCGGGACCCTCTTCCGGGGCGGTCGCTTTGGCGGCGAGCCGGTCGCGTTCTTCCTCCTGGCGTCCGACATCGTCGAGCATCGGGATGGCATCTTCCAGTTCTTCCAAAACCGGATTTTCGACCATCTCGGCATTGATCATGTCCTTGAGCTCGAGCTTGTTGAGCGCGAGCACCGACACCATCTGCACGAGGCCCGGCGTCAGAATCTGCCGTTGCGATAGCTTGACGCTCAGTTTGTGCTGAAGAAGCACCATCTCCCCTAAAAGTTCTCGGTTCCCAGTTCTCAGTCAACCCGCTGCCCTTCAGTGTCCAGCACCTCGGGGTGTGGAAAACTTAGCTTCTCACGCACCGAGGTAGATCGCGCCGACACGAAAGGTCAATGCGCCTACGCCTTGGTAACGTGAGGCTTTGCGCCTACGCCTTGGTAACGTGAGGCAATGATCGGTGGTCAGTGTGCAGTTGAGTCAGGTTGAATTGCAGCTGAACACCGACCACTGACCACCGGCCACTGCCTCATCACACTAACGAAAAGCTTTCTCCCAAATAAACCCGCCGCACCTCCGGGTCGCTCCCTAGCTCCTCCGGCGTACCGGAGCGGAAAATTCGGCCCTCGTTAATGATGTATGCCCGATCCGTCACCGACAACGTTTCGCGGACGTTGTGGTCCGTGATCAGAATCCCGATCCCGCTAGCCCGCAAATCTGAAATTATTTTCTGTAAATCTAAAACCGCAATCGGGTCAATACCCGAGAATGGCTCATCCAGCAAAATGAACGCGGGGTTGATGCAAAGCGACCGCGCGATTTCCACCCGCCGCCGCTCCCCGCCCGACAACGCATACCCACGATTCTGCCGTATATGTTCCAGCCCGAGCTGGT
This sequence comes from Terriglobales bacterium, assembly GCA_049697355.1. Classification (GTDB taxonomy): domain Bacteria; phylum Acidobacteriota; class Terriglobia; order Terriglobales; family Acidobacteriaceae; genus Acidiflorens. Next base: position 2,346 of record JBAVVP010000429.1, read on the forward strand.
CAATCAGCTTCTCCGCCTTTTCCCGGCGCTCATGCCAGGAAATCGGCTGGACTTCGAGCACGGCCAGGATGTTTTCCTCGACCGTCAGCTTCCGAAACACCGATGCTTCCTGTGGGAGATAGCTGATGCCGTACTGGCGCGCCCGTATGTACATGGGAACGCTAGTGATATCTTCGTCGTCGTACAGCACCCTGCCGGTATCGGGAGGAACCAGACCTACGATGGCATAGAATGTGGTAGTTTTTCCGGCGCCGTTCGGTCCCAGCAGGCCCACGACCTCGCCTTGCAGAACCTGCAGGCTGACACCGTTTACAACGCGTCGGCCACGATAGGATTTCCCAATTTCGTCGGTGGCTAGCGTGTGCATTTATCGTGCCACTTGTGTCTTAGTGATGGTAGGGGAGGTCTCTCGTCCTTCTACGAGCACCCTATCATCGTGTCTGAAGAAAGTCAACGAATCCCCTGTAATTTTGCCCCGTTCGGCATCAAAAATGCTGGGAGGTCCTCCGGTCAGCACGAACTTGTCCTCGGCTGCCGTGTACACCAACCGGTCGCCGGTGGCATGACGCGTAGGCTGAGTAATCACCACCTTGCCCTCAGCCACAATCCGCTCCACCTGCCCGGCCGTTCCCGGTCCAGCAGTTGCCGATTGGGGCGTTTGGCTCTGCGGTAACAGAAACACCGTCATCTGCTGTCCGGTCAGAGTAGCGTCGGACCCCTTTGCTGTTACGCCGCCATCCAGAACAATCTTCCGCTCGGCATCCACATAGTTCAGATGCCCCGAGGTGATGCGCACCGGAGTTGCCTTCCCGCTTTTGTCCACCTGCACCAGCACGGTGGAAACCGGCTGACCCGGCACTTGTGTGGGAGAAGCTTGTGTGGGGGCGGGCGACTCGCCCGCCCGGACGGAGCGAGGTCCCGTCCCCACGCCCTGCGCTAACAATGACCGTCGATCACGATCGAATTGCAGCCGAGGAGCCTCGACCACATTCGCGTTTTGCCACAAGCGGGCGTCGCCCGTGTACACCGCAATCGCCGGCGAGCGATGCGCCATCATGCTGCGGCTCGCCACATGGATCGGGTCGGACGAAGCGAACATACCGCCCTCCGGTTGCGCCTTCAGATCGGAGTAAGTGCTCTTGACGTTGCCCTCGGCAATGGCGTCGCCCGTGGCGCGGCTCATGCGAATCGTCTGGGCCGTCGTCGTCATGCCGTTGTCGACCACCCGAGGCGATCCACTGAGCACCAGCATCTGATCGGCGGTCGTGTACTCTCCCCGCTCGGCCCAAGCCTTCTGCGGCCCGTCGACGTATGCGACACGACCCGTCTGCGTGATCGACCGAACCCCGCCCTCGGGCCGGAAGATGACGTCCAGCATCTGGCTGGTCGATACTCGATCTTGTCCCGGCGCGCCCCCGATCTTATTCTCGTTGATCTTATTCTCGTCGCCCTTACCGCTGACCACCTTGCTGCTGACAATCTTGGCCTCCGGCTCGCCATGCAGCGTGGCCAGCCGATTCTTCTCCGTAAACTTCGCCGTGAACTTGGCCGCCGTGACCATCGTCTTCTGATTCGCGCCCGGCTGCGTGATCACGATCTGCGGCGGTCCGCTCGTCTCGGCGCGCTCCAGCCGGCGCCCGTCTTTCACAATGAAGTCCATCACCGGCGCGGTCATCTCAACCTCCTGCGCATCGTCCGATCCAGATAGTGGAGCGACGGGCGCCCCCGCAAGCCGGCCCTGAGCGAAGTCGAAGGGTCCCGCCGCAGCCGCCGACTCCGCCTTCTTCTGCATAAGCCGCACGCCGTCTTCCGCATGAACAGTCTCCAGCACCTGCTGACCGCCAAAGCGCAGTGTCACCCGTCCGGCGGAAGCCTCGGCGGTCTGCGTTCCGAAACCTCCCGCTCCCTGGCTCTGCCCTCCAGTAGAGACGCGGCTTGCCGCGTCTCCTGAAGCCAGTTGCACGTTGCCGCTGAGAACCGCCGTGGTCAGCTGATTCCGCACACCGGCCAGGAACAATTCAGCTCGATCCGACCGCCCCTGCGCCTCCGAATTGGACGTTCGAGCGGAGGCCATTTCCGAACCGGACGTTTTCGAACTGGACCTGGACAATGCCCGCCCATGAAACTCGCTCCGCACGTTGCCCTCGGCAAGAACACGCTCCACCGTGTTGTCATCGCGCAAGAAAAACGTCGCCTGGTCGGACTGCAGTCGCTGCCCCGCGCGCGTCAGCCGCACCCCGCTGAGCGCAATCTGCCGGGGCTGTTTTGAAATCAGTCCATGATCTGCATTCAGACGCGCCGCCTGAGGCTGGCTGACCGCCACCTCCACCGCCGAGAGCAGGTTCATGGTGCTGGTCTTCGCGACATACTCAATGCCCGTCGCCGAACCCGAAGCCTGCGGCGTTTGAAACACCACCTTCCCACGGGCCGAAGCGTTCCCAGTATTCTTGTTGAACACCAACCCGTTGGTTTCCAGATGAATCGGGTCGCTCGTCTGCTCCGGAGGCGTCTGGTCGGAATGGCGCATCCCCTCCGGATTCGCCTCCAGGTCAATCAGCACCGTCCCCTTCGCGCTCACATCTCCCGACGCCGGATCGTACTCGAAGTCGTCTCCCGTGATGCGGTCAAAGCGTCCAGCGCTCTTGCCGTAGACAACGATTTTGACGTCGTGCAACTCCGCCCGTCCGCCCCCTTTGAACTGCACGGCCTTGGAGGCGCTAACCGTAAACAGAGTGCGGCCTTCCACGGACTTGGAGATCGAAAACCCCTCGGCAGTTTGCTGAATGTCCAAACCGATTTTCGCCGGAATGTCGTGCACCACGGTGCGCACACGCCATCGGGCGTAGAAATACATCCCTGCAACCGTGGCAATCATAAGAATCGCGCCCAAGGCGAACCACTGGCGCAGCCGTGAAACCGGAAGGCCCATCGGAGCCTAGTGTAACTCGCGGACAACGGCTTTGTTTTAAAGGAGCGCGGCTAAACAGACTGCGGAAATACTCTCGCTTCGTATCAGGGCATCGCTTTAGCGATGCCGCAAGTCCTTCAAAATTATGCGCCCCTTTAGGGGCTGCTCGTCGAAGATCGACTTTTTCCGCAGTCTGTTTGGCTTGCGATCCGCGAGCAGATTAGGATTCATGCGCCCGAACCGTCGATTTGCACAGCGCAATCTCTTTGCCCACATAGCCAAACCAGGATGCTTCCCGTAGCGAAACCGCGAAATACCGCATGGATGCCGGAGATTTCGCGGCCGGGCGCCGCCAGTTGCACAACTTCCGCGCCACCCGCCTGTGCACGGGCTGCACTCGATTGAGGAATAAGAAGTTACAGATGCATGATTTGTGTTGACGCAAAAAATGAAAGTGTTAGAACCATAATCGTTCTTTGACACGTTCTGAAGTTTTCCCGGTTGGTGCGGCGTCCGGGGCTCAAGCGTAGTCACTCAGACCACCGCGAGGTGGGTTTGGGAGGGCGAGCAAGGGTCTATAGCTAAGCGCTGGTTGAGGAGAACAGGAGCCACTGTTAAAGGCAAGATAGAGTCCTGAGGCGTTGGACTGATTTATCCGGTTGGCGGTGAGCCCGGAGCCCGAGCAAGATCGGCTTACAATGCACCCGCAATGGAGTTGTAGGAATAAGGTCAGCAAGGGTCTAAACGCGAGCTACTGGCCGAGAGGAATGAGTTCAACACCACCTCGGGACTCTTATTTTCTAGCTAGGAGCTTCTGACTGCTAGCTTCTAGCGAACC
>JBAVVP010000430.1:0-7887 GCA_049697355.1 Terriglobales bacterium
TGCCCATGAAATAAATCGGACGTCCCGGTCGTTCTGGGTGTGATGGATCCACGAAGAGCCTCCTTCCTAATTCGCCGCTTTCGCGAGTCCCTCATCGTACATCGCGCCGTAATCCAAATACTGCGCGGCGGGGTTGTCCCAATAACTGATTCCTACTTTCTCGACTTCGCCTTTCTTGTTGAAGCTGGCGGTTAGGTGAGCATTGATGCCGGCGAAATAAGTCGGCAGGTTCAGCTTCTTGTAACGCGCGAGTATCTGGTCGCGCAGCGCCGGATCGAAGTGGACTCCGTATTTGTCGACCAGCGCCTTAATCGCGTCGTAATCGCCTTCGGCCTTGATGCGCATAAGCTCGGCCAGCAACATGCCTACTCCCTGACGCATCTTTTGATAGTCGGCTACGCGAACGTAAGTCTTGCCGTCACGCGTAAATTGTTCGATCGAGCCGGGAACCTTGTCGGCGATGTAGTGGGCGATCAACTGGCGGTCGCGCTCGTGGTCCTCTTCAATCGTGTCGCCGCGCGGAATGCGGCGTAGTTGGGTCAAGGCTGCGGCAGCTGCGTTGTCGTACATGGCCTTGGCCACTTCTTCCTGGTTGGAGACCAGGCCCAGTTCTTTCAGCTTGGGATCCCATGCGTTCCACAGCGCCATCAGGTCGGCGCGGCCCTCTTCCAGGGTAGAGAAATATTCTTTCAGGAAGGGCTGCGCGCCGCCGCTCACTCGCTCGCTCAATTTGCCGGAGCCGTGGCCGATGACTTCGTGCAACGCCGTCATCAGGTCCTCGGCTTCGGTGCCATACTTCGCGTTGCGTTCGACCTCGGCCGGACCAGCGGCGAACTCCGCGACCGCCGTCTTGCCGGTGGCATCATCCAGGGCACGGTTGCTCCCGGTGAAGAGGAAATTCTTGGAGCCGTACTTTTCGTGGATCTCGTTTTCGTTCGGCAGGTTGTCGCCGATGGTGATCACGTTGAAATCGCCGGTCTCGATCAGGGTTTCGACCGCTTTGACCACCGGAAGTTTGAACGATGTTAGCTTGTACTTGTCATCCCAGGGAGCCTTCTGTTCGAAATAGGCCGCATTTGCGCCCAGCTTTTTCATCAGCGTGGTGACCGGCTTGTCGGTGATGGTGATGAAACTTTGCGAGCTTCCTTTGGCTCCGCGGGCGTCGCGATAGACCTCGATGAAGCCGTTATCGAAATCGACGGTGGCGTCGTTCTGTACCCAGGCAGTGCCGAAGGCAACCCAGTCGGCGTAGTCGCCAGTCTGGTAGTAGCGGATGAGATGGGCAATCGCCTCGGCCTGCGCGGGATCGGCGTACTGGCGCGCCTTCTCGAAGCAGTCGTTCGCCTGCTTCAAGAACGTCGCATAAAGGCCCGGGGGGACCTTGCCGTCGGGCGTGCCGGCGCGGTAGACGAGTTCGGTGAGTTTGCCGTTCGCCGCTTTCACCACCCGCGAGTTCAGCGCATATTGATCTTGAAAACCTTTCAGATCGCTCAGGCTCAGGCCCGGATAAAAAGTGTTGGAGCTGGCTTGAATGGTGTCTTTTCCCCCCACGGGACTTTTGGCAATCATCATCGGCTCAAAGGCGGGATCGAACAGCGAGGGCCGCAAGGACTCGATCTCGTGTTTCACGTCGGCTGGCTTCTTCAGGGGCGGAAGATCGGCATAGGGCGTGCGGAAGGCTCCATTTTGCTGCGCACGCAGAGCCGCTTTCTCCAGTTCCTCGAAAGTGAAAGCGGGCAGGAATTTTTGCGAGGTCATGTCGTTGTGGTTGCCGCGGCTGGCCCAGAACAGCTTGGCAAATTCGGCGATCTTGGCCAGCGCTGCCGGGTCGACGTCTTTCGGATGCGCCAGGATTTCCTCGAGCAGGCGCTTTTGCTGCAAACCGTAAGCGGAAAGCTGGTCGTAAATGATGGGGTCAATGGCGATGGAAGCCTGCGTGAGCCAATAGGCCAGCGCCTGCTCGCGCGGCGACAGCGCCTGGAAGCTGGGAGCGTGCAGTTGAATGAAGGCAGTGTCGCCGACGCGCTCGACCAGGACGTCACTGGCCTTTTCCTGCTGGCAGAATGCGGGAACGGCGATGGCAAAGATCGTGAGCAAAAGAAGGAGTGCGAAATTTTGCGACTTCAAGGTGGGCCTCCGTGCGGTGCTTTGTTCTTGATTCCTTGTTCTTTGCAAAGCGGAGCGAACTTCGCAGGCTACCACAAACGGGCCTTGCTAGCGGGAAGCGGCGCCGCGCCGCGACTCCGCGGCCCGGCCGTTCTCGCGTGCTAGAATCGATCTAGTGACTCCCCGAACCGATGCTTCCTGATATAGAGAAACTACTGGAACTGCAAGCGGCGGACAGCGAGATCCGCGCACTGCAAAACGAAGTCGCCGCGCTGCCGAAACGCGTGGCGGCGATCGAGCAAAAACTGGCTGGAACCAAGGCGCACCTGGAGAAGGTACGGGCTACAGCCAAGACCGACGAGGCCAATCGCAAAAAGTTCGAAGCCAACATCAAAGACCTGCAAGGCAAAATTTCTAAATATCGCGACCAATCTCTCGACGTCAAAACCAACGACCAGTACAAAGCCCTTCTGCATGAAATCCAGTTTGCGGAGCAGGAAATCCGCCTCAACGAAGATCGCATCCTCGAGGTGATGGTCAACGTCGACGCGCGCGAAACAGAAGTCAAAGCCGCGGAGGCCGAGCTCAAGGCGGAGACGGCCGAGATCGAAAAGGAAAAAGAAGAAGCTCGGAAAGTGACCGCCGAAGACCAGAAGAAACTCTCCGAGCGGAATACCGAACGCGACCGGCTGCGCCGTGGGATTTCCGAGGATGTGCTTCGTCACTATGATCGCGTGGTGAAGCACCGCGGCACTGGGCTCGCCGAAGTCCGCGATCACAAATGCATGGGCTGCCAGGTGATGCTGCGGCCGCAGATCTACAACGAAGCGCGCGGTGGCGAGACGGTCATGTCCTGCGAATCTTGCCAGAGGATTTATTACTACAATCCTGCGAACGAAGTGGCGCCGGAGCAGGAAGTGGTGACCGTGACCGGCAGAAAACGCGCCCGCCCCAAGGCCGATGCGCCCCAGGCGTGGTTCTATCGTCCCGACTACGCGGAAGAAGGCGAAGTGCTGATTGTGTTCATCAATAACGGCGGCAATTCGACGCGACGGATCTACGAAATGCACACTGGACGCGAGTTTGGAGGGGTGCTCGAGCGCGAGGGAAATTACCGCCAGGCGTTTCCCGAGGATCTTACCGACTCCGCGCTCCGCCTCAACGGCCATTGGGAAGAAAAAGAGATTGACGAATGGGGCTCTGAAATACCGTCCGATGTGCTCGATCTTCTGCACAAAGATCTGCTCGCCATCCGGCGCGAGCAGCGAGTCAGCCACAAGGATCACGCCGCTTCTCCGGCGGGACATCCCGCCGTCAGCTAAGGCCCCATTCCGAAATTCCAGAACGCTGGTCCGAACTCCGCATAGAACCGGGGCGGGCGAAATGCACAAGCGACGGCCCCTCCGGGGCTGGAGTCTTCCGTGCTGGGGTTCAAGAAAACGAGTTCTCACGCACACACTTTCGCTTCCCTGGGCTGCCTTTACTCGCTGTGGGAGCGGAGAATCTCGCGCAGCTTTTGATTGTTCTTGACCGCTTCGTGCGAGGCCTGATCGATCATTTCGACCCAGCGCGCCAAATTCTCGGGCGGGCCTGCCTGCGAAATCAGGTAGGTGGCTTGCACCACCGTTTCGAGCGCATTGCTGAGATCGTGCGCCAACGTCCGGAGTTCCTTTGCCAGTTCCGCCGGGATTTTATCGGAGGTATTTCGCATCATCAGGGCACGTCCTAGGAGCACTTGCCCACGACGGAACACACCGCAGGTAGTGCTGTTGCGCTCGTTGACAGCCAAGCCACAGCCAGTAGATATTAGTGTAGTCCCCCTAAAAAAGGGCCTGCCGATTTTTTCTTCGTGGTACGCGGATATGGCGGAACTGGCAGACGCGCTAGGTTCAGGTCCTAGTGATCGCAAGGTCGTGGAGGTTCGAGTCCTCTTATCCGCACCAAAAACAGCACTTAGCCTTTAGCTCGTAGCGTCTTGCCTTCACGCGCCTGCCGACAACCTGTGCGTGCTGCGGCTTTGCGCGATTCCGTACTGGCGGATTTTATAGAGCAGGGCTTTGTAGCTGATCTTCAGCAGCGCCGCGGCTTGTTTCCGATTCCAGTTCGTCTCTTCCAGAGCGCGGGCGATGGCTTCGGCCTCGGCTCCATCTTTGGCATTGCGCGACAGCGACTTCAGGCCGCCACCGGACTCGGTGCCCGCGAATGCGGCTCGGTCGGCAACCTCGGCGTGCATTCCTCGGCCGCCATCGGGCCGGGGCTGCAACTCGGATGCCGCCAGCGTTTCGTCTCCCAGAACCAGATAGCGTTTGACGAAGTTGCTCAGTTCGCGCAGGTTGCCCGGCCAGGAATGCCGCAGGCATGCCTCCATCAACGGAGGGGAAAGCGGCAACGGCGAACGCGCGTAGGACTCCGACATGCGCGACATGAAATGCTTCAGCAGAATCGGAATCTCTTCCTTGCGTTCGCGCAGCGGCGGCAGCGACATGGTGAAAGCGTTCAGGCGGTAATAGAGATCCTCACGCAGACGCTTGGTAGCGAGCGCTTCGGGAATATCGATGTTGGTGGCGGCCAGGATGCGGACGTCGACTTTGACCAAGGTCCGGCTTCCCAGGCGGGAGAACGTCTGGTCTTGCAGGACGTGCAGCAGCTTGGCCTGCAGGCTCGGCGGCATTTCGCCGATTTCGTCAAGCAGGATGGTACCTTTGTTGCAAAGTTCGAACTTGCCCGGCTTGGGGTGCGTGGCTCCGGTAAAGGCTCCGGCTTCGTACCCAAACAGTTCGCTTTCCAGCAAATCGGCGGGCACCGCCGCGCAGTTCACCTTGAGGAAAGTACGGTGGGCGCGCGGGGAGAGCTTGTGGATCAGGCGCGCCAGCACTTCCTTGCCGGTACCGCTTTCACCGAGCAGCAGAACCGGAATTTCGACGTTGGCGACCAGCGCCGCCTGCGAACGAATCTTCTTCATGGCCGGGCTGGCCGCGACGAAGAATACATCGTCGCAAAGTTCTTCGACCTCGCCCGCATAGCTCTCACCTTTGGCCGTGCCGACGCACTGTCCAATGACCGCGTCAAGCTCGGCTTTCTGGAAGGGTTTGGTCAGATAATCGACCGCCCCCAGGCGCATCGCCTGCACCACCTTGCGCGTGTCATTCACGCAGGAGAGCATCACCACCTTCAACCCCGGCTTGAGGTGGCGAAGTTGCTCGAGAGTTTGTAACCCGTCGATGCCCGGCATGAGGAGATCGAGCAGCACCAGGTCGGGCTGCATTCCCTTTTCCACGCAGGCGACGGCTTCTTCCCCGGTGCTGGCGGTTTGCACTTTGTGCTCATCCACTTCCAGCAGGGTGCGGATGTAGCGCAGCATTCCCGGTTCGTCGTCGACCAGCAAGATGTTGGCGCCTTGGCTCATTTTTATTTCGTTCCTCGGGGCGGAGCGATCGGGATTGGTTTCAGGGGAATCAGGAAAGAGAACTTTGCGCCAGCCCCCGGTTCGCTCTCCACCCAGATCTTGCCACCCATGCCCTGAAGAAGGCGGCGGGCAATGGCGAGTCCCAGGCCCATGCCCTCGGCCGATTCGCTGCCCGGCAGGCGGAAGAAATCATCGAAAATTTCCAGGTGAAATTCCGGCCGAATTCCCGGGCCGGTGTCGGAAACGCTCACTTTGATCGCGTTCGGCACGTTCGTCGATTGACGGCGCCGGTCTCCATCGGCTGCGGATTGACGTACGCTGCGACGCTCCCACATATGGGGTTCGGCGTGCAACCAGACGGTGCCGCCCTCCGGCGTGTACTTGCAGGCGTTCTCCAAAAGATTGGAAATGACGCGCTGGATCTTGGGCAAATCGAAAGCAAAGGGCGTGAGTTTGTCGTTCGCCAGGAAATACAGGGCAAGACCGCGCTCCTGAAACCGGCCGGACCAGAGCCGGCAGACCTCGGAAAGGCAGACGTTCATATCCCCTTCGACGAACTGCATGCGCAGGTCGCCGGTTTCGAGCACGCTGAAGGTCAGGAAGTCCTGAATGAAGTGTTGCAATCGCTGTCCGCTCAAAAACATGTCGTCCATGACTTCGCGCTGGCGCTCATTGAGCGGTCCGAGTTTCTGACTCTGGAACAATTCGATGTAGCCGTTGAGTATTGCCAACGGCGTCTTGAGGTCATGAGCGGCCGAGGCCAGAGCGGTCGCGGTCTTGCGCAAACGGTCGCGCAATTGTTCCAGATCGGGTGCGATATCGTCCGCAGAGCTGGGCGCGGAGACCCGAGCCGTGGCAGGGGCCGAGCGTCCATCTTTCGGACTAGTACCTGACTGGGCAGCCGCCGGGCTTTTGTCTAACGTTGAAGACATGGAGAGTACGCGCACGCCATTTCTCGGGGAGGAACTCCTACTACCTTCAGAACCTTAGGGGGGTGAATCGATCGTATGTCAGGTGTCCTTGGCTGTCAATTGGAAAAGGCCCCGAAGCGGCACGGAAGCGAAAAACGTTGCACCCTTTTGACGTGACCAACAGTCATTATGATACCCTTATGGCGCAGCAATTACTTTGGTAATCTCCGTGTCGGTGGCGAGGTTTGGAGCGATTCCTGGTAGGCCTGGCTCCGCTCCGAGGTTTGGCCCCTGAGATGCGGTTGCCGGGGGGTTGTTACCTCCCAAGGTGGTCAAGATACGTGCGTCGCATCTCGCCTAAGAAGGAAGAGCGCAAGTGGGCAAGGCTGCAGCTCGCCATTCCGGTTTTTGTCCGGACTCGTGACCGAAACGACAAGGATTCCCTGGAGTTTGCTACAGCCATCAACATCTCTCCTGGAGGTGCTTTAGTGGTTGTTCGCCGTTCTTTGCCCAAATCAAGTCTGGTTTCCCTGGAGATTCCGAGCGCTCCGGTCGGGCCTGCCACCGGTCTGAGAACCTCTTCACGGATCATGCACGCGAAGACGGTGTGGGTTGCGCACCTCGATGACTACCACCTTCTGGGCCTGAAATTCACCCGCCCCCTCGGCACCGACGCCGCGGCATTTTCCGGCAAGCACCTGAGAAGAGCCGGTTCCGCAGTGTGAACTATTTTTCCTTTTTCAGGTCTATTTCCACATGGCACTTCGGTGCCATGCCCAATCTTCTTCGTCCTCGGTTATCATCCCTTCAAGCCGTTCATAAGTTGAGTACTTAACGGAAGTTTTTCCAAGCACCCTGTCGTCTTCCCCGGTTTGGTGCTTGAGTTGCACTTTTAGTGCACGCGGGTGACACACACACCGCAAAGGGGGCATTCAGCCTTATGACGACACTTTCAGTAAGTCCTCTGGCGCAAGCGCTGGGCGAAGTTCCCCCTGACGATATCATTTTTGGGCACTCGGAGGTCATGCAGGCGGTTCGTTCGCGGCTAGGCAAAGTGGCCGCCGCCAACGTTCCCGTCCTGATTACCGGCGAGAGCGGCACCGGGAAAGACATCATTGCCCGGCTCATCCATGGCCTGTCACCCTGGAAGACCGGGCCCTATGTGAAGGTGAACTGCCCGGCAATTCCCGGGACGTTGCTGGAAAGCGAACTGTTCGGCTACGAAAAAGGAGCCTTTACGGGCGCGGTCGGCTCCAAGCCGGGACGGGTCGAGCTGGCCCACCGGGGCACCTTGTTTCTAGATGAAATTTCCGAGCTTGACCCATCGTTGCAATCGAAGCTCTTGCAGCTCCTGCAGGACGGCCAGTTCTGCCGCATCGGCGCCCAGGAAGACAAGAAGGTCGAGGTGCGGGTGGTATGCGCGACCAACCGCCACCTGGAATCGGAAATCGAAGCCGGAACTTT
>JBAVVP010000431.1:0-1706 GCA_049697355.1 Terriglobales bacterium
ATGCGGCCGCTGGCGACTGCCGAGCTTGCGCTCGACTTGGACGGGCGAGGGCGCCCGTCCCCACATGAACTGAGCTAACGCGTTTCTCGGCGCACTCTGCGTCTCGGCGGTTAAGGTTTTGGCTCGACTTCGGACTCTCGCTCGCGACGATGGAACCAGCTCATGTGCGGCAGATCGCGCTCTACGTTTCGACGTTTGGCGATCAGTTCGGCCGTGATCGAAACGGCGATCTCTTCTGGCGTAATCGCTCCAATATCGAGCCCGACTGGGGCATGAACCCGGTCAAACAAATGCGCGGGCAGACCCTCCGCTTGCAGTTCTTTGAAGATGGCGATGGTCTTCCGCTTCGACCCAATCATCCCGATGTAGCGCGCCGCAGTCTGCACCGCCCAGCGCAGCATGCGCATATCGTCACGGTGCCCGCGGGTGACGATCACGATGTACGAAGATTCGGTTGGCGTGAGTTGCGCCGCGGCCTTATCGAAATCTTCGGCGATCACTTGCTCGGCTTCGGGAAAGCGCTCGCGGTTGGCATAGGCTTCGCGATCGTCGATGACGGTGACGTCGAATCCTGCGACTCGCGCAACGTTGTAAAGGCTGGCTGCTACATGACCTGCACCGAAAATATAAAGGTCTGCTGGAGGTAAAACCGGTTCTACGAAAATCTCGAGCGTTCCGCCACACACCAGGCCGGTGTCGTACTTGGGATCCTGATTCAGATTGAACGTCAGAGTCCGCGGCCTCTCCGATTCCATGACTTCGCGCGCCGCCTGCCATACCTCGGCCTCCACGCAGCCGCCGCCGATGGTGCCGACGATTGAGCCATCGTCCCGCACCAGCATCTTGGCGGTCTTGAACGAAGGAATCGATCCGCGCACATTGACAATTGTGGCCACCGCGCCCCGGCGGCCGTCTTTTCGCAAGCGGACGATCTCCTCGTACAGATCCATAGCGATGATTATGGTTCGGCGAGCGGAGAAGGTCAATCAGCAGAGTCAAGGGTCGCGTAGGGAAGACCGCCCTCGGCCGTCCAAGCGACCGTAACGGCTCCTGCGCAGAGGCAAACCCCTTTGTGCTAGCTTGTAGGGTTCAGATTCCCGTCGTGCACGCTTGAGGAGCCTCTCATGAAAGCCGTTCGCATTCATCAGTTCGGTGGACCGGAAGTCCTCACCTACGAAGACGTCCCCGATCCGAAGCCGCGTAAAGATCAAGTCCTTATCCGTGTGCGGGCGTGCGCCCTGAACCACCTCGACGTATGGGTGCGCAAAGGACTGCCCGGCGTGAACCTGCCGCACATCCTGGGCACCGACACCGCTGGCGAAATCGTGGAGGTAGGCGAGTACATCACCGACCTCAAGCCCGGACAGCGCGTGCTGCTCGCGCCCATGCATTTCTGTAATCATTGTGCCAAGTGCGTTGCGGGCCTGCAGAATCAGTGCCGCCAGTTCACCGTGCTGGGCAACGGCGTCGATGGTGGCAATTGTGAACTGTTCGCGATCCCCGCGGTGAACGTCATCCCGATCCCTGACTCGCTCGATTTCAATGAGGCCGCCAGCGTGCCGCTGGTTTTCCTCACCGCGTGGCACATGCTTACGGGACGAGCCGCGATCCGCCCCGGCCAAACCGTCCTGGTGCTGGGAGCGAATTCAGGGGTTGGGATTGCCGCCATCCAGATTGCGAAAATGTTCCACGCGCGCGTGATCACC
>JBAVVP010000432.1:0-5733 GCA_049697355.1 Terriglobales bacterium
AGGCGCGGGCACGTGCAGCCGTTTCGCTAGCTCGTAGGCCGATATGCCCAGCGGCTTCAGGAACTCCTCGCGCAGAATTTCGCCAGGATGAACTCTCCATCGCGGCGCACATATCTTCTTCATGCGACTATCTCCCGTGCTGTTCAGTGTCCTTTGCATTTAGTGGAAGGTTTGGGTCTTTGAATATCCTCTCGAACGCATCGCCGGTCCAAACATACGCTTTGCCTCCCCACCAATTTCCAAGAGGCTTTCCGCGTTTGTTGGTTTGATTATAGTTGCGATACACGCGCGAGCCGGGGCCGAGTTGGCGTGCTCGGGCCTTTGCCTTTGTGACGGTCATGAAATCCCAACAAACGTCGCGACCTGGTTGGAAATTAGGCGGATATACAGTGTAGTCGATGCGAATTCGACGAATAGCCATTGCCGATGTCCAATGAAAGTACTCTCGCAATGGTGCCATGGAACCCCCAAGGTTCCAAGTGTGGTTGATCGTTTCTCTAGTCCGCCATGCTATATTCTCTCGACCTGTGCCCCCGGCCAAACTCTATCCTCGAACGGCGCTGGCGCTGTTGACGGCGCTCAACTTGCTCAATTACATCGATCGCTCCGTGTTGTTCGCGGTTCAGGATCTGGTCAAGGCCGAGTTCCATCGCAGCGACCTGGCGTTCGGCCTGCTCACTACCGTCTTTTTCATTTTTTACATGTGCGCTGCGCCGTTCATGGGGCCGCTTTCGCTGCGTTTCTCGCGCAAGCGCGTTATCGTCACCGGAGCCCTGGTGTGGAGCTTCGCGACTCTCCTCACCGCCTTCACCAAGAACTTTGATGAACTGCTCATTCGTCATACCCTGGTGGGCATCGGCGAAGCCAGCTTTGTCATTCTTTCTCCAACTTTTGTTGCGGACATGTTCCCTCCCGAAAAGCGAGGACGGGTGATGGGGGTTTTCTATCTCGCGATCCCGGTCGGAACCGCGCTGGGGTATCTGCTAGGCGGCGTCATGGGCCCAAAGTACGGCTGGCGCACCCCGTTCTATGTGGGAGCTGCACCCGGAGTTCTGCTGGCCTTGCTACTGCTGTTGATTCCCGAGCCGGAACTTGGCCAGTTCGATCCGGCCGAAAGCAAGGTTCCCGAGCGGGACACGCTAAAAAGCCTGATCCGCAATCCAGCATTCCTCACCGCAACGTTCGGCATGGCAATGATGACTTTCGCGCTCGGAGGACTCCAGGTCTGGATGCCAACCTTTCTGCACCGCGCCCACGGTTACAGCCTGCAGGAAGCGGGCCTCGTGTTTGGGCTGAGCACGCTGGTGAACGGCCTGGTTGCGTCTCTGGCAGGCGGCTGGATCTCCGATCGCCTGCTGCGGCGAACCAAGTCTGCCCACTACCTCGTGTCGGCAGTCAGTCTGGGGTTGGGGATTCCGGCCATGTGCGTCGCCCTGTTTGCCAGCGGCCGGCCGATGATCGTGGGTATCTTCGTGTCAGAGTTCTTGCTGCTGTTGAACACCGGTCCACTCAACGCCGCAGTCATCAGTTCGGTCGGACCGCATGTACGCGCGGCCGCCTTGGCCGCAAACATCTTTATTTTCCACCTGCTCGGCGATGTGCCCTCGGCGGCTCTCATCGGCTACATCTCGGATAAGTATTCGCTGCAACTCGCGTTTCTCGGCCCGGTGATCGCGATCGCCCTGTCTTCTGCCATACTGTTCTTTGGCATGCGTTTTGCGCCGCTCTTGCGGGTCAGCGAGAAATCGGCGCCGGCGCAAGTTCCCTCAGGAGCATCTTCCTAGCAGAATGCATTGGCAAACGTTTCACTGGGCCACACTCAATTGGATTGCAGGCGGCATCCTCGCACTGGCCTGGTTTTCGCGCATTGTGGAAGCCGCCTTCGGCATGCCGCGCATTGCCGACATCGCGCGTCCCGAATGGGATCGTAAGCCAGCGACGGCAAACGGCGAGCCTCGAGTCAGCATTATCGTGCCGGCGCGCAACGAAGAAGAACATATCCGCGAGACGCTGCTCCAGTTGCTCGCCCTCGATTACTCGAACTACGAAATTATTGCGGTCAACGACCGTTCGACGGATCGCACCGGCCAGATCATCGACGAGGTCGCCGCCTCAGAGAGTCCGTGTGGCGCGGGCGCCCTCGCCCGCGTGTCGGCAGCATCCGCGCAGCCGACAGTCGATGGGAATTCCCGCGCCACACGTCTGAAGGCGATCCATATCGCAGAACTGCCCGCCGGCTGGTTAGGCAAAACCCATGCCATGTGGACCGCCGCTCAGCAGGCGAGCGGCGACTGGCTGCTCTTCACCGATGCCGACGTGCGCTTCAAGCCCGATTCCCTGAGGCGCGCCATGGCTTATGCCGAGTCGGAGCGAGCCGATCACGTCGTCCTCTTCCCGCGCATGATCATGAAGCGCCCGGGCGAGAGAATGATGATCGCCTTTTTCCAGGCGCTCTTCGTTTTCGGACACCGCCCCTGGAAAGTCGCCGATCCCAAAGCGCGCGACCACATGGGGGTGGGAGCTTTCAACCTGGTTCGGCGCTCGGTCTACGACGCGGTCGGCACCTATCGAGCCCTGCGCATGGAAGTGCTCGACGACATGAAGCTCGGCAAGGTAATCAAGAACGCGGGCTTCGCCCAGCGCAATGTGTTTGGCGAGGACTTGATTTCCCTGCGCTGGGCCAAGGGCGCTTTTGGCATCGTCAACAATCTCACGAAAAATTTTTTTGCGGTGCTTTCTTTCCAGTGGCCGCGAACCGTGGCTTGCATCGTGGGTCTGGGCTTTCTGAACCTCGTGCCATTTCTCGGCGTCTGGATGGCCCACGGATGGGCGCGAGTTCCGTACGCCATCGCGCTAGCTTCGCTGTTTGTCATTTACTACGGCATGTCGAGTAGGTCGGCCGTTCCGGCGTACTACTTCTTTCTGCATCCGGTCAGCACCAGCCTGTTCATGTACACACTGCTGCGCTCCATGGTCCACACCTTCTCAAATGACGGCATCGTGTGGCGGGGGACGAAGTATCCCCTGGAGGAGTTGCGCAAGGGGTTAGTGTGACGTAGGTCACGAGTAACCGTGACAAAGTCTGCGTATCTCTGGACATAACAAAATCTATAGGTCAATGTTACCATGTAATGTGCATTCTTTTCGCTGCTGGTTTCTACTGTTACGGTGCGCTGCAAAATGGGTTTAGCCGAGAATGGCGCACCTCGTAGAAATGGAACGCGCAGCCCTGGCATTCGGGGGCGACGGTCCGAATCCAATTTCGCAAAGGAGAAAGAGTGAAGAAGTTTCTAATTCTAATTCTTTTTGTGGGTCTGCTCTCGATCCCCTTAGTGGCGCAAGAGTATCCCAAGGCCGAGGTGTTCGGCGGCTATCAATTTCTGCATTCTGAGGGCGAAAATTTCAATGGCTGGAACGCTTCCGTGACAGGCAACGTTACCAGGGCGTTTGGAGTCACAGGAGACTTTAGCGGCTCCTACAAGACGATCGACGGCATTGATTTCAAGGTGTACTCGTACACCGGAGGGCCTGTACTCAACTTGAATCATGAGGGCACGGTGAATCCATTCGTTCATGCGCTGTTCGGCGGAGCTCATTTTGTGGGATCGGCGGGCGGCGCCTCGGCGTCTCTTAATGGTTTCACGATGCTGTACGGTGGAGGAGCGGATGTCAAAATGAGCAAGCTGTTGGCCCTGCGCGGTCAAGTGGACTGGGTCTACTATCACGTGTCCGGCGCCAACTCCAGCAAGAACGTCAGACTTTCCACCGGAGTCGTGTTTCGCTTTTAGGTCTTTGGTCGGTGACAAGGGGCTGCTTTAGGCCACCAGGCTTGAAGCAGCTTTTTTATTGCGGCTCTGCCGGATCTTCGATCGAAACCGGCTTTCCCTGCGTTTTCTGCCGATTCTTCTTCTCTTTGTAAGGTTTGGACCTGCCAGCACTGAAGTGGCCCCGGCGCTCGACGTCGTATGCAGTGGGCACCGCAGGGATCACGACGTAAGCGCTCTCGCCGAGTTGCTGGGAGTGGCGCAAGGTGATCCCCGCGCGTCCGTCGTGGTCCTCGATCGTACCCTTGATTTCAATTTGCCGGCCTTCGAGTTGGCGAATGTCGCCCACTTTTCTGAGGTCGTCCGGCAACACGATCACGGTGAAGGGACACGCCTTGGCGTCTTTGCAGAAGTTGAGGAACGTGAGGCCGTCTCTGCCATCGTCCACGTGCAGCACGGTTCCGCGGACGCACTGGGTCGTTCCCAAATGCTTGCTCGCCTCGGCGAAAAAGACGCAGTCATGCTTGGAAGGACTGCGTGCGAAGGCAATGCCGTTGATTGCAATCACGGAAGCAAGAACAATTCCGGCCAGGAAAGTCAGAATAGGAAAGCGCATAGAGACTGAGGTGCGCCAGAGCGCGCGCCTCAGCTTCATTCTATGGCGTGGGGGAAAGGTCGTAGGCTAACAAACAAGAAAAATGTCGCGGCGACCTCCCGAAAGGGAACAGAAAAGCGGGGTACCCAGCACGCGGGTTTCGGCGTGCAAGGGTGGAGTGCCGGAGTCTGCGCCGGCGTGCCAGGTTCCCGCGCGCTACTACGTGCCGAAGGCCTTTACCGCCGCTGCTTCGTCGTCTTTCACATCGAAGACGGTGTACAACTTCGTAATCTGCAGCAGGTCGTGCACTTTCTTGGTGAGGTTAAGCAGTTTGAGTTCGCCACCCTGGTTTTTGCAAGTGGTGAAGGCGCTGACGAGTTCACCGATCCCGGAACTGTCGATATAGTTTACGTCGGCAAGGTTGAGCAGGATTTTTTTCTGGCCCTTGGAAACCAGGTCGCGCACGCTTTCGCGCAGAATCACGCTGCCTTCGCCGAGGGTGATCCGGCCGCTGAGGTCGACGATCGTGACGCCATCCACCTGACGAGTACTGGACTTCATGCTCACTGGAGAGCCTCCTTGGAATCCGCGGGGTTGCCGTGGACATGCTTGATCATTCTAAGTTCGGTGCCCGCTTTGGAGGGGCGGATTTCCACCACATCCATAAACGAGCGTATCAGGAAAATACCTCTACCCGATGTCTTCATCAGGTTCTCCGGAGCCAATGGATCCGGAATCCTGCTGGCGTCGAGCCCCTTGCCCTGATCGCGGATGACGATGACCAGGTCGTGGGCGGTACGCTCAAACGCTAGTGTAACTTTCTTGCTTGGATCGTAAGCATTCCCATGCAAAACGGCGTTGACAGCGGCTTCGCGCACCGCCATGGAGATCTTCATGATCTCCTCGTCGTCAAATCCGGCCTCCGCCGCCATGCGGCTAGCCGTCTCTTCCGCGTTGTTCACCGTCTCCAGCGTCGAATCGAGCGTATAAGAGACGCGGTCTGCGGCCATAGGTCGAAAGCGAAGATCGAACGGTTCCTCAGCCTGGCCTCCGCCTCGCTTTCGACGGTTACGCCAGGCTCAAAGTGCTCGCCCGAATGCCTGCGACGGGCGAACTGAGAGTGTGCCTGTAGGGCCCGGAAAAGTCAACGCGATACCCTAAGGGGGTGACGTCAAGCTGCTTGTGTAAATAGGTTGAGGGTACGAGTTCTCCATTCCAGGTTAAATCTCTGGAAGATGGAGTAGATTATGCGGTCCACGCTTTCCACATTCACGAAGCACACCATCGGTCTGGTCCGGCGCCGCACCTCGACGAAACAGCGCTCGATCACGTTGGTGGTGCGCAGTTTGCGCCACAGATGCCGAGGGAAGGCAA
>JBAVVP010000433.1:0-10497 GCA_049697355.1 Terriglobales bacterium
GGGTTGAGGCGAGGAGCTAGTCGATTCTGGCATGCTTCCTCCGTGGAACTGCCTGACACCAGCTTACGGCAGTTCCCATGCCTCTGTCTTGTTTGAACGGCCGCGGTTGCCCCACCCTTGTCCCTCCGTTTTGTGGGGGACAGGGTGGGGACTTTGATTTCCGCAGCCCGTTAGTACGCAACGCACAGCACTTCTTCATCATCCAATCCAAAGAAGACGGGGTCAGGATGGACGTGCAACACCAGGAACGGTTGGAGGAGGCCCGCAGACTGCGGCGCCTGCAGGTGATGATAAGCATGGTGATGTCGGTGATCGGCCAGGACCCCGATCTGACGCTGGACGAAGCGGCGGAAATGGCCGCAAACGCCCGCCGCGCCGCGCTCCACATGTTCCCCGGCAAAGAACTCGCCTACGATATGATCTACCGGCCGCGGCTGCAGCGGCTCATCAATGAACGCTTCCGGCTGCAGTAGGAACTTCGAAGCGCAGGTTCCTCCCTTACCAGTTAGGTCCTAACCCCCGTATCCGTCGTTGACAGTTGCTCGGAGCAGGTTAAGCTGGAAGGCGGCTCAAAAACGGGAGCCCGAGGTCGTCTCATGAGGAAACTGGTGTGCAGCAGGCCGTTCTGCGTTGCCTTGCTGGTCTTGTTCTTCTGCGCCGTGGTATTCGCCCAAGATCCCACCAAGGTCGAGCCCACGCACTACAAGCTGGCTTTTGAGAATGAGTATGTGCAGGTGGTAGACGTCCACTATGGACCGCACGAGAAGTCGGGCTTGCACGCGCATCCGGGAGGCGTGGTCGTCGTGATCACCTCCGGACACCTCAAGTTCACCGATGAAAATGGCAAGACGCAAGAAGTGTCTGCCAAGGCGGGCGAATCCCGCTGGTTCCCGCCCTTCAAGCACAAGGTAGAAAACCTCGGCTCGACTTCCTACAACGCCGTCTATATCGGGATCAAGAACAAACATCTCAACAACGAGGCCAGCCTGAAGGCTGGGCCATCGCCGATGGATGAGCAAACGAAGAAGCTGGTGGCCGAGGCGCTCGTGGCCGCGATGAAGTGAGGTTCTACTTCTCGATCCGCTGCAAGCGGAACAGCAGCGTGCCCCATCCCAGCTTGGCGCGCATCTGCACCGGCGTGTGGCTGGCATCCTCCGAGTACCATACCCACACCTTGCCCTTGGACTGCAACGAGCCGGAGATGGCTTCGGCTGTAACCAGCACAGCCGGGAAGGTTCCAGCGGGTACTTTGATCTGCTCGCGCTTCTCCACCGTGGCCCGGACAATCGTCGTCTTCCCGTCGCTGATCGGGAACTCGTAGCTGGCGCCCGGTTGCAAGGGCAGCGACTGCAGGTAGTAGAAGCCGGTGATGACGTCGGTGGCGCAGGCGGCAAGATCGTTTTCGACGTGCTTAGCCTCGCCGGTCTTCAGGTTCTTTTCATCGAGCGCACTTTTCTTGTGCGGGTAATCGAAGCCGATGGAAGTCTCGCGTTTGTGAGCGCCTTCTTCGCTGTGCTTGAAGATCGAGAGCGAGCAGAACGTCCGCGGATCGAAATGCGATTCGAAGCGGTCGTGCACGGGAAAGAGGATGTTGACGGCTCCCGAAGATTCGGCGGAGGCGGTGACTTTACGTTCGTTCCCGGCGGCTCCCATGGTTACGACGGCGGTTCCGGCGGTGATCAGATGCCACTCCGCCAAATACACGTAGCTGCGTCCGTCGGGAAAAGGGTAGTTGGGACGCGGAGGCGCGATTTGAACGGGTGCGGCGCCGATCGTTGCCGTAGGCGGAGGTTGCTGCGCCGGCAAAGTGGCCGCGATCAGCAGCGTGATCACCAAACGGCAATGGCGGCGAGTGTCTTGCATTGTCTTGTTGAGTCCGTGGGCAGACGGAACCCCACGGCAGACTACCACACCAGCTTGGCGACGAGGACGGCGAGCACGACCACGCAGCCAATGCTTGCCTCATATTCGCGATGCTTCCAGTAGCGTGCGGACGAGTACGCGCTCTGCTGGTCGCCATAGGGTGTAAGCCGGGGCAACAGGCGCGGCACGTGGCGGGCATAGTCGTCATACTCGGGGAACGTCTGGCGAAGGTAACGCTCCTCGCCGGCGATAACCGGAACATAAATCACAGCGAACATCAAGAGCATGATCGCGACGATCCACCAACTGCGTGCCGCGATAGCGAAGCCCGCCGCCAGGATCAGCGAGCCGAGGTACAAAGGGTTGCGAGTGTAGGCATAGGGTCCGCTGGTGGTAAGCTGCTTGTCTTTTTGCACGTGGCCGGAAGCCAGTCCGCGCAGGAAGAGTCCGGGCAGCAGCACCAAGCCGCCCGCGATGAGCGAAGTTCTGGTGGGCCGCGCCAGCACTACGAAGACGACCGCAAAAATAAATCCCACGGGCACGCGGATGCGGCGGGCCACGCGCGACCAGGTGTCTCTGGTTGCGGGCGAGGGTTGCGTCCCGGATTGTTGAACGTCATTCACTCTAGCCCTGCAGCACCTTCCGGGTTGCCGCGACGACTTCGCTGACCGTGATTTCGAGGAGCCCTGGTTCCGGTTCGCGGTGCCGGGTGTGATCGGTGATACTGCTCGTGCTTCGCAGCACTATCGATGGCGTTCCGAACGGGCCGTTGCGCGCGGGACTGGTCGGACCAAAAATTGCCACCACGGGAATCTTCAAAGCGGCGGCCAGGTGCATCGGTCCAGTATCGCCGCCGATGAACAGCCGAGCCCGGCGGGTAAGCGCGATCAACTCCGAAACCGAGCAGGAGATTTTTCGCGCCGCCCCTCCGCTGGCGGCTTCCACGGCTGCGGCTAGCTCTGCTTCTCCGGGTCCGTAGTTCACTAGTGAAAATAATCCATCTTTCGCCAGTTCCCTGGCAACCTGCCCATAACGCTCCGCCGGCCACCGTTTTGCTCCCCAGCCCGCGCCAGGACTGAGAATCGCGAAGTCGTTTCCCTTCGCCGTGAGGCCGGCAATCTTGCTTTCCGCATCTGGATCCACGGGAAACTCTGCCCGGGCTTCCGCTACGATTGAAATGCCCGCCGCGGAAACCACCGCTCCCGCCAGCGCCAGCGCCTGTTCGACGACATGAGCGCCATTCGTCTTCAAGAGCACTTGTCGCGTGTAGAACATGCTGGCAGCATTCTCGCGCGGCTGGGTGCTGCCGTACACAACCGGCGCGCCCGACCACCGCGCCAGCAGCGCCGAACGAACCGCGCCCTGAAAATCGATCGCCGCGTCGTAGTGAATTCCGCGCAACTCACTCAAGCCCGCGGCCATCTGCTGCCAGGTATTGAATGAGAAGGGCGCGCGCCGCCATTCCGCCGTGTTGACGGAATGCACGCGGTCGATCAGCGGCCGCTGCGGAGAGCGCGCACCCGCTCGGGGATAGCGCAACGTACACAGCAGTTCCGCCCAGCGCTCCTCGACGAGCCATCCCAGGGTGGCACGGGGAAAAGCCTGGCGCAGCGCGGCTGCCGCGGGCAGAGTGTGGATGATGTCTCCCATCGCGCTGAGCCGCACGACGAGCAAGCTGTCGAATCGGGGAGTATTGGCCGTCACGATTTTCGCGGCCCCAGCCGCGAACGAATGATCTCGGTGGCCGAATGATTCTTGGGATCGCCCACGATGACAACACGCCCTCCACATGCTTCGACTTCGGCGCGCTCGGGAACATTCTCCGCCGTGTAGTCGGTGCCTTTGGCATGAAAATCAGGGCGGATTTCGCGAATGATGGCGCGCACGTCCTCTTCGGGAAAAATTACGACCGCGTCCACGTCCTCAAGCGAGGCCAGAATCTCCGCGCGTTCCTCGGCGGGCATGATGGGCCTCCCCTCGCCCTTCAACGCACGCACGGACGCATCGGCGTTCACCGCGACGATCAGTTTGCCGCCGAGCTCGCGCGCCGCATGAAGGTAGCGGACATGGCCGACGTGAAGCAGATCGAAACAGCCGTTGGCCAGCGTGATGCGTTCGCCGGCGCGCCGCCAATTCGCCACACGTTGCCGCAGTTCGTCGCGCGAAACAATCTTCCGATGGAGTGATGCGTTCAATGATTTCGGACTTGGCCCAGACTAAGTTTGTGTGGTGGCGGGGCTTTGCCCCGCTGGGACAAGGCAAAGCCCGTCCCTACACTCTAATGCTCGCGCGCGACCGGCAGCGTCTTATCCAGCGCCTCCAGCAATTCTTGCTGGCTGACGGTGGCGGTGCCGCGCTTCATCACCACGATGCCGCCCGCGTAATTTGCCAGCTGTGCCGCCTCTTCGGCGGTCGCGCCCGCCGCCAGAGCCGCGGTAAAAGTCGCAATGACCGTATCGCCCGCGCCGGTTACGTCGGCGACTTCATCGCTGCCATAGATCGGAATATCCACCGGCTTGTGACGGCGCGGGAAAACCACCAGGCCATCCTTGCCGCGCGTGATGAGCAGAGCTTCCAGGTTCATCGCGCCCGTGATCTGGTCTCCGGCAGCGAGCAGGCGCTCCCAGTCGTTGCCGATGCGGATGCCGAGAACTTCTTCCACTTCAGCTTCATTCGGCGTCGCGGCCGTAACGCCGGAAAACTCGAGCATGCGATGGCGTGAGTCAAGGGTCACGGGAACTTTGTCGAGCCCGCGTTTTTCCCGAATCACATTGAGCAGGGTGGGCGTTGCCGCGCCGTATCCATAGTCGGAAACGAGCAGCGCGTCGGAGGCGCGGGCATATTCGCGGGCTGCCAGCACAAGCTCGCGTCGCAAATGCGCATTGGGGCCTTCGGTGGGCTCGCGGTCAAGGCGCACGACCTGTTGTCCAGCGGTGTGCGCGAACCCGGCAAGGATGCGGGTCTTAGTCACGGTGGTGTAACTCTTGTCTTTAAAAACCCCGCTGACCGGGATGCGTTTGTGGCGGAAAGCGCGCAACAGCAGCTTTCCCGGTTCATCGTCGCCCACCACGCCAACCGGCAAGACGTTCACTCCAAGGTCGGCAAGGTTGTAGATGGCGTTCGCGCCGCCGCCGGGAACTACCTGGCGATCATGGTGCTTCAAAATCAGCACGGGAGCTTCGCGCGAGACGCGAGAAATCTCGCCGAATACGAACTCATCGGCGACCAGATCGGCGAGTACGGTGATCGTGAGCTTAGGAAAAGATTCGACGATCTTTCGTAGACGCGGACGGCCGTTCTCTTTCATGGGCTTTGTCATCAATATGCTTCGTCATTGCTTGGTGAAGTGTTGCAAGTCTACGATCTCGTAGATTGAGGACGTGCCCTTCCTGTCGAGGGCACCTCTTCTGAGAAGAATATGAACGGCGTAATGCCCCTTCTTCTCGCGAGTGATAACCATTTCATCTTTGTCGCCGATAACAGGAAGGGCACAATGATTCCAGACCCAACGCTCGTCGCACTGGGCGGCGATAATGTAGCTACTGTTCGACTTATCCGAGTACACGACAGAAATTCGATAGAAATAATTGTGCACGTCGCGGCAGTGAGTGTCTCCACTGGTGTGTACGTTGCCTGTGACAGTTCCGCTGTCATCAACCGTGCCGTTTACTGTACCGCTTGAACTGCTGCTGCAATGGGTGCCGAGGTCAACATCCCGTTTGTTTGTGTCGGCGATCAAGCCCGTGATCGCAACATGCTTCTCACCGTGCAGTGTGGCCTCAAGGAAGGCTTGAGCATCGTCCGGAGTGACCGCCTGCTTAGTCCAGCCCTGCGCCGGTGTAAGGGAGTCTTGAGCTTGAGCCAATCCAATCATCACGACGACCAAGGCAAAGAATGTGATTCGTTTCATGGTTTCTCCCGTCGCCAGGTGTCTCAGCCTCTGGGCCAAACCCTTCCATGGTTGCCAACTCAAGATTTTCTCACGAGTGGGGCTTGCGTTCCGCGATTCCTGCCAAAATGGCACCCACAATGTCAGTCGGATGGTCGAGCGTAAGGCGTAGCGCCGCGATCGCGAACGGCATAAGGTCCGCCTGCAATGACTCCAGATTGACCGCATCTTTTTCCGTGGTCAGGAAGCCGCCAGCACTGAGCTTGACGCGCATGGCCAGCAGGCGCTCGACGTCGCTTCTGTCGTAAGCATGGTGGTCGCGAAAGACGATTTCTGCCGCGGGCGTGACTCCGGCGGCGCGTACCTGGGCAAAAAACTGTTCGGGGCGCGCAATGCCGCAGAAAACGACGGGCGCGGTGGGCATGCTCGGGAGAACGAACTCGCGCTTGATTCGCCAGATCGGCTTTTGCTGTAGCGCCGGATGATCCACCGCCAAGCCCGCGGGCAGCACGACGGCATCTGCGCGCGCGAGCGAGGAGAGCGGCTCTCGCAGTCGCCCCGACGGCAGCACCCGGTCGCTAAAGTCGCGCTCAGTCATCAGCACCATGTCGAAGTCACGAGCCAGCGAACGGTGTTGAAAGCCGTCGTCGAGGACGTGCAATTGCGATTGGAATTTTCGTTCAGCGAGCCGGCCCGCGGCATAGCGGCTTTCCCCGACCACTACAGGAACGCCAAGCCGCCGGGCAATCAGCAGCGGTTCATCGCCGAAATCGGCGGCGTTGCCATCGGGATCGACTACGAGTACGCCGCGAGTCTTGCGGCCGTATCCGCGTGAGAGCACGTCGAACCGAATGCCGCGCGCCTTCAGCAGTTCACCGAGCGCAATCACGAACGGAGTCTTGCCTGAACCGCCGGCCGACAGATTCCCGACGCTGACCACCGGCTGTTCCAGCCGTCGCGATGACAGCATCCCGCGATCGAACAGCGTGTTTCGCAGAGCGGTGGCGGAGCCGTAGAGCCCGGTTAGCGGATTCATGATGAAACACCCATCAACCGCAGCAGCACCGCAACCGTCCTGTCCGTGGCGCCGCGCTGCGATTCGAGCGCCGCGAGCGCATTCCGGCCGAGCGTCGCTCGTTCACCGCCGTTTTCGATCAGCTCCATAAAGACCAGAGGCAGCTCCGCCACCCCAACGATCCGGACCGCATTGCGACTGGCGAAGAAACTGACGACGTCGCGGAAATTCTCGTAATGATTGCCGGTGACGATGGGAACGCCATGGAGCGCGGGCTCAAGAATGTTGTGTCCGCCGCGCGGCACGAGACTCCCGCCGACGAAGGCGACGGTGGCCAGCGAATAAAGCGCAGCCAGCTCTCCGATACTATCGACGAGAAACACGCCGCCCGCGAGCGCTTCGCCGCTCCACAGAGAACGCCGCCACATCCGGAAGCCGAGTTTCTGGACGAGTTCGGCAACCTCCGCAAAACGTTCTGGATGCCGCGGCGCAAGCATCATCACCGCTTTCGGATAGTTGGCCAGAATATTGCGAAACGCCGAAAGCAGCGAGCCTTCTTCATCCTCGAGCGTGCTGCCACACACTAGAACCGGCCCGGCGCCCGAGCTGCTGAACTCCTCTCGCAGACTCGCCACGATCGGCGGCGGCGGTGGTGGCGTCACATCGAATTTCAGATTGCCGGCCACCGTGACCTTCGCTTCGGGCGCACCAATTTCCAGCAGCCGGCGCCGGTCTTCTTCGCTCTGAGCCAGAAAAACATCGACGTTCGCGAGTGTCTTCTCCAGCAGTCGCGGGAGCCAAGAGCGGAGGCGCTTGTAGCGGGGAAACGAGCGGTCGGAAATGCGGCAGTTGACCACCGCGATGCGTGCCCCGCTGCGCTTGGCGAGGCGAAGGAAATTTGGCCAGAATTCAGTTTCGGCGACGACCACGAGTTCCGGATGTAAAGCGTCGAGATAGGGCTGGACGGCGAAGCCAAAGTCCAGGGGAAAGTAGAGCACGTTTTCCGCGTCGAACTGGCGCGCGGCGAGTTTCTGCCCTGTGCTGGTGGTCGTCGAAATCAGTACACGGTGGGACGGAACCTTCTCTCGCAGCAGCGTGACCACCGCGCTCGAAGCCACCACCTCGCCCACTGAAACCGCGTGCACCCAGATTGCGGGCTTCCCGCCGGGAACAGCCAGAGCGGGCGGAACGGCTCCGAACCTCTGGCGCAAACCGGCTCGATACTTGCCGTGGCGCATCATCTGCAGCAACCAGTAGGGCAGCGTCAGCACCAGAAAAAAAGCGAGCAGCGCACTGTAGAGCGCGTACATGGAGGAAGCCCCATTCTAAATGGCGGAGCAAAAATTCGATTCGATCGCCGACCGGACAGCGCGGCGTCGAGCGGCGGCATCCTATAATTCACGTATGCAGAATGCAGTTCGGCAACCATCCGCTTGCGCGCCCATGCCGCGCGCCGCGCGTCTTACGCTAGCTGGAGCTTTCGTGTTGCTCAGCTGCCTGTTCGCGGTTGCAGCCAAAGAGTTTGTGATGCCCGCGGCGCAACCCGCTCGCACCTACCCGGCGCACGACAACCACAGCACGGAAAAAGTTGCCGTCGCGGTCGATCCTTACGACGCGGAAGACAAAGCTTCGATCTTCAGCGTCAACTTCCGCAACTACGGTTACCTGCCGGTCTTCTTCATCATTACAAACGACGGCGATGAGCCCGTTTCGCTGGTCGGCATAAAGGTCGAGTTGAACACCAAGAATCGCAGCCGGCTGTACCCGGCGTCGACAGACGATCTGGTGCGGAGGCTTTCGCATCCTTCGCGCAATGACCGGCAGCCTACGTTGCCGATTCCGCTGCCGCGCAAAGAGGTCAAAGGTGGCGTGAGCCGCAAGACATGGGATGAAATCGAACGGGCTCAGTTTGGCGCGAAGGCGGTGGAACCGCACTCCTCTGCGCGTGGGTTTTTGTTTTTCGATATCTCCGACATCTCGAATCCGCTGGCGGGCGCCAGCTTTTACATCATGGGAGTGCATGACGGGAAAGGCAACGAACTGATGTACTTCGAAATCCCGCTGGAGAAGTACTTGAGCGCGCCAGCAAATCTGAAGTAGCGGTGGGCGCCGGCGGCGGCCGAACTTCGCTCGGCTGGACAGCGGGGGCGCGGCTGTCCCTACTTGAGCCGGGCAGGCGCCCTGCCCTCCACCCGCCCCGGCGGCTTATAATCTCCCGAGATGACAGCCACTCCAGCCGTCTCCGAGGATGTACTCGCGAAATATGAGCCGGTGATCGGACTCGAAGTCCACGTCCAACTGCTGACCGCGTCGAAAATCTTTTGCTCATG
The DNA here is from genome assembly GCA_049697355.1 of Terriglobales bacterium. GTDB lineage: Bacteria > Acidobacteriota > Terriglobia > Terriglobales > Acidobacteriaceae > Acidiflorens. The sequence continues at coordinate 9,098 of JBAVVP010000433.1, forward strand.
CTCGACTCGTTTTGGCGATCCGCCGAACACCAACGTGTGCCCGGTGTGTCTGGGGCTTCCCGGAGCCTTGCCTGTGTTGAACCGGAAGGCCGTGGAATTCGCGGCGCTGGCGGCGATGGCTTTGCAATGCCGCGTTAACGAAGTTTCCATCTTTGCCCGGAAGAATTATTTTTATCCCGACCTGCCCAAGGGCTACCAGATCTCGCAATATGACAAGCCGCTGGCAGAGTTCGGATTCATCGAAATCGATACAAATAACGACGACGACGGCAAGAAAAGAATCGGCATCACGCGCCTGCACCTCGAAGAAGACGCGGGTAAGAGCCTGCACGAAGGCTTTGCCGACGCGGCCGCGAAGACCGCGATCGATCTGAACCGGACCGGCGTGCCTCTGGCCGAGATCGTCAGCGAACCGGATATGCGCTCGCCCGAGGAAGCTCACGAATATCTCACCCGGCTTAAAGAAATCATCCTCTACACCGGCGTCAGCGACTGCAACATGGAGGAAGGCTCGCTGCGCTGCGATGCAAATATCAGCGTGCGGCCGCGCGGGCAAAAAGAGTTTGGCACGAAGACCGAGATTAAGAATGTGAATTCGTTCCGCTTCATCAAACAGGCGCTGGAGTACGAAATCGAGCGCCACATCGGCGTTCTCGAAGCCGGTGGCCAAATCGCGCAGGAAACGCGCCTCTACAATGCCCATGAAGGCAAGACCTACGGCATGCGCTCGAAGGAGCAAGCGCACGACTACCGCTATTTTCCCGAGCCGGATTTGCTTCCCCTGGTGGTGGATGAGAAATGGCAAGCCGCAATTCGTGCCAGTCTGCCCGAGCTGCCGGAAGCACGCCGTCAGCGGATGATGAAGGAGTACGGCATCACCGCGGGCGACGCCCACACGCTGACGTTGACGCGAGCGATGGCCGATCAGTTCGAGTCCGCGGCCCGCAAGGCCAAGAATCCGAAGCGCGTTGCCAACCTGGTGCAGGGCGAACTGCTCGGACGCCTGAAGGCGCAGGGCCTGGAACTCGAACGATCGCCAATTTCGATGGCCGGGGTTACGGCCTCCGCCGATCTAGTCGAATCGGGAGCAATCTCGGGCAAGATGCTAAAGGATCTTTACGACCTCTGCTTCGAACGCAAACGGGACTTTCCTGCGGTTTACGAAGCCGAGGGGCGTCCCGAGCAATCGCGCGACACATCGGCGCTGGAGAAACTTGCCGATGAATTAATCGCAGCCAATCCGAAGCAGGTGGAGCAATATCGCGCGGGCAAGAAAACCATGATCGCGTTCTTCGTCGGCCAGGTCATGAAGGCCTCGAAAGGTCAAGCCAATCCCCAGTTGGTGAACGAAGTTTTGACGAAAAAGCTGGAAGGCAACTGAAAAGTCAGGCGTCTAGGGC
>JBAVVP010000434.1:0-3731 GCA_049697355.1 Terriglobales bacterium
GCATAGGAGCGGCCACGGCAGCGCGGTTTCTTGACGAAGGGTCCGTGGTGTGCGTGCTTGACCGCGACGCGGAGGCTCGGCGGAAGATCTTGCGCGAACTGCCCAATTTGGCCGCGGCGCTCGATGCCGATGTCTCGAATTTGAAGCAGGTGCAGGCCGCTTTCGCCGAAGCGACTCGCCTCATGGGCGGCGTGGATGTGCTGGTGAATAACGCCGGCATCAGCATCCGCCATAATTTTCTCGACATCACGCCGGAAGAATGGGACAAAGTGATGGCCGTGAATCTGACCGGCGTGTTCTACGTAGCGCAGACGGCGGCGCGCCACATGATGGAACGCGGCAGTGGCGTGATTCTGCAAACGGCCTCGACCAACGGCGTCATGGGATATCCGTTTTATGCGGATTACAACGCCAGCAAGGCGGGCGTGATCGAGCTAACGAGGTCAATGGCGCTGGAACTGGCGCCGAAAGTCAGGGTGTGCGCGGTGGCTCCGGGATACGTGTTGACGCCGATGCAGCGCGCAGAGTACACGGATGCGATGCTCGAAGAGGTCAACCGGAAAATTCCCCTGCGGCGTCACGCGCGGCCGGAAGAGATTGCGGCGTTGTTTGCATTCCTGGCTTCCGACGATGCGCAAAACATCACCGGCCACGTTTATACATGCGACGGCGGAGAAACCGCGGGAGGGCTGGCCAGCCGCTAAGCTATGCCGCTTGCAGGGAGAGTCGCTGGGAAAGTTGCGCTGATCACGGGCGGCACGTCCGGCATCGGCGAAGCTGTCGCTGAATTGTTTGCGCGCGAGGGCGCGAAGGTCGCCATCACCGGCCGCAATGAGTCGCGCGGCCACGCGGTCACGGCACGCATTCTCGAGTCCGGCGGGAAGGCCATTTTTCTGCGTACGGAAGTTCGCAAGGCCGCCGAATGCCAGCGGGCGGTGGAAGAAACGTTGCGCTCGTTCGGGCGGCTCGACATCTTGTTCAATAACGCCGGAGTCTTCTTTCCACAGACGGCGCTCGAATGCTCGGAAGAGGAATGGGACCTGCAGATCGACATCAATCTGAAGGGAACATTCCTGATGTCAAAGTACGCGCTCGCTCCGATGATCGCGCAGGGTGGCGGAGTGATTATCAACAACAGTTCGGGCTGGGGCCTGGTCGGCGGCGACAAGGCGGTCGCGTATTGCGCCTCGAAGGGTGGAGTGGTTCTGCTCACGAAAGCGATGGCCATCGATCACGGACGGCAGGGCATCCGCGTGAATTGCATTTGCCCGGGCGATGTGGACACCCCCATGCTGACCGAGGATGCGCGACGGCGCGGGCTAGACTGGAAGACCTATCTGGCGGGTAGCGAGAACCGGCCCTTGGGACGGATTGGCACCGTCGACGAAATTGCAAAAGCTGTGCTGTTCCTGGCGTCGGACGATTCGTCGTTTATGACCGGAGCAGCGCTGGTCGTGGATGGCGGCGGTACGGCAGACTAGGGATCGACGAGGTGGCATGAGCACGATTGTTTTTCTCGGCGGAGGGCGGATCACGTCAGCGATTCTGGCGGGCCTCCGACTGGGAAAGAGCAGACACCGCCTGGTCGTGCATGATCGCAATCCCGGCAAGCTGCGCGATCTGAAGAAACGTTACGCGGTTGCGGTCGAGCCCGACTTGCTGAACGCCGTCCAGCAGGCGGACATGCTGATCGTCGCGGTTCGTCCGAGTTCGGTTCGCGAGCTTCTTGGCATGGTCGGGAAAGTGAATCGCAGGTCGCTCGCGGTCAGTCTGGCCGCCGGCATTCCGCTGCGTGTGCTGAGCCGGGCGGCCGGCCTGCGCATGCGATGGGCCCGTGCCATGCCAAGTCCGGTTTGCCGCAGTGGGCATGGCTTGACGGCGGTGGCCTTTCCCCGAAGTTTGCCGCGTGCGGATCGCAAACGTGTCCACGATTTTTTCTCGAGCTTCGGCGAGGTTGTCGAAATCCCGGAAAGCAAGGTCGATGCGTTCACCGTGACCTACTCATGCAGCCACGGCTATCACGCGCTTGTGACCCTGGCGCGCGCTGGGCAAGAGGCAGGTCTTGATCGAAACACGGCGCTGCTGGCGAGCGCGCATGCCTTGGCGGACGGGATCATCGCCTGGCGCGATGGGAAGCATTCGCTGGAGTCGCTGCTCGCGGAGGCCGCCACTCCTGGCGGCATCGCCGCAGCGACGGCAACCGCAATGGACGCCGCCGGATACGAGCGCGCAGTGCGGCGAGGAGTCGCTGCCGGACTGCGGCGTGCTCGTGCGAACGCCGGCAGATGATTTTTTGGGAACCGATAACTATCCGCTTGCGTATTCGTCTAACAGTACAGGCCTGTCTGTGAATGTGCGCCTCAATGCTGACAAATTTTCATCTGGAGTTTCCATGCGAGTTTTGATCTGCCTTCTAGCCGCTGCTTTGCTGATACCGGCCACCGTGGCCGCCGCGAATCCACCCGCCGATCTCGAAGCGCGGCGCAAAGCGCTGAACGACCTGCTGCACGAGCAGTGGGAATACACCATGCGCACCAACCCAATCTACGCCTCCATCCTGGGTGACAAGCGCTACAACGACAAACTCGACGACTTCTCCCAGAAAGCCATCGACGACAATCTGGCGCAGACTCGCCGCTTCCTCGACCGCTTCGAAGCGATCGACACCAACGGCTTTCCCGAGCAGGAAACGTTGAACAAGCATCTCATGGTTCACGACCTGAAAATGAATCTGGAAGGCGCGCGCTTCAAACCATGGGAGATGCCGGTAAACCAGTTCGGTGGAATTCACATCGACGCGCCTCAGCTGGTCAGTATTCTTTCGTTCGACAGCGTGAAGGACTACGAAGACTACATCACGCGCCTGAAGTTGCTTCCGCGGCTCTTTGAACAGAATATCGACCAGATGCGGAAAGGCATGGCCGCAGGGTTAATGCCGCCCAAGATTCTGCTGGAGCAGGTGGTGACGCAGGCCAACGGAATCGCCACGACGGCCGCGGAAAAAAGCCCTTTCGCGCAACCCTTCGATAAGTTTCCCGACGCAATCTCCGCGGCGGATCGCAAACGCTTGCGCGAGGCGGGTCTGGCGGCGGTCAAGGATTCCGTGATTCCTGCTTACGTTAAGTTCACGGCGTTCGTTCGCGATGAGTATGCCCCCAAAGGACGATCGGAGCCGGGGGCATGGGCTTTGCCGGACGGTGCAGCCTGGTATGCGTTCCGCGTAAAAGAAAGCACGACCACAAATCTGTCGCCTGAGGAGATCCATCAGATCGGACTGGAACAGGTGAAAGAGATCGAAGGCCGGATGCTGGGAGTCGCTCACCAGCTTGGATACTCCGACCTGAAGACCTTCTACGCGGCCATCAAGAGCGATCCCAAGCTTCATCCGCACTCGCGGGAAGAGATTCTTGATCTCTACCGGAAGTACATCGACGAGATGTACACAAAACTTCCGCAGCTGTTTGGCCGTTTGCCCAAGGGCAAGCTGGACGTGATGCCCATCGAAGAGTTTCGCGAGAAGGAAGCTTCCACGCAGTATATGCAGGGAACGCCCGACGGATCGCGCAAGGCACACGTCATGGTAAACACCGGCGATTTCGCGAAACGGACGACGCTCGACATTGAGACAACTGCCTATCACGAAGGGGTTCCTGGCCATCATCTGCAGATTGCCCTCGCACAGGAACTGCCCGAACTGCCGCCCTTCCGACAGCAGGAGAATTACACCGCGT
>JBAVVP010000435.1:0-5713 GCA_049697355.1 Terriglobales bacterium
GCGGGAACTGCGCATACAACTGGTCGAGCGCCGTGAGTTGGTCCTTCAGTTCGACTCCGCCCTGCTGCAGGCGGATGGTGGCGGCAAACTTCTTGCCGCGATTCGGGGTCCCGCGATTATCGACCGAGAAAATCGCGAAGCCTTCATTCGCCAGTATCTGGTGGAACAGCGCATTTGTTCCACCCCACCCGTCCTGCACGGTCTGTGCCCCCGGGCCGCCATAAATGTACACGATCAGCGGAACTTTCTGGCTCGCATCCGCATGACGCGGCAGAATCAGATACCCGTACAACACCGTGCCGTCATCGGCTTTGAGTTCCAGCGACTGCGGCGCAATCGGATCGTTATCCGCGATGCTGCGCCCTTCCCAGATCTTCTGGCACCGACCGCCTGGCGCGCACACCGAAATCCGCGGTGGTGTCAGCGTTGCGGAATGGGTTTCCACAAAATGCTTGCCGTCATCAGCAAAATGCGCGAAATAGCTACCGCCTCCCGAGGAGAGGGCTTGCATCGCCGAGCCGTCCAGCTTCACGGAAAATTGCTTCACCTGCCGCGGATCGCCTTGGTTGGCGGTGAAGAAAACCGTCGACGGTTGATGCAGCGACGTTTCATCCACGCCGCTGATCGCGAGCACCTCATAGTCACCGCTTTCGAGTTGGCGTTCAAGTTTGGCATCGGCCGCCAGTGGGTCTTGCGCGTTGAAGCTGTAGAGATAGATGTGAGTGTAGCCGTCGCGCCAACTGGTCCACAGAAAGCGGTCGCCCGATTTCAGGATGCGAAAGTCGTCGTTGACGTTCACCCAGGCATTCGGAGCGGATTCGCTCAGCACTTTGCGCGACCGGCCCGACTTCGTCTCCATGAAATAAAGGTCCAGCACATCCTGCTTGCGATTCAGGACCTCAGCCCACGCCCAGCCGTCGCGAATCCAGCCGAAACGCGGCACGTAGGTGTCATCGTCGTCGGTGAGTTTGATCCAGCGCACCTTGCCGCCGTTGCCGCCCACTACTCCCAGGCGCACCGTCGGATTCGGATCACCCGCCTTGGGATATTTCTCCTGCTCGACCCTGGGATGCGTCGGCAACCAGTCGGTGATGGGATAAGTCGGGACGCGCGTCTCATCCATCTGCAGAAAAATGATCTCCTTTCCTTCCGGCGACCAGAAGAAGTTGCTGCGCACATCCAGCTCTTCGGCGTATACCCAGTCGACTTCGCCGTTCAGAATGTTGTCTTCTTTGTCCTTGTCTCGATCTCCACGTTTCTCTTTTTCGTCGCGCGTGAGCGGACGCTCGCCTTCCTCTCCCGATACCGGATGCACATAAAGATTGTGCTTGCGCACGTAGGCGAGGCGCTTGCCGTCGGGCGAAAACTTCGGGTCCTCGCTCGGGTCCGGAGACGAAGTAAGTTGCACCGCGGTCCCGGTGTCCAGGCTGTAATACCAGAGCTGCCCCAGGGAATCGAAGAGCAAGTGCTTGGAATCGGGCGACCATGTATAGGCGGCGACGTGATAGCGCGTCACGCGCTCTTTCTCGCGCTCGTCCTGGATGTGGCTGGCGGGCGGCGCAAGTAGCGAAAGCTTCCCCTCGCTCACCAGAACCTTTTTCTCGCCCGTGGCCGTGTCCACATACCAGAGTTCGCCATGCTCGCCGGTATCATCGCGCTGCACGAAAGTGACTTTGGTGCCGTCCGGACTCCATTTAATCGTCTCCGGAGCGCGTCCGGTGACTCCGGCCTCGGCAAAAATTTGTTCAATCGTGAGTTGTTTCGGCGCGGCGGGCGAGGCAACGGTTTGGGCGTGCCCTGCGGAAAGCAGAACGAGCAGGTTGACGGTGAAGGCGAAGAGAAGCTTTTTCACGAACGCACTCCGATGCAGCACGAGCTGTGACCCAGCCCCGCGCTGGTGGTGAAAGTCAAAAGTGTACAGCCTGGAGGGAGTTTGCGTCAGGAAGGAAAGGATGGGTTGGCCGGCTGTCTGCAAACCGGCGGGGCGCCCGTCTCTCCACCGTCGCGGGGGTCATCGGGCCGGAAACGTCTTCATCTCCGCACGCACTGGATGTTTTGCTTCATACACCGCGATCTCCGCTTCATGCTGCAGGGTCAGACCAATATCATCCAATCCATTCAGCAGGCAATGCCGCGAGAATTCATCCATCGCGAACGCCGCCGCGAATCCCCGCCCGTCCTCCACTCGCAACGCTTCGAGATCAACCGTCATCTGGTAGTTCTCTATCTCTTGCGAGCGCCGCATGATCTCCGCCACCTGCTCTTCGCTGAGCCGCACCGTGAGCAGGCCGTTCTTCAGGCTGTTGTTGGCGAAGATGTCGGCAAATGACGACGCGATCACCACGCGGAATCCATAATCCGCCAGCGACCAGACGGCATGTTCGCGCGACGACCCGCATCCGAAGTTCTTCCCGGCGACGAGGATCGAGGCCTTCGCATAGCGCGGGGCATGCAGCACAAAATCGGAAATCTTCTTGCCGTCGCCCGAAAAGCGCCAATCGTAAAACAGGAATTCGCCAAATCCCGTGCGCTCGACGCGCTTAAGAAACTGCTTGGGGATGATTTGATCGGTATCCACGTTGACGCGATCGAGTGGGGCGACGATACCGGTATGTTTACGAAATGGTTGCATAAGTCGTTATTTGTCCATGTATTCTGCGAAACAGCTGCGCTACCACACCTTGCAGACCTTATCGGCGGCCGCCACCATGGGCTGTCCGGCTTTGCACTGGAATGCGTGCTGAAACTCCGGCATGTTCACCACTACACCGTTGATGCGGTTCTGTGCCGGTGAATGCGGATCGGTCAACGCGCGCAGGCGCAGATCTTCAGGACGCTCGTTGGCGCAATCCCACTGTGCAAAGCCGATAAAGAAGCGTTGCTCCGGAGTCAATCCATCGACCGGCTGCAAGTGCATGTCTTTCGTCTTGTCTTGCCAGGCGATGTAAGCCAGGATTTCGCCGCCGAGATCGGCTACGTTCTCGCCCAGTGTGAGCTTGCCATTGACATGGACATCGTCCACTGCGACATAAGCTGAGTACTGGTCGTCCACGCACTTGGTGCGCGCGTCAAATTTTTCGCGGTCTTCCTTGGTCCACCAATCTTTCAGATTGCCGCAGGCGTCGAACTGGCTGCCTTCATCGTCGAAACCGTGGGTGAGTTCGTGTCCGATGGTGCCACCCGTGTCGCCGTAGTTGGGGGCGTCGTCCATTTTGGCGTCGTAGACCGGCGGCTGCAAAACTCCCGCAGGAAAGTTGATGTCGTTCATCTGGGGGTTGTAATAGGCGTCTACGGTCGGAGCAGAAATGTCCCATTCGCCGTGATCGACCGGTTTGCCAATCTTGTTGATATCGCGCCGACTCTCGAACTGGTGGGCGCGTTGCACATTTCCAGCGAAGTCGTCGGGCGTTATCTTCACGGAGCTGTAATCGCGCCACTTGTCAGGATAGCCAATCTTGTTGCGGATGCCGGCCAGTTTGGTCAAAGCCTGGCGCTTGGTTTCCGGGCTCATCCAATCGAGCGCGCGGATGCGTTCGCCCATGGCGGTTTCAATGCGCTGCACCATGTCGAGCGTGCTCTGCTTGAGTTCGGGCGAAAAGACTTTTGCCACATACACCTGGCCGAGCGCTTCGTCCAGGCTGTGGTCGGTGTACTGTACGCAGCGTTTCCAGCGGGGCTGCATTTCCTTGGCTCCGCGCAGATACTTGCGATAAAAGTCGAAGCTCTCCTCCGCGAATTTCGAAGCAAGATACGGAGACGAGGTGTCGACCACATGGAAGCGGAAATAGGTTTTCCAGTTTTCCACGGGTTCCGCGGAGAGGAGCGCATTCACTTGCTTGATGAACTCGGGCGCGTCTACGTTGAGAACGTCAAACTGCGGGTACTCCAGCACACGATAATAGGCTAGCCAGTCAAAATTCGGGGCCAACTGCATGAGGTCGGCGACTTTCATCTTGTGGACCAGCTTGTGGGGGTCGCGGCGTTCCACACGGGTCAGAGAGGCCTGGGCCAGAGCGGTTTCCATGCGGAGAATTGTCTCCGCATTTTTCTTTGCAAGATCGGGGCTGTCGCCGGCCAGTTCCAGAACCTTCTGCACGTGCTGCAGGTAACGGTCGCGGGTTTCTTTCGACTTGGCGTCTGTCCTGGTGTAGTAGTCGCGGTCGGGGAGCCCAAGGCCGCCCTCATCGACGTCGGCGATCACCTGCTCGGAGTCGTCGGGGTCTTGCGTCGAGCCCCCCGCGAAAAGCATCGGGCTGGTGTAAGAGTATCGAAAGTAGGCAAACTGCAGGTGCGCCACCAGGGGCGTGAGGTCCTTCACCGATTTGACCTTCGCGATGAGGTCGAGTTCGGGCTGTACCGGGGAAAGGCCCTGCTTCTCGACCGCGGCTTCATTCACGCAGGCGGCGTAGAAGTCACCCGTCTTCTGTTCGACGGCGGAGCGTTGCGGGCCCGGCTTGGCTGCCTCTTCCAGCATGCCCCGCAGAAAGTTCAGGTTGTCCTCATACAACTTGCCGTAGACCGACCAGGAAGTCTGGTCAGGCGGGATGGGATTCCTTTTCTGCCATCCACCACAGGAGTAGTGATAGAAGTCGACGCAGGGATCGATGGACTTGTCCATCGAAGTCAAATCGAGGCTCGGGGAGTAGGGCAGCACCGGCTCGGGCGAGGATGAACTCTGAGCCATCGCGGCATAAGAAAACAGGAGCGAACATACCACCAGCAGGCAGGAGATATTTTTATTCATATGAGTCTTCGACAGCTGAAATGCAAAGATGTGAGCAGGTTATCTTAGCTCAATCATGGCGCGCGGGTTCGTCGCGACTACTCCATTGCCACTTCCGAATATCCGTGAAATGGCCGGTAATCGCCGCCGCCGCCGCCATCATGGGACTGACCAGATGCGTCCGTCCTCCGCGGCCCTGTCGTCCTTCGAAGTTCCGGTTACTGGTTGAGGCGCAGCGTTCTCCCGGTTGCAGGATGTCGGGATTCATGCCCAAGCACATCGAGCATCCCGACTCGCGCCATTCAAAACCCGCGTCGAGAAATATTTGGTGCAGCCCTTCCTCTTCCGCCGCGTGCTTGATTGCCTGCGAGCCCGGCACCACCATCGCCCGAACCTTCGGATTCACGTGCCGGCCTTTCGCCACGCGCGCCGCAGCCCGCAGGTCTTCGAGGCGCGAGTTGGTGCACGACCCGATGAACACACGGTCCACCGCGATGGCTTCGATCGGCGTTCCCGGTTCTAGGCCCATGTAGGCGAGGGCCTGTTCCGCCGCGCGGCGGTCGGCCTCCTGCGCAAAGCTCTTCAACTCGGGGACGCGTGCCGTTACGGGTACTACCATTCCGGGATTCGTTCCCCAGGTCACGAACGGTGCGAGCGATGCAGCGTCAATCTCAATCACACGATCGAATTTCGCGCCGGGATCGCTGGCCAGAGTCCGCCAGTACGCAACCGCGTCTCCCCAGTCTTTTCCTTTCGGAGCAAAGCGGCGCCCTTCGACATACGCAAAAGTCGTCTCATCGGGTGCAATCATCCCCGCCCGCGCTCCTGCCTCGATGCTCATATTGCACAGCGTCATGCGGCCTTCCATCGACAACCCACGCACCGCATCCCCGGCATACTCGATCACATGTCCGGTGGCGCCATCGGTGCCGATGCGTCCAATGATTCCGAGCGCCAGATCTTTCGCCGTGACGCCCTCCGCCAGCTTCC
>JBAVVP010000436.1:0-6026 GCA_049697355.1 Terriglobales bacterium
AACAATGCGGCGGGAAATTTCCTTGCGCGCACGGAAGAGCTTTCGCTGGGGGCGTTTCAGTCGGTGATTGGCATTGTCCTTATGGGCACGCTGCACACCACCATGGCCTGCGGACGGCGGTGGCTGGCGGCGGGGCGCGGAGGCGTGGTGCTGAACGTGTCCACCACCTACACGACAACAGGCTCGGCGTATGTTGTGCCATCGGCGGTGGCCAAGGCGGGCATGCAGGCGCTGACCCGCAGCCTGGCCGTCGAGTGGGGCAATCGCGGGATTCGCATGAACTGCATCGCGCCGGGCCCGATTCCGACCGAGGGCGCGTTCTCGCGTCTGCTGCCGCGTCCGGAACTGGAGGTGGAGGCGAAGAAACGAAACCCGCTGGGACGCTTTGGCACGACGGAAGAGTTTGCCAACCTTGCCGCATTTTTGGTTAGCGATGGCGCCGGCTATATCAATGGAGAAGTCGTGACCATGGATGGCGGCGAGTGGCTGCAGGGGGCAGGTGAGTTCACGGCGCTGGGGCGGGAGTTCACGGAAAAGGAGTGGGAGATGATGAGGCCGAAAAAGCCGGCGCCGAAGCCAGCTTCAAGGTGAAGCGCCTAGAGTGTGTTTGGCTCTGTTGACATCCCTGAATTCGGACGCACGGAAGGGGTAGGGGTGCTTCGACTGCGGTTGAACTTCGCTGTCGCGAAGCTCAATCCTCGCTCAGCATGACAGAACGAAGGATGTGAACCGAGCCAAACCCGCTCTACGCAAACAATCGCTTGCTGTTCTGGACTTGGTTACGCAGCACGCTTCGGATCAGATGGCAAGCCTGCTTCACCTCGGGCATGGCGAGTGAAAAGTAAACCTGCTTGCCCCGCCGGTGCCGGACGATTACACCCGCCGTTTTCATCACCGTGACATGTTGCGAGAGGTTGGCCTTGGAAATGCCGAGTTCCTCCTGGAGTTCTCCGGCAGCCCAATCCCGCTTGCCCAGCAGGTCCAAGATGTGAAGACGCGTTGAATTGGCGAACGCTTTGCAGATCAGGACTTGCTTTTCAAACACTTCCTCGTCAACGCTGGCACGCTTCGTCTTCCTCATTGGCAATCTGCCCTCGGTCCCCATCAGAAGTCGCTCAACAGTGGCTGTGCCCATTATCATATCTCCTATTGAGCTGGTTTCATCTGCGGGACCTCCCGCCATCGCCAAAGTTACTGCTTTACTCCGGCACCAGCCGGATCCGACCCGTAGCCCAACTGTTTCCAATCCATACGCGAGTTCGCACCATGGCAATCCTTGCAACCGAGCGCGTACTTGGCAGGGCGCACGCCATGGAAGATGCCCATGTAGCGAATGGTCGGCTGAAATTGGTACGAGGCATTCTTGACCCCGTAATCGCTTTCGGCTGCTGCCTTCACGGCGTGATCCAGTTCACCATTCTGGAAAAACTCTTCGACATCGATGGGAATCACCCATCCTTTGCCATCGAGCACCGGGAGCTTAGCCCTATGAACCTTGAAAGCGAAAATCTTCGAGGCGTCATCGGCGCGGCTGCCTTCGGGAACCATCATCTCGATGTTGCCGGCCCCGTCCTTTTTCAAGGGTTCTCCCAGGAACTGCTCGCGGGTGTTGCCATTGAACCAGGTGTAGGCGGGCGCCACATCTTTCCCGAACTGAATGGTGGCGGTGTAGCGATCGGTGTCTTGGTGATACTCGGGTTTGGACCAGTCGCGGAACATGTCGGTCGGGTCGGTGCGGGCAAAGGTCGGAATGTGGCAGACGGTGCAGTTCACGCGCGCGGTGTGACGGTTCAGGTCCGCATTCGTTCGGTGCGGCGACTGTCCGTGGCAGTCCTCGCAGCGCAAAGTGGATGCCACGTCGTTGGCCGAGAGGTCCGATCCGCGCCCCTTGATGCGATGATCCTCACCCCTGTGGCACTGAATGCACTCGAAACTCACTCCGTCGGTGCCCATGTGTACGTCGTAGTCGCGATCGGTGTTGGCGAGCACGTACTCGATGTCGCCGCGTTTGTAGTTGGCGCCTCCGCCGGAACTGGCATGGCAACGCAGGCACATGACGCGCTTGGGCAGCGAGATGCGCTTGGAGACCGAATCCAGGCCTTCCTGGTTCTGCCATAGGATGGGCTTCCACTCCCAGCCTCCGCCCTTTTTCTCGTACACATCGCGGCGATAACCGCTGGCGTGGCACTGCAGGCAGTCGATGTTCTCAAGCTGCGCCCGAGTCATCGTTTCCGACGGTTTTTCTCCGAGGCCGGCGTGGCAGGCCGAGCAGCCGCGCGTGATTACCTCGTCTTCTTTATTTTTGATGAGGCCGATCCAGTTGGCTCCCCCCGGATTGGTGCAAAAGTCGTTGATCGTATTCATCTTGCCGAGCAGGCGTCCCTTGGCATTGCTGATGTGCGTCGCCGCACCCTTCCACTGATAGTGCTGCGAGCGGAAAACACATTCCGCTTCCTTTTGGTGGCACTGCAAGCAGGTTTTAGTTCCCTCGTAATGTTCGAAATAGTCTTTATGTTTGTACTCTGGAGAGGACTGATCGGCAGCCAGAGCCAGAGTCGGTAGCAATAGTAAGAAGAGAAGGGTTCGGACGTTCATGCTTCCTCGCTTGTACGTATGTGTGAATTCGGGCCGGCCGGGGCGATGACGGCCGAAGTCGCCATCGCCAGCCGGACTGGATGACTCCGCCGTGCCGTCATCCCTAGAACCTCGCTGTTAGACCTGCCGTGAACATGCTGCCCCGGTCGTAGGTGGGGAAGCCGAGCAGGGGAGAAGAGCTGAGTTGCTGGGGCGCGCCTACGTCCCAACCAGAGCCGCTCCAGGTGTAGTGGAAGCGCTGGTAATCGAGTTTCAGGATGAAGTGAGGGGTGATGCGGTGCGTAAGGTAGCTCTCATACACCTGGCCACGCGCACTAGTTTTAGGTGCAAAGATGTCGTCTTCGGCCTGCGCGAAGTTGAACCAGTATTTGGAGCCGTCATTGAATTCGAACCCTATTTTTGTCCGGCCATCGTTCCGCGCAACGTTGTAACGGACTCCTCCGAAAAACATAACGCCGTTATGGTCGGTGGGAACATCGAAAGGATTCGATCCGAGCCCGCCAAACGGTGTGGTAAGCCCGTTCGGACGGAGACTGTCCGCGTTGATGCTGGTGTACAGATCGAATGAACCGATCCGATGCTCGAGCGTGAGGCCATACAGGTCGATGGCGCCCAAGTTGGCAGTGGGGGTGAAGCGCAAGACCGGCGCACCGTTGATGGGGTCGCCCGTGAGCGGATTGTTCGGCAACACCACCAAGCCGTTAAAGCCGTCGGTAACGTTCCACGCGCGGGCAATCGTTACCTGCACTAAGGTTTTGTCGGTCGAGTAGGCATCGATGTTCGCGCCGAGGAACTGCACGCCTTTCACCCGGTCGGCGGGCTGCTCCAACATTTGGCCATTGCCAAAACTGGAGTCATACCCTAATCCATAGCACAGCCGCAGGGCCACCTTGTCATTGACGTGGTAGCCCAGGGTAAGGCCGTCGAATTGGTAATCGATCAGCGTACCGGAAGGGGTGCCGCCGCGAAGTTCATCCTCGCTGTATTCGAGCGGCGGTCCGCTGGTCGAAGGGCGCCGTCCGATGGAGAGGTACAGGGGCAATCCGCCGATGTGGTTCCAGGTGAAGTAGGCGCGCTCGACTCGGAGAAAGTCTCCGGTCGGAACCGTCGCCGTGGTGCCGTCGATGTTCAGTGAGGAGGGCTGCCCGTCGAATACCTGCACGTTGGTCGAGTCGCCGAAAACCTTGTACATGCTGATACGCGCCGCCACCTCGACGTTATCGGAAACGTGCGCGTCGAAGTTCAGCCGCAGGCGGTTGGTTGCCAGTTCGTTGCCGTTCGCACCATAGCCGGCCACCAGGACACCGGGAACCTGCTGCAGGTAGCCCAAGAACATCTGTTGCATTTGGGGAGAGAACGTTCCCAGGGTGGTTTTCAACTGATCGAAGGTAAGGTTATTGGCGAAGTATTGGTACTGGCCGTAGTTTGCCGCCACCATACCCTTGAGTTGGCTCGCGTACGTGGCTGGCGGCTCCTGAAAGACGGCTGGATTAAACGGCATGCCCAGGCCGCCCTGACTGGTCGGCGCCATCGTCCACAGGGTCTTGACTAACAGGTTCTGTAACTGCATACCGTCGTAGTGAGTGGGTATGTGACCAAAAATACTGTTCGATTCAATCCGGAGGTCGCCGCTCCAATTGATCCGGTCCAACGCTCCGCGCCGTTCGGTTTGATTCACGCGGTGGTCGAGGTCTTTCACTTCCGTTGCCAGTTCCGCTGTCGTCGGCTGGTCGCTGGCCGGCGCTTGCTTGGCTTCGTCTTTCTTTTCTTCTTCTTTCTTTTGCTGGGCGACTTTTTCCTGTACCGTTAAGCGGTCTTCCAACGCAGCGACGGCCTTCTTCATTTGCTCCAGTTCCTGCCGCAGCTGTGCGTTTTCGTCACCGGCAGCGGGTGATGGTTGAGTTGAGGTTGCAGCCGGGACGTTCTGGGCCGATGCTGCGAACGTGATCAGCAATAGGAGAGCTACAACAACTAAATAAAATCTGCGCATACATGTCGCCTCTAGTCCTTTCTGACGGGTCATATCCCGTTTCTATCCGCAGGTGGCGGGTTGTTCGGAATCGGCCGCATGGTCCACGGCAAATTTCTGAATCGCTTTCAGCTGGTCGGGAGTCAGTTCCTCCAGCAGCTTGCCGCCCGTCTTGGGATGCAGCGCGTTCTTGTGGGCAGGGACGAGTTTCACGTTGAAAAACTTCTTCCACTGGTCCTGAGTCAGGGTCATGGGCGTGTATTGCCCATTGGGCGACCCCTTGTCGTGACAGACCTTGCAGTTGTTGCGATAGAGTTCCTTTCCGTTGAGGTTCTGGGCAGTGGCGGTTTGAGTGGTGGCGAGAAACGCCACGGAGGCCGCAAGCGCCAGCAGGCAGAGCTGAAATCTTTTCATCGGTATCTCCCATGCCAGTTCGGCAGTGTATGCAGCGAGAATGGAAATGAAGTTCGACATTGCGATAAATCGTAGTTGCGATACTTCGAAACTATGCAAATCATAATCCGGTCCCCGCTCCTGCGTATGTGAGATCTGTCTCGCTGCCGCGTGACCGCCATCACCACCGAGCGTTACGAAGGGGACGGGGCCCCCGCGACCCGCGGATCGATTCCCAAAAGGGGTAAGCGGGCAGGAGTGCTGCCGGTGGCAGTCGAGGTGCCGCACACGGGAACTTCATTCCAGTTCGTCAGGCCACTTGTTCTGAATGAAGAAATCAAGGTGACATTCAGCTATAAGAGCAAGTAGTCGGTGGATTATCTGCCGGTCTGCCCGTTCGCCCTGAAAGGCTGCATTCGCCCGGTCGCGAAAGAAATCAACATCGACCTGGGCGGGTGGCACGCCTTCAGGTATACGGTCGCAACTTCGATGTTGCGCGCTGGGCATGGTGGGAAAGTCGTGTCGGAACTGCTTGGCCACTCGGATGTTTCGCCCACGCTCCGAACGGACGCCTTTGAACCAGGCGGCAAACCAGTTGTTATGAAGTTGTTAGGAAATGGATTCCGGCACGAAATCGACCTCTGTAAACGATTGGCACTGAAGAAGGATGGTGAGCGCGGAAGGAATCGAATCCGCACATGAACGTAACTTCAACAGCTTAGCAGGCCCTGGATGACACCTTTAAGCCTCTAAAGCACCGTTGGGCACGCAAACAGAGCGCAAATAGAGCGCAAATTTTGCCGGATGCGCCTTCTGCACCGGAAGCAATCGCGATCACTTCCCATAAGCCGACTTGAACTAAGCCGCGTTGCGGCGGACGCATGCGCGTGTCGCTGAGCCGAGGGTGGAGGTGATCTGAGCTAGTGTGTGTCGCAGAGGAGGAAGTCTCTGTGACCCATCTACGCCAGATCATGCTTGAGGAACTACGGCGCCGCAACTACGCCGAGTCCACCATCCACGCTTACATTCACACGGTCGAGCATTTCAGTCGGCACTTCCATCGTTCGCC
>JBAVVP010000437.1:0-21890 GCA_049697355.1 Terriglobales bacterium
ACCGTGTAGCCAGGATCACCCTGAACCGGCCACCTTTGAACATTCTCGACATCCCGATGATCGCAGAGTTGCATGAGGCGCTGGCACGTGTACAGGCCGCGAGCGATGCAAACGTTCTCGTCATTGCCCACGCGGGGAAAGCGTTTTCCGCCGGAGTCTCCATCCAGGACCACGCTCCCGACAAGGTCGGGGAAATGCTGAAGAAGTTTCATGGCATGATCGGCCTGCTCCATTCGCTGGACATCCCTAGCATCGCGCTGGTCGACGGAATGGCGCTCGGCGGCGGCTGTGAACTCGCCGTGGCCTGCGATATGGTCCTGGCCTCGGATCGGTCCGTCTTTGGCCAACCCGAAATCAAGGTCGGCGTCTTCGCTCCCGTAGCAGCCGCGCTCTTTCCGTCTCGAGTCGGCCGCAATCGCGCGCTTGAACTGCTCTTGACCGGAGAATCCATCGATGCGGCCGAAGCTCACCGCATCGGTCTCATCAACAAGGTATTTCCCGCCGCGAGCTTTGGCGAGATGACTGGTGAATTCATCCGCAAGCTCACGTCCCTGAGCGGCTCTACCCTGCGGCTGACCAAGCGAGCCGCGAACCGCGGCCTCGATAGAAGCTTCTCCCAGGGTATTGCGGCGGCTGAACAACTGTACCTGGATGAATTGATGTCGACCGAAGATGCAACCGAAGGGCTCAACGCATTTTTGGAAAAGCGCAAGCCTGTCTGGAAAAATAAGTAGCGCGGAAAACGGAAAGCTTGTGGCAGCCGGACCTGTAAGCCGAATTCGTCGGGCCGCGTTGCAAACAGTCAAGTTATTTGAAATCAGTCGCCGCGAAGTGTCGATGATGTCAACTCTGCCGGTGTTGGCAGGTTTTGCGTCACACCGGCGTCACAGTGTCATGCCTGAGGATTGTTCGTTTGCCCCCTATGCAAAGAACAGCAGTTGAGGACTCACGGCCTAGAATGTCACATTCCGCCGGCCGACTTGCCCGACGTCCCATGGCTAATCTCGCTAAGCTGGCATCAGATCACTTCCCGTGTAGCGACGATCCGGGACCAGTGTTCGAGCGACGGCCACCCTTGTAGTAGCCCAGGCCGGGGGGCAGGCATATAAGGACTTTGAGTCCCGTTAAGGGGGACACTATTGCCGGTACATCCGCGGCCCTAGTTCCTTCGTCTCAGAAAGCTATACCCACCTCCGCCCGGTACGCCCGCGGCGCGACGAAATGCGTGCCTGAGCAGGTCGAGAGGAAATTGAACAGCGCCACTTTGTTGGTAACGTTCAGTGCCTCAAATCGCAATGTCCAGCGCACGCGATCGGTGCGGAACAGATTGTCGGTCCCGACGCCAACGTTGAACAAGTGCCGCGGGCGCACACGTGCGGGATTCTTGTCGTCGTTTTCCGTGCCTGGTGCAGGAATGTTTACCAGTTTCGTTCCCCAGTTTGAAGAAGGATCGCAGGTCGTGATCGGAACCCATGGCGTCGCGACCTGGCCGTTACAATAGAACCCGATCTGCGCCTGCTGATCAGCGGTCAACGCCAGCACGCTGGCCAGATCCGGAACTGCGCCCGACACGATGCCGCTGTCGTAGCGCCAGGTAAACGCCACCCATGGCCAATTCTTTGCCAACTGATACTGAACGTGAGTCGTGCTCTGGAGCGCCTGGTCGTGGTCGATCCGGACCACGCTGCGGTCCACGGGACTGCCGAAGATCAGGCCGCCGTTCTCCGGGCCAAATACGCGGGCCCGCGTGTGCCCCAGCGTGGTGTAGGCGGTCAGGCCCTTGTATTGACGAAGGGACAACCGCGAGGAGAAGCCATCCATCTTGGAATGGTCCCACTCGATGGGAAAGAAGATGGCGGTGGTGAAGATGTTGTCCAGGTCAAAGGCATTGCGCGTGTACTTCCAGAAATAGTCAGCATCCAGCACGAGATGCGACCCCAGAGCCTGTTCCAGGCCAGCGTTGTACATGTTGCGAATTCCCGGCTTCAGCGGCACGCTCGCGTACGCGCCAAAGACATTTTGCGCCAGGCCGCCAGCGCCGGTGGCGCTCGAGAGCACCAAATTCTCGTTGAGCGGGGTCTCGTAGCTGTGCGAGTAAGCCACCCGCAATACGGTCCCAGTGGGAATGATGTGATAAGACAAGGCCATCCGAGGCTGCGGTTGCCAGCCGTGGCTTATGCCGTCATAGTTGTCGATCCGTAAACCGGCATTCAGGGTCCAATTGCCGAGACTAATCGCATCTTGCGCGTAAAACGCCTCCTCTTTGATGTCGGCGTGGCCGTAATACTGAAACAGAGATCCCCCGCGCGTGAGGTCGAAGGCCACCAAGCCCGGCTTGAAACTACCGTCGGGGGGAGGAAGATTCGGGGTCAGTCCGAGGGCGGTGCAGTCGTTGGGATCGGTCGGAGTCGGGTTGATGTCGGGACTTCCATCGGGATTGAAGCAAACGGGATTGAACGTCGGGTCGGTCAGCCCCAGGCTGAAGCGCTCCGTCAGCAAGGTGTGCGTGATCTGCGCGCCGACTTTGACGTTGTGCCGCCGCCCGTGAACATAACTGAAATCGGCCTTCAGACCGAAGTTGGTCAGCCTCCTGTTCTGCGCCAGGGTAGCGGGTTGGTCGGCCATTAGATTGTTCTGGGTTGGGTAGTAATTGACTTGGTCCTGACGCACGAACGCATTCACACTCAGCAGAGAATTGGGCCCAAAGGTGCGGATCCAGCCAGGGGCGATGTTGTAGGACCGCACCATTTGCCTCTGGTCCTGCCCGGAGGCCACTTCAGGATAGGTGTTAGGAATCTGAAACCAGTTTCTCGCCGCCATGATGTTGAGATGGAACATATTCGGGGAGTTTGGCTGGTAATCGGAGCGGGAGAAGATGTTCTCATCGTTGCCGATATCGTGAAATGGCCTGTATTCGGGGGTGTCGAGGAAACGGCCGGAGCGGGACGTGTTCACCGCGAAGAACTGACCCCATTTGTTGCCCCCGAAACCCAGGTCGGCTTTCTGGTCGAAAGTCCCGAAAGAACCGTACCCGCCCGAAAAGCTTCCGTGCGGCTTCTGTCCAAGCCCCGAGCGGGTCACAGTCGTCACGACCAACGAGGTTTTGTCACCGTACTCGGCAGGGGTACCTCCATAAACCGCTTCCACGGACTGAATCGCGTTCAGCGGAATCTGGGTCGAGAACAGGTTGCCTTGCTGGTCGGTGATCGGTTGGTTGTCGACGGAAAGACTCATTTGGGCGTGATCGCCGAGAGAGTGGAAGAAGCCATCCGAATCGGCGACCACGGCAGGAGAAGAAAGCGTGATGATGTCACTGAGGCCGGATGCGATCGAAGTCGTCGGCATCTTGGAAAACAGCGTGTTATCCACACTGGAGTGCGCCGCAGGCGTGGTTTCGACCAACGGCGTCTCGGCGGCCACCGTAAGCGTGGTGTGCTGCGCCTCGATGGGCAGGCTGATTTCCAGGGTCACGGGCACAGCGCTCCGGACCGTAAGGTCTCGATGGTGATGTTGGAAGCCGACAGCATTGACTTCGAAGTGGTAGACGTTCGGGGGAATATTTGTGAACTGAAACTCGCCGGAGGCCGAGGTCATGGCTTCCCGCCGATACAGGGTCAGATCGTTGGACAGGCTCACGCGGGCGTTGACGATAGCGGCACCGCTTGGATCAGTAACCTTCCCGCCGATCGTCCCGGCACTTCCAAGAGATTGGCCGAACGCGTATGGCCCAAGGATGAAAAGCGAGGCACCCAGAAAAAGACGTGCCAGAGCCAGTCGTGACAACCTGGAACTGTGGGCATGCCTTTCACTCAAATTCCAAGCACCCAGATAAAACCGAGAAAAACCAAAGCGAGCATGAAGCGATTTCATAGCAGCTCTCCCAGCGATAAAGTCTAGGTTGCGTAGCGCGACAAAGGAGTACTCGTCCTGGTCTCGACAGAGGAACGAGCCGAAGTGTGAACACCGCGTTGTTACTCGGCGATCGAGTCCACGAGGGCGCGACAGAATACAGTCCCAGAATGAATCCAATAACGAATCGTCGATTTTTCTGAGACCTAGACTTCGGGAGGCGGGCGAACACTGAGGGCGAATGCTACGAAGCGCTGTTTGGCAGAAACCGGCTCGGCCTGAAGGGTGAATATAGCGATGAACCTAGCCGGGCGTGGTGTGGAGGTGACTTGAGGGGAAGCAGAATGGGCAGCAACACAGACTCTACACTTTGCCGACTCGATCGCATTCGAATGGTGGTGCGCAGCAAAGGCAAGTGCGGACCAGAACGTCAGCACTAGACACAGCAACGCAACGCTTTTCAATATTGACCGCACGTCAGGTGATACAAATCCTCGGGTCGGCACATTCTGCTGAAGTGCCAAATACAGCGTAGACATGCGCAACCCTCGAGTCAGTGACCGAGAACACTCCCTCTAGTGACTTTGCGTTGTCAGAAGTTCTTTGTCACGTTGTTCGGAATTGTGCTTCTGCCGGGCTGCGAGTGCAGGGTTGCTCCTGACTGAGAAGGGTGAGGCGGGTTCCAATTTTCGGATGCCCGTGGCCGCTGCCCAAGCGCGTCACACCCGCGTCACAACGAGCTCCACTCGTATTGGAAGTGATTGAAAGTAAAGCTATGTGGCAGCCGGACCTGTAAGCCGAATTCTGTCCGCCTTGCGGCGGGACGGTCATTCCTCTGGGCCACGCATTACTGCGAGGCTCAAGCGACCTACCCGGAGGTTGTGGCGCGCCGAGCCGGCACGCGTCCCCGGCAAAGCCGAAGCTTCACTGGGAAATCCCTCCCTATTTGGTCTTGCTCCGTGTGGGGTTTGCCCTGCCCGGCGCATTACTGCGACGGCGGTGCGCTCTTACCGCACCTTTTCACCCTTACCTGAACCTTGCGGCCCGGGCGGTATGTTTTCTGTGGCACTTTCCGTCCAACCGGCTTCCCGTCCCATCAGGCCAAAAGCGGGCCTGATGGGAGCCCTGAAACCGGCCGTCCCGGACGTTATCCGGCACACTGCTCTGCGGAGTTCGGACTTTCCTCTGTCTTGCGACAGCGACCGTCCGGTCCGGCTGCCAACCAGTTCATTATAGTGCAGGCGATAGCGCGGATAGATACTGCCGACAGATGGGCACAGTCTCCGTGTAAATTTCTCCTGGAAATAAGCGTGAGATCAAATTCCGATTGCCAAGGCAATTTTCCCCGCGACGAAAAAGAGAGCGGCAGCGGCAATCCGAACATCACCCGAGACCGTGACGCCCGCGTGTTTTTTCAACAACCAACCCGTTGCCGGACACGCCGAAACGCCCGAAAGCACCGCAAACCAACCGTTTGTCAGTGGCCATGGCCCTTTCGTCCAAAGAAGCCATAAGCCGCCGCCGCCCGCGAAGATTGCCCACGCCCAAGCCGCGATCCAACCGAGCGCCGCACCAAACGTGCTTCGGCGAATGATCTTCTGCTTCACATTCACTAGCTTGGATAGCATTGACTATGCCTTCTGGCCGGATTTCAAACTCAGACACACTACCAGCAGATGCGGCACGTCCGGTGACTTGTTATCTCACTCCCGCCTCTTTGGGCGCGAGGAAGAACGTGTAGGTCAGCAAGGCCACGCCGATCAACAAGGGAATCAATCCAGCGAGATAAACCGGCTCTTCGCGCACCAGCCCATGCAGAAACACCATGATGCCGATGCCGACGACGGCCGTGATCAAGCCACCCAGCTTCATACCTTCGACGCGGCGTCTTGTAACGTTGTTATTCTGTTCGCGCAGCAGCTCGATCGCGGCTTTCGCACCCTCTCCTGAACTCTCCGCGATTTTCTTCAGCGTCTCGCTCCTGTAGTATTCTTGTCTCTCTCTGCGGCGCGCATCGGACCATGCGGCGACGGACAGAAAAGAGAATAGGGCAATACTTCCTACGACGGGTATAAACACGGCTACCATCCCGACGGCGTTGCTGTCTATGTCGAATGCCATTGTCAGCTCCTTGAAGTTCTTCCGATTTCGTCCAGTAAGACCGGCCTTCCGCAGCTCCGGTTGCATTTTCTTCGGCGGGGGTCCATTTTTGAAATAATGCAACCGGCAGCAAATCCGCGGTGTCATACCGTTTGAGGCAGAGTCTAGAGTGAGCGCGAGCGACGATCAGAGCGACGTCGAAAGAGTGCTGGCTGGCGACGTTTCCGCCTTTGAAGGGATTGTCCGCCGCTGGCAGGGGCCACTGATCAACCTGGCTTACCGCTTCTGCCGCGATCGTGGCCGCGCCGAAGAGATGGCGCAAGAAGCCTTTCTGCGCGCCTATCGCGGGCTCGGCCAGTGGCGCAAAGATGCGGCATTTTCCACCTGGCTTTTCGCGCTGGCGACTAACCTCTATCGTTCGGAACTGCGTCGTATCCCGGCGCGGACGGTGTCGATCGATGACATTGCCGAACCCGCGGACCCGCGCGCTTCTGACGGAGGCCTCGAAGACAAAGACTATGATCGCGATTTAGCGGTGCGGCGCGCGGTCGGAGTTCTGCCGGCGAAGTATCGCGAGGCTTTGATTCTCTTTTACTTTCACGACATGGACGTGACTACCGCGGCGCGGAGCCTCGGCCTGCCCGAGGGCACGGTCAAGGCTAGATTGTTTCGCGGACGGGAAATCCTGCGCGGCAAACTTCCGCAGTTGTTGGCTGTGCCGCGCTTGAAGGAGGCATAATGAGACGCTTGATTCAACACGACGAGAACGAGATTGACAGCATTCTTTCCCGTGCGGATGAAATCCTCCCATCGTCGGGCTTCGCCGTCTCCGTTATGGATGCGGTCCGGCGCGAGGCTGCAGCGCCGCCGCCAATCCCGTTCCCGTGGAAGCGCGCTTTGCCGGGCCTGGTGATTGGGGGTCTTGCACTGGCACTGGTTCTGGTTGCGGGGGCTGTGGCCATCACGCAGTTGGGGAGAGCGTCAACGACCGCACAGTTTTCCACATTCTTGCCGTCTTTGATGCCGACCCTCTTCCATGGGGGTATAGAGTCTGCGGCGATCTGGACTGCGATGGCGCTGTTGATGACGTTGGTGTCGGTGAAACTCTCGATGCGGTTGGCTTCCGGCAGCGTATGAGGCTACTTCTTCAGTCATCGAATTCCCCACATAACATGCTCGCTTTGTAAATGCTTCCATCGCGGGCCCACGGCCTCGTCCTGCTAAACTCATTTGGAGAAATTCCCGCTCCCGCAGTCCCAAGACTGCGGTGCGAAGCGCAAGCCATCGATCCATGAATATTTCCGAGGCGATCAAGATCGCGTCCCTGTCGTTGTGGGCGAATAAACTGCGGTCGGCGCTCACCTTGCTCGGGGTAGTGATCGGGGTGGCCGCCGTCATTGCCGTGGTCACTTTCGTCAACGGCATCAATGGTTACGTAGCGACCAAGATCTTCAATCTGGGCGCCGACGTTTTCATTGTTTTCAAAGTTTCACCCGCTGTCACCAACATCGATAAATTTCTCGAGGGCGAAAAGCGTAAAGATCTGACCCTGGAGGACTACCAGGCTGTCCTCGAAGCCTGCAAGCATTGCGAATGGGTGGGGGCCTCGCTCTACAACACCAACGGACACGTCAAGTACGGCGAGCAGTCCATCAGTGACACGATTGTGCGCGGCCTGACGCCTTCCATGGTTACGATTCTCGACATCGACCTCACCGCCGGGCGCATGATCAACGATACCGATCTGCGCAACAACTCCGCCGTGGTCGTGGTTGGGCCGGACATTGTGGACAATCTGATGCCCGGTACGGACCCCATTAACAAGGAGATCCGCATCGACGGCTGGGTTTATCGGGTGGTCGGGGTTGGTAAAGCGAAAGGCAAGACGCTCGGCCAAACCATGGATAACTACGCGCTGATGCCGATCACGTCGTTTCAGAAGCAGAATGGCTCCCACAAGGATGTCCACATCTCGGGCAAGGCGGTGGCCGGCGGCGCCGGTTTCGAGGAGGCGATGGACGAAACGCGCGCGATTCTGCGGGCGCGCCGCCATGTGCATCCAGGCGATGAAGACAATTTCGACATCGAGACCAACGACAGCCTGCTGAGTATCTGGTCGAACTTCAGCGGCACGTTTTTTTACGCCATGATCGGGATCGCCGCCATCTCGCTGGTGGTCGGGGGCATCGTGATCATGAACATCATGCTGGTTTCGGTGACGGAACGGACGCGGGAGATCGGCATCCGCAAGGCCATGGGGGCTCGCGGTCGCGACATTCTGCTTCAGTTTCTGATCGAGTCTGTGTTCCTGGCCAAAGCGGGAGGCCTGCTCGGTGTATTGCTCGGGATCGCAGTCGCCAAGGGCGTGACGCTCGCCATTGGCATGCCCTCAGAGATCAAACTATGGGCGGTAGCGGCGGGACTGTTGGTGGCGGCAAGCGTGGGCATTTTTTTCGGAGTATATCCCGCGCGCCGTGCCGCCAAACTCGACCCCATCACGGCGCTGCGCTTTGAAACATAAGAGTGAGAGTGTGGGCGCGGGCGACCCCGCCCGCGCAGGACGGGCGAGTCGCCCGTCCCCACACGTCTCGGCGGTGAAAAGGTTGTGAAGCGATGTTAGTCAAAGGCGAACTCGGCGAAGGCCTGAACATGGCGGTGGACACCATCCGCAGCAACAAACTGCGCTCGTCGCTGACCGTGCTCGGCATCGTGATTGGAGTGGCCGTTGTCATCGGAATTTCGTCGATCGTGCGCGGCTTGAACGACAACGTGAGCCAGGTCATCACCAGTCTGGGGTCCAACATCATTTTCGCGTTCCACCTGGAACCCTTCACCTTCGGACGTCCGACGGAAGAGATGCGCACCCGCAAGGAACTGACTTTCGATGACGCCATGGCGATGCAGGATCTGGCGCACGTCAAAGCGGTCACCGTCGGCGTGCGCTATTTTCGTCCCGAACTGGGCACCGGCACTTACTCCGTCAAATACAAGGACCGCAAGGCAAAACAAACGATACTCGAAGGCGACACCGCTTCCTACAAAGACGTCATCGACGTTGCTCTCGACTCGGGCCGCTGGTTCAGCGATATCGATGAGGAGCGCCGCGCTTCGGTCATCATCATCGGCCACGATACCGCGCAAGAACTTTTCCCAAGTGAACAGCCATTGGGCAAAGAGCTGGACATCGAAGGCCAGCTGTTTACCGTGATCGGCGTGGCGAAAGTCCGCAAGAGCGTGTTTGGTGGAGGAAAGAATCCTGACGACAATATTGTTTTCTTTCCCCTGAGCACGTTTCGCAAGCTGCACCCCGAACTCAAGCAATACTGGATCAGCGTCAAGGCCACTTCGCACGCCGACATGCCGAAAGCCATCGACGAAATGCGCGAGTTGCTGCGCCGCCGCCGCAGGGTCCCGACCGAAAAGCCGGATAACTTCGCCGTCTTTACGCAAGACTCGATTTCCGACGTCTGGAATCAAATCACGGGCATGATCTTCGTCTTCATGTTTGCGGTTTCGAGTGTCGGCCTGATCGTGGGCGGCGTGGGAGTGATGAACATCATGCTGGTTTCGGTGACCGAGCGCACCCGCGAAATCGGAGTGCGCAAAGCCATGGGCGCCCGCAAGCGCGATATCCTGATGCAATTCACGCTCGAAGCCGTGATGCTCACGGCCGTCGGCGGAATGATCGGGCTCGCGCTGGGCGCGCTCATTACAGCGATCATCCCGGTCGCGTTTCCATCGCTTCCGGCCACCATGTCGGCGGACTGGTCGATCTTCGCCTTCGCTGCCTCCGCCGCGGTGGGGCTGGTTTTTGGGATTTATCCCGCGTGGAAAGCCGCCAACCTCGACCCCATCGAGTCGCTGCGCTACGAGTAAAGCGATCCTAAAATCCGGTAGTGGCTCAGTCTCAGAATTTCGACCGTTTCTTGCTTTGCGGTAAGAAAGATCTTGAACGCAAAGTACGCGAAGGGCTCGCTAAGGGCGCAAAGAAAGGTACGGGACGGGCTCAAACTGAAACCGTACTTACACGACCCGCTGCGGGGCATGGCTCGGCATCCATTCCGCCGGGCGATTCTCGCCGTGCGACATGGCGTAGAGAACCAGCTCCACGCGGCTGGAGATCCCAATCTTGTCGAAAATGCGCAACAAATATTTCTTGATGGTGTGTTCGCTCAGGCCCAGTTCGCCGGCGACTCCGCGGTTGGTCATGCCGTCGGCTACGAGCGCGACTACCTGCTCCTCGCGAGGCGTCAACAAAGACCTGCCATTGGTGTTGACCACGCGCAGCGTGGGCACCTCCGACAACGCATCCATTACGTAATTCATCTGCTGGCTGTTGATCCAAACCTCTCCCCGGAAAACGCAGTGAATGCACTTGCAGAGCATCGAAAAAGGCGTGTGAGTAAAAAGGAAAATGCCTTTTGCGCCCGCGCGCAGGGCATTCACCACCAGATCGCGGTCTTCGGCTTCGGCCAACAGCACGGGAGCGGCTTTGGGATAGGAAACGCGCAACCAGCGCAGCAGGCCCAAATCCGGCAGGTGGTTCCCCGCAACCAGGACCACGTCGGTGGGATTCGATTGCATGAAATCGTGGAGGGCGGCCGTATCCAAAGCGACGGCGGAAACGTCAAACTCGCGGCGGCTTTTCAAAGCCCGCGTCAGGAGTTGAGATTGAATCGGACCGGAATCTGCGATCAGCACTTTCACGGCTTCGGCTTCGGCGGGAGGGGTTCCACAGGAGAGTTCGGCAGAGCGCAGGATTTTCACGTCACCATGATGCCCAAAAGGGGCACGGACTGTATGTAGGCCCTGTCACACTCTGTTGGTGATGAATCCTTCCCTCGATGTCTACTTTGGGAGGGCTACTCTGGTGCACCACTTTCGCGGCAGAGCCTTTCCGCCTCGCGGACGTTCGTGGCCGGAAACCAAGCGCCCGTCTGCTGATTTCGTCATCCTTCCGATAGCCGCAACGTGCCCGGTACTGCAGTGGACAGTACTTTCCATGACTTGTTGTGCTCGGGGAGCAGCGATACCTTCGTGCCGACAGCTCAGCCGAGCTGCTTAGTTCGCCGTCGTGAGCAACGGTGAGAGCCTGGAGATGAAGGGATTTACCAAACGCGTCGTTTTGGGAGCTGTGGGCATGCTCATCCTGCAGTTCGCTGTGGTCGCATGCGGTCAGGAGACGGTACCGTCGCCTGCATCGGCGCCTGGGTCCTCTGCTCCGCCAATCGGCAAGGTCGCGACGGCGGAGAGCTCGCAGAGCCAGAACCGGCCGGGCACGGCACGCTCCATCGACGGAGCGATCACACAGCCCGGGAAGGCGGATGGCATGGGAGATCCTGCATTCGGAGGGGAACGCCATCCGCTTTACCGGCTTTCCAAGTCTGATACCGTGGACGTAAGTTTCACTTTTTCTCCCGACTTCAATCAGACCTTGACCGTGCAGCCCGATGGTTTCGTGGCACTGAAAGGTGCGGGAACGCTGTTGGCGGAAGGACTCACGGTCCCCCAGATGCGGCAGGCGGTTGCATATGCCTACCGCGGCTTTCTGCACGAACCCGAGGTCACCGTGAACTTAAAGGATTTTGACAAACCTTACTTCCTCGCTTCCGGTGAGGTGGCACGGCCCGGGAAGTATGAGCTGCGCGGGGATTTGACCGTAAACGAAGCGGTGGCGATTGCCGGCGGTTTCACGCAGCAGGCCCGCCATTCGCAGGTCATTCTGTTTCGCCGGATTTCGGCGTACGTCGCCGAGTCCCACGTGATCGACCTAAAGAAGATGCTGGATTCTCGCGATCTTCGCGAGGACCTGCATCTTCAGCCCGGCGACTTCATTTTTGTGCCACAGAGCCGGGTTTCAAAAATTCGCAGGTATATTCCCACCAGTTCCATGAGTTGGTACATGAACCCATTGCAGTTTTAGCGGAAAGGAGTAGCAGCGCTCACTTGCGTCTCCAGTTCGCCTAAATCTCGCCTGGTCTGATCGCCCGCTGCATAACCCATGTCCATGGAATTGAGCGGAAACTCGAAGGCCGAGCTGTCTCCAACACCCCGCGAACTCGCGGCCACCTTGTTCCGGCGTCCACGGCTCGTCGCCGCTTCTTTTGGATTTGTAGTGCTGGCGACGATGCTTTTCGTCGTCTTCTCGGCACGATATGAATCGCACTTCAAGGTTCTGCTGCGCCGGGGCAGGTTTGACCCCGTTGTTTCTTCGCAACCCGCCAGCGCCATGGATTTTACCCGTCCCGACATTACCGAAGAAGAACTCAATTCCGAAGTCGAGCTTCTGCGCGACGAAGATCTCCTGAAAAAGGTTGTGAAAATGGCGGGACTTGTTCCTGCCGGCATTGCGGATCGCGATCGCCCAGCCGAGCTCGAATACGCGGTTCGCAAGCTGGCACGCGGCTTGGATGTCGAAGCCCTGAAGAAGTCGAACCTTATCCAGGTCAGCTACAAGGACACCAGTCCGGAGCGCGCCGCCAGCATTCTGGCAGCGCTTTCTACCCTCTACGTGCAACGGCACACGGAACTTCAGCGGCCCCCGGGAGAAATTCAGTTTTTCGATCAGCAGACGGCGGAATACGAAAAGAGGATGCATCGGTCGGAAGCGGAACTGGTGCACTTTACCCGCACGCGGGGCGTGGTGTCGGCGGCGCTGGAACGCGATATTGCGCTGCAGAAGCTAGGCGAGGCGGACGCGGCCTACCGCCAGATCGATCAGGATCGCGTCGAGACCGAGCGCCGGGTTGCCTCGCTCGGCGAACAGCTCAAGTCGTTTCCCTCCCGCTCGGTCACGCTCAAGCGCTGGGCCGATAATCCGGAGGTTCTCGAAAAGATGAAAACGCACTTGCTGGAGCTCCTGCTCAAGCGCACCGAACTCCTCAGCCGCTTTGAGCCATCCTATCGGCTGGTGCAGGAAGTGGAACAGGAAATCGCCGAAACCCGCGCGTCGATTGCCGCCGAAGCGCTCGCTCCGGTGCGCGACGAAACCAGCGACAAAGATCCCAACTACGAGTGGGCACGGATGGAACTGGAGAAGACCCAGGTGCAATGGGACGGCTTGCGAGCCCGGCAATCGGACGCTGCCGCCCAGCTTGCTGCCCTGCGCCAAGCGGCCCAGCAGATGCAATCCGACTCGGTGGATCAGCAGGATTTGATGCGCACCGCTAAGGCCGAAGAAGACAACTACCTTCTCTACCTACGCAAGCGCGAGGAAGCGCGTATCGGCGACGCTCTCGACGAGCGCCGCATCGTCAATGTGGCCATTGTGGAACCGCCCGCGGCTCCGGCCCTGCCCGCGCGCTCGGTGCCGCTCTATTTTCTGCTCGCTTTCGGGCTGGCCATGGCGTTCAGCGTCGGCATTGCATTTACGACGGAATACTTTGACCCGACCATTCGCACTCCCGACGAAGCTTACGGCCTGCTGAAAGTGCCGGTGCTAGCCTGGCTGCCGGCGCCCGAGCCTGCGATTCTGCGGCCTTCTCCTTTTCGCATCCGGCGACCCAAGGTGGTGGTCCAGTGAGCACCTTCCGCGAGCTTCTTGCCGAGATCCCATCTACGGCTGAGCAACCGCGCATAAGCCCGATTCGCGAGCCGATCCCGAAGGTGGTTTCGGTTCACTCGGAGCAAATCCATGCGCTGGTTCAGCAACTCTTCTTCCGGCATGAATCGGGGCCGGTGCGGCACGTCGGATTTGCCGCGGCCGAAGCCTCGACTGCGACTGCGGCGTTATGCCTGGAGGTTGCCAAAACTCTGGCTGAGGAAGACCGGTACGACGTCGGGCTCATCGATGCCAATGCCCATGGGGACTCGGCGCCTCTGCACGCCCAGCTGCAGATCGCGTCTCCCAACCGCGCGGAGGCCGACTGGCCGATCGCAAAACGGCTGTGGATGATTCCCCGCCAGAGCTGGTTGCCGGACGCCTGCGGACGCCGGATTACCGACCAAGAGTTGTCCCGGCTCCGCGGACTCACCAGCGAGTTCGACTTTTCCATTCTGTGGTGTGCTCCGGTCTCCTGGCTCACGGCCAGCATTGGCCAGGCCTGCGACGGCCTGGTGCTGGTGCTGACCGCCAACAAAACAAGACGCCTGGTCGCCGCTCAAATCAAGGATCAACTGATCAAAGCGCAGGTTCCCCTGCTCGGGACGGTTCTCGCCGAGCGTCGTTTTCCGGTGCCGCAAGGCCTGTACCGGAGTCTGTGAATCTTATGGGCGAATCGACCACCAATCGGGTGTGGGACGCCGGACCCAAAGATTGCCCCTCGCGGTACGCCCGCATGATTCCGGGGATTTCGGCAATACCGCATCTCAGGGTTGTGTCGACCACGTGTGCGCCGACGGTCGACGCCACTCCCGCACTTCCCGTGAACGCCAACCAAGACGCCACCAGCCGCACGCAGGGGCGAACGCTATTTCACCAACTCCTGCCCCAACCCACCGGCGATCGATTCATGATCTTTCAGTTGGTGGCAGCCGATTTAAGCGTTCTTGGGGCAGTGTGCTGCATGGCGTCGTTGTTTTCTCCCGCATGGGGCCTGCCCTGGGCCTGTCTGCCCATGTTTGCGGTTTTGGTAACGCTCTTCGGGTTCTCGGAGGGACTCTACAGCTACGCCGAGGATCCGCCCTCGGCTGCGGTCGCCCCAGTTCTGGCGCGGTCAACCCTGTTCGCGATCGCGTTGGTTTTCATCGCGGCATGGGACGAGATGCGTCCTCTCGCTGCCTTCACGATATTTGCCAGCAGCCTGACCGGCCTGGTGCTGTGGCGCAGGGTGCGGAGGTTCGTACGGAGCCGGCGTCGCCGCGAAACAGAATTGCGCAATATTCTGATTATTGGTGGTGGTCCGATCGCTCGGTCCATCGCTCAGGCGCTGCGCAATGATCCTCTCCACCGCGCAACCGTCTGCGGATTCGTGGACGACGACCTGCCTCTTTCCCCGGTGGTATTGGGGCGAATCGCAGACCTGGACTGGCTGGCCCGCGCCGAATTCATCGATGAGGTCATCCTCGCTCTTCCCGGTCAGCCCGCGCAGGCGCGCGAGGCGGCCGAGGTTGCATTCCGTAACCACCTGGATATTCGTGCGGTACCTGATCTGCCCCCGGGTCCGTGGCCAGACTCAAGCGTCGACCGCATCGGAGACGTGCCGATGGTCACCCTGCATCGCGAGCCGTTGCCGAGCGCCGCCTTGTTTCTGAAGCGTTTGCTGGATGTGAGCGGTGCGGCAATTGGTCTGGTGTTGGCCAGCCCTCTCATGGCGATCGTGGCCCTGCTCATCCGGCTGGACTCGCCGGGCCGGGCCGTCTACTCCGCGGAACGCACCGGCGCCAAGGGCCGCCGCTTCCGCTGTTACAAGTTTCGCTCGATGGTGAGCAACGCCGAACACCTCAAGGAAGAGTTACGCGCCCGCAACCAGAGGGAAGGTCCGATTTTCAAGATTGACGACGACCCCAGAATCACCCGCATCGGCCACATCATCCGTCGCTATAGCCTCGACGAGCTGCCCCAGCTCTGGAACGTGCTGCGCGGGGAGATGAGCCTGGTGGGACCGCGGCCCCATCCGATCGACGAGGTCAACCACTACGAACTTCACCAGTTCCGGCGCCTGGACGTAAAACCCGGAATCACGGGTCTATGGCAGATTACGGCGCGCGGCTGTCCGTCGTTCGAACTCAACATGCATCTTGATCTCACTTACATCGAAAACTGGAGTTTGCTTCTCGACCTGCGCATCCTGGCGGGCACAGTTCGGGTGCTGTTCGCGCCGGACGGAGCGTAACTCTATGGCGTTTCCACAGTTGGTGTACAGATCGGCGCCGGCATTACCTCAGGGGCTAACGCCCGCATATTTTTCAGCTCTGGACGGCACGGCTGAAGAGGCTGCGGAAAAAGTCGAAAAGGGTACACAAAGCTTACCTCAGGCGCTAAAGCGCGATGCATTGTCAGCGGCTGGCTGCACGACTGAAGTCGTGCCCTTCCCAAGAACCTGCGCAAATCGCCGTTTTTCCGCAAGCTGTGAAGCCGTGTTCTACCCAAAACTCAACCGCAACTTACAGATACCGTGATGCCGGTCTATCCATGAGCAGCCGCGCCATAGTGTTAACCCAGGACGGCGACGTCCACCCGCTTTGGCAAGTTGGCGGCCTATTGCTTCGCCCCCTTCATCTGGGACTGGCGTTTCCCTCCGTCCTTTATGTGGCCGCGATGACCGTTTTCCTGTTCCGGCCACCGGACCTATTTTCTTTTTACGCCGACCGAATCGCGTTCGGCATTCTGGTCTTCTTCGTTGCTCTGCGTACGATGGCGCTCCGCGATAAGATCCCCTTCTTTGCCGGGCTCAGCTTGCCCATGCTTGGTCTGGCGGCACTCGCCGTATTGCGCGTGCTTCGGGAGCCGTTTGACGCGCAAATCTGGAGCGTCATCGCCAGCAAGTACATCGTGCCCTTTGCGCTGTTTCACATCGCGGTGCTGGTCTTCCGAGGTGCAGCGCAACGCAGGCACTTTGAAATCTTCGTTATTTGTGCCCTCGCCTACCTGGTGTTCATTGCTGTTGCTTTCCTGGTGGACGCCCGCTCTCTTATTCTTCCGCGTTTCATCCTTGACGAGAGTCTTGGATTTCATACGGATCGCGCTCGCGGCCCATTTCTGCAGGCGGTCGCCAACGGCGTTTCGTTGAACATCCTGGGAATTCTTGTCATTGCACTCTCGCAAAAGCGCAAAGCAGTCGCCACGTGCCTGTGGATGGTTCTACCCCTGGCCGTTCTTGCCACCATGACGCGCGCCGTTTGGATCTCGTTCGCCGTCTCCACCATCGTTCTCGGTTTCCGTCTGGTCGAACGCCGTCTGCAAGCGGCGTGCGCCTTGTTGGCGGTTGTGGGCCTGGCGATCGGCCTGGCAATTGGCCTCAGCAACACTTCGCTGAAGAGCGCCCTATGGGATCGCACCGGAGAACGCGGCCCGGTGGAGGCGCGCCTCTCCGTGTATGACGCCGGCTGGGCGATGTTTCGGGAGCGGCCGTTGACCGGGTGGGCTGCCGGAGGTATGTACGCCGAACTCGCACGGCGCATGGAGGGATACCACCTCCGCACCTACTACGTGCACAACAGTTATCTCGCCTTGCTGATCGAGTTCGGAGTGCCGGGGCTGGGTCTGTACGGCATTCTCTTCTTCAACCTGTTTCGCCTTGCCGGGCACGGTCCGCCGGGCGAGCGGGGTCCGGTCGCTTCCCTGCGCAAGGTCTGGCCCATTGTGCTCAGCGTGTATCTGTTCAACGCTTTCTTCGTCGACATGGCGTACCAGTTTGTCATTGGACTCGTGTTCACGGTTGCCGGGATGCTGTGCGCGTCCGAGGAGTCCGGGGCATGACCATCGCCTACATCGCCAACGAGTTTCCTTCTTCCCTCGAACCTTACGTGATGGATGAAATCACGGAACTGCGCCACCGCGGGGTGCAAGTCGTCTGCTGCAGCGGCAAACGCGTCTCGCAGAGTGCTCTCAGCTTGGCGGAACGCGCCTTCTGGAAAGAGACGCGTTATTGCCAGCCGCTCTCCGACGAGGAACTTCTGCGGGCGCTCGGGCGGCTCGCCTCCAACCGTTACAACCTCTGGCAGCTGTTGCGGCCCTTGGTATGGGAGTGCGGCGCCTCCCCGTCCCGCCGCATTCGTGCGCTCGGCCACACGGTGATGGGCGCCGTGCTGGCCGAACAACTAGCGCCGCTCGAGGTCGAGCACATCCACGCTCATCACGGATACTTCGCTTCGTGGATGGCTTTAACCGCTGCCCGCCTGCTCGGAATCGGCTTCAGCTTCACCCTGCACGGGTCCGATCTGCTGCAACGCGCCGATTTGCTTTCGGCCAAACTGCGCGCTTGCCAGTTCTGCGTGACCGTTTCCGACTACAACCGCCAGTACATTCTCCGCAACTATCCCTCCACGCCCCTGGAAAAAATCGTCGTGCAGCGTCTCGGTGTCGACCGCGTGCTTCCTTGGCCAGCCCCCGCCCCCGCGCCGGAGCCGGACCACCACCGCTTCTGTCTCCTCTCCGTCGGACGTCTGCATCGGGTCAAGGGCTATCACTTTCTCATCCAAGCCTGCGCCGCGTTGCGCGACCAAGGTCTCGGCTTTCTGTGCTGGATCGTGGGCGAGGGGCCAGAGCGGCCGGCTCTGGAACGCGAGATTGTGGCGCGGGGACTGCAGGGACAAGTTCGCCTGATCGGTCACGTGTCTCGTGCTGCCCTGCGCAGCTATTACCGCTACGCCGACCTGGTGGTTATGACCAGCAAGAGCGAAGGAATCCCAGTGGTCCTGATGGAGGCCATGTCGCACGCCAAGCTGGTGTTGGCTCCTGCGATCACCGGAATTCCCGAACTGGTCGAGCACCAGCGCACTGGATTTCTTTACCAACCGGCTTCGTTGCCCGATTTCGTTAGCGCCGTCACTTGGATTCACGAGCATAGAGCATCGTTGTCCGGAGTCCAGCGCGCGGCCGCGGCCAGCATCGCCGCTTCCTACAATCGCCAGCGAAATCTGCGCGTTTTCGCGGAGCAATTCTTGGCTCGCATTTCTCAATCGGACGGTAACCATGCGCATCCTGTATTGCAACAAGTATGACTATTCGTTTAGCGGCACGGAAACCTACCTCTTCGACCTTATCCACAGAATGGGCGAGCGGGGCCAGGAGACCGCTCTGTTCAGCATGGACCACGGCCGTGCTCCAGCGTTCGCGGGGCGCAGTTATCGTATCCCGTACATTGATTTCAAAGATCCGGATGCCAGTTTTCTGAAGAAAGTCAAAATGGCGGCGCACGCCATTTATTCGCCATCGGCCCGGCGCGCCATGCGTAAGTGCATTTCTGATTTTTCACCCGATCTGGCCCACATTCGCGGAATCTACCACCATTTGTCGCCCTCGATTCTTTGGGAACTGAGGCGCCAGGGAATCCCTGTTCTCTACCACCTGAACGATTTCAAGATTTTGTGCCCGGCCTACAATTTTGTCGCCGATGGCCGCATCTGCAAAAAACAATGCAAGAACGGCGCTTTCTATAACGTAGTCACGCAAGGCTGCTACGCCGGCCCTTGTTCCTCTGCCGTGGTTCTTGCCGCCGAAGCTTATTTGCACAGATGGTTGCAAACTTACGAACGTTGCGTGGACGTGTTCCTGGCTCCCAGCGAATTTGCGCGCAACAAACTGATGGCCGCGGGCTTCCCCGCGTCTCGCATCGAAGTCTTGCCCCACTTCCAGGCTCTGCCGGGCGATGAACAACTCGCCAGTGATGATGGATACGTGCTCTACTTCGGCCGGCTCTCTCCCGAGAAAGGCGCTTATGAACTCTTGCGCGCCATGGTCCAGCTACCGCACATTCCTTTGGTCATCGCGGGAGACGGTCCCGAGCGTCCCCGACTGGAAGCGCTGGCGCGAGAACTGAATCTGAAGCACGTCCTGTTCGCGGGCATGGTCCACGGCGAGAAACTCCAGAAGCTGATCGCCGGTTGCAGCTTCTCCATATTTCCTTCCCACGCCTACGAGACCTTGGGGAAATCGATTCTGGAATCTTATGCCTGGGGACGGGCGGTCATCGCCTCCGATCTGGGCTCGCGCCGGGAACTGGTCCAACACGGTGTTACCGGGCTCCTTTATGCCGACGGGGATCGCGAACAGATCGCTCGCTCCATCGAATTTCTGTTTGACCGCCCCGATCTGATCCAGAAGATGGGCGCTGCCGCTCGTAGCCGTGTGAAAACAAACCACGACCCCGGCCGGCACATGGAGAAGCTACTTGGAATCTACTGCCGGCTCACGTCCGCCAAGAAGGTTCTGTCTTTCCCGGCCGCGCCGGAGAACCCTATTCCGCGCCGCGGCGTTCGGGTCGCGTTCATCGGGGGCCGCGGCCTGGTTTCCAAATACAGCGGCATCGAATCCTATTACGAGCAGGCGGGACACGAACTTGCCCGGCGGGGGCATGAAGTCACCGTCTATTGCCGTTCTTATTTCACTCCCCCAATTCCGATGAATACGCACAACGGCATGCGGGTACGGCGTTTGCCGACCATCCGCTCCAAGCATCTGGATACTGTTGTCCATACTCTGTTGAGCACCGCGCACGCCATGACGTCGGACTACGATGTCGTTCATTACCACTGCCTGGGACCGGCGTTGTTTTCTTTCCTTCCGCGGCTCGCCGGCAAGAAGACCGTCGTCACTGTGCAGGGTCTCGACTGGCAGCGCGGCAAGTGGGGCCGGTTCGCAGCGCGCGTGCTGCGCTGGGGAGAAGCGGCCGCGGTTTCCTTGCCCGATGCCACCATAGTCGTTTCGCGCACCTTGCAGGAGTATTACCGTGAACGGTACAAGCGCGACACCATCTACGTGCCGAACGGAGCCACACTGGCGCCCCCGCGACTGCCCCGGCAACTGACCGAGTGGGGTCTCGTTCCGGATCACTACGTCCTTTTCCTGGGCAGGTTTTCGCCGGAAAAGAACTGCCATCTCCTGATCGAGGCGTTCGAACACCTGCACACCGATATGAAACTGGTGCTTGCCGGAGGATCGAGTGGAGGATCGAGTCACTCCGATGCCTACGCCGAGGGCTTGCGCCGCCACGAATCTGAGCGGATCCGTTTCCTGCCCTGGGTTTCTGGAACCGACCTCGAAGAACTGCTCGCCCATGCCTCGCTGTTCGTGCTTCCGTCGGAAATTGAAGGCCTGTCTTTAGCTCTACTCGATGCCATGGCCGCCGGGGTCTGCGTGCTGACCAGCGATATTCCGGAGAATAAGGAAGTGGTCGAGGGCGCCGGCTTCACCTTCCGTCGCGGCGATCCGACCGACCTTGAGCGCATGCTCGACTTGCTCGTCCACGATCCCGACCTTCGCCGTCAGGCTGCAACCCGGGGGCGGGAGCGGATCCAGGGCCAGTATCTCTGGCCGGAAATCGCCCGCTCCATCGAAAGGGCCTATTACGATGTGCTCGGCTGGGGCGCGGAGAGCCGGCCCAGGGCCGCACTTCCGCCGCGGCAGCGTCTCTCGGTCGAGCCCCGATCGTCGGAGTGAATCAGCGCGGTCCTCTCCAGCCAGACCGTGCCGGACTGATCTGGATACCCGCCACCGAAGCTGAGCGGCTTCGCTTCCGGCACTAATAATGATTAGAATCGGAAGGCGGCGGGTGCCCCACCCAAGATCTGCTTGGGTTGGTTTTGCGGCGATCCCGCCAAACCGAGCATGGAAGATTCCATCCTGGTCACCGGTGGCGCGGGCTTCATTGGGTCGAACTTCATTCTCCAATGGATGGTCTCGGAACGCGCGCGCGTCCTGAATCTCGACAAGCTGACGTACGCGGGCAATCTTAACAACCTGCGCGCCGTCGAAGCCGACCCGCGCTATCGCTTCGAGCCGGGCGACATTGTCGATCGCGATTTCTTGCGCTCTCTGCTGCGGCGCGAACAACCCCGCGCCATCGTTCACTTTGCCGCTGAGAGCCACGTGGACCGCTCCATCCACGGCCCCGACGATTTCGTCCGCACCAATGTTAACGGCACCTTCAGCCTGCTTGAAGAAGCTCGTGCCTACTGGTCGGCGCTTCCGGAGTCCGAACGCGCGTCATTCCGTTTTCTGCATATCTCGACCGACGAGGTCTACGGATCGCTCGGCCCCGACGACCCGGCCTTCAGCGAGACGACTCCCTACGCGCCCAACAGCCCGTACTCCGCGTCCAAGGCGGCTTCCGATCATCTGGTCCGCGCCTATTACCATACTTACGGGCTTCCGGTTCTCACCACCAACTGCTCCAATAATTACGGACCTTACCAGTTTCCCGAAAAACTGATTCCGCTCATGATCCTGAATGCGTGCGCCGGGAAGCCGCTCCCGGTCTATGGGGACGGCAAGAACATTCGCGACTGGCTTTACGTTGGGGATCACTGCCGCGCGATTCGTACCGTGCTCTCTCACGGCC
>JBAVVP010000438.1:0-10261 GCA_049697355.1 Terriglobales bacterium
TGTGAGTGCGTTCGTTTGGGGCGCGTGCGGAATTTTCGTTCTCGCCGCTTCGCAGTTGAACCACCTGACGCTCTTGCTCTCGCCGGTGGCGTTGGCGGTGATTCTCCTTTATTCCTACACCAAGCGATTCACACGCTGGTCGCATCTGTTTCTCGGGTTTGCGCTGGGGATTGCGCCGGCGGCCGCGTGGATCGCGGTTCGCGGGTCGCTCGATCCGCGGATTCTGCTGCTCACCGGCGCGGTCACGTTCTGGGTCGGCGGCTTCGATGTAATCTACGCCTGCCAGGATCATGACCATGACCGCAGGCATGATTTGCACTCGGTGCCGCGGCATCTCGGAATCCGATCCGCGCTCGTCGTCGCCCGCTTATTTCACATCGTGATGCTCGGATTGCTGGTCGCGCTGATCGTGACCTTCGGCTTAGGCAAGCTGGCGATAGCAGGAGTCATCGCGGTCGCGGCGCTCCTGGCCTACGAGCACACTCTGGTCCGCCACGACGACCTCAGCAAGCTGAACGCCGCGTTCTTTACTATGAACGGAGTGATTTCCGTCGTGTTTTTTCTGTTCGTGGCCAGCGATCTACTCTTTCGAAAGTAGCCGGTACCATCCTCCGAGTTTGCGGGTTCGCGATTTACTGGCTCACGCGCAGCAGCAGGAACGTGCCGTCATCGAGCTTTACGTTGCCTTTTTCTGAACTCACCACCGACCCGTGGGTCGCGTCAGCGGCGGCGGAAAGTTTCAAGTTCTCGATTCCCACGACCCCTTTCGTATCTCCCCTGATCGCTTGCTGCGCCTGAGTGCCTGCGGGCACTTCGCGCGGAGCACCGCCCGAAGTTTGTGGAGCGTTCGCCGTTGGAGGAACTCCTCCCCCCATCGATCCTTGACGTCCACTGGGGCCCGCGGGAACTCCGCCCGTTTCCGGGCCGGGATAGCCGGAGGACGGCTGAGCATTGGCGTTGGCGGGATTGCGATCGGGCGGAGCGATGATCGCCTGGATTGACATGGGCATCTGCATCGGCTCACCGTTCTTCGGAACGGCGCGGTCGAAGGCGATCGCAACCTCGGATTCCTTCTGCTGCTTGCTGCTCGCCTGGGCTTCGGTTATATGTCCTACGATCTTCGTATCCTTCGGCACAAGGACGGCGCCGGCATTGTTTCTCAGGTCCTGCGTAACCGTGGCTACGACCTCATCCCCTTTCTTTGCTTTTTTCGCATTGATGGTCTTGGTGAGGCGCGCTGGAATGACGCTGCCCGGCGCGATTTTGGGAGCGCCATTGGCGGGTGTGGCCTGAGCCGGGGTGGCCCGAGCGGGATTTGACGGAGTTGCCGGCTGCTCTGCAGTCGGAATCTGCTGCGGTTGCTCGGGTGCGATTTCGGTGGCCGGCGACTGCGCCAGCAGACTGCCGCACAGCAACGCGGTAGTGAAAGTTGCAATTAGAATTCGGTTCATTAAACTGCCTCCTTCAAAGCGGCGCGATTCGACTCCTTCGCGGGGACACACTCCCGCGACCTTGACTTAGTTTTAGATGCCATCCAGTTGAGAACCTGTTGCCGGAGATCCGCTGCTGCGACGTTAGATTGGCGGATATTCTCTTTTGCGCATTACTTCGGGAACGTCACGCGATCCGTGCAGGACGGCCAAGACTTGCAACTCCTTTGGGCGTTCGCGGTAAACGATCAGGTAGGAACCGGTAGGCCAGAATCGCACGTTGCGTTCAGTTATATCCCGGCGAGTGTGCCCCATTCGAGGTTGACGGGACAACCTCTCAAATGCGCTGAAGAACTCATCTTCGAGTTGGTCGGCAGCGTTTACGTTGTCGAGCGCGACAAAATCCCAAATGTCCTGCAAATCTTGCAGCGCATCGGGAGAGAGCACGTAAACGGACATTGCCGCTACTTTACTCTTCTCCGCTGCCGCAGTCGCGCTCTGGCCTCGGGGCCTGGAATACCGAGGCCGCGATCCAATTGGTCGATGCCGCGGTCAATCTTCCGGCGCACTTCTGAAAGCCGCTGCTGTTTGAGTTGTTCCCGCTCTTCCAAAAGCCGCAGGCCTTCACGGATTACTTCCGAGGCAGAGGCGTAGCGTCCGCTCTTTACCTTGTCGTCCACCATTTGTTCGAGTTCTGGTGTTAGAGAAATGTTCATGTGCCCCCTCATGTGTTCCAGATAGCAACAAATGCTTAAAAATAGCATATCATGTTACTGAGTTGGGATACTGCCAATGAGTTGGTAGCGCGCCGTAAAGCGGAGTCGAATGGTGTCGTTATGCGGCAGCCACTTCTCGAAAAGCGCGAGAAGTGGCGCACCCCTAGTTATTTCGGTCAATGTTAAGAGGGTGTAAGTTGGCTTTGCCTAGCAAGCAGAAGCCGTTCCGAAAAGGAGACCTACACCCATGG
The DNA here is from genome assembly GCA_049697355.1 of Terriglobales bacterium. Lineage (GTDB taxonomy): Bacteria > Acidobacteriota > Terriglobia > Terriglobales > Acidobacteriaceae > Acidiflorens. The sequence goes on from JBAVVP010000438.1 coordinate 2,398, forward strand.
CGAAGATAATCCCGATCGACGAGCATTTCTACGTCACCAGACTGCTTCGTCCCTGTGATTTACATCACATCCTGCGGTATCATCAATAGCGATGCCTGCCGTGCACCCATTTCAGACCGACGACCCGCGCCTCCTCCCGATCAAAGAGAAAATCCTTGCCGGTGAACGCCTGAACCAGGCCGATGCGCTTGCGCTTTATGGGACGGGCGACATCTTGGCCGTGGGTTGGCTGGCCAACTTGGTTCGCGAGCGGATGCATGGCGACAAGGCGTACTTTAACGTCAACCGCCATATCAATCCTACGAATGTTTGCGTCGCCGCTTGCCGGTTGTGCGCTTTTGGGCGGAAGAAAGACACTCCGGGTGCTTACACCATGGCGCTTGAAGACGCCTTCCAGACGGCCGCTTCCGGCTACACCGAGGCGATCACCGAGTTTCACATTGTCGGCGGGCTGCATCCGGATTTGCCGTTCCAATATTTTCTTGATCTCGTTTCCGGATTGAAAGAGCGCTTTCCGCAAGTTCACATGAAGGCCTTCACCATGGTCGAGGTCGCGTATCTGGCTAAGCGGTCGAAGCTGACCATCCGCGAGACTCTTGAAAAGATGAAAGAGGCGGGAGTTGACTCGCTGCCCGGCGGCGGCGCCGAGATTTTTTCCGACCGCGTGCGGCACATCATTTGCGATCACAAGATTGACGGCGATCAATGGCTCGATACCGCGCGCCTCGCCCACCAGATCGGGCTGAAATCGAACGCCACCATGCTCTACGGCCACATCGAAGACGACGAAGACCGCGTCGATCACCTGCTCAAGCTGCGCGCCTTGCAGGATGAAACCGGCGGCTTCCAGACTTTCATCCCGCTGGCCTTTCATCCGGCAAACACGCCGTTGCAACATCTGTTTACGACTACCGGCATGGAAGACATCAAGCAAATCGCGGTCAGCCGCCTGGTGCTCGATAACTTCGCGCATATCAAGTCCTACTGGCAGATGATGACGCCGAAGATTGCGCAGATTTCGCTGCGCTTTGGAGCCGACGATATTGACGGCACGGTAGTCGAGGAAAAGATTTACCACGATGCGGGAGCGACGACTCCGCAGGGTCTGCGGCGGCACGACCTGGTGCGCTTGATCACGGAAGCGGGGCGCGAACCGATCGAGCGCGACACGCTCTACCGGCCGGTCACGCGGACGGAGACTTCATTCACTGTATCGGTCTAAGTGCAAAACCGTTTACCACAGGGAACGCGGGGGGATCCCCAGGTTTCCTCTGTGCTCCTCTGTGTCCCCTGTGGTTAAGATCTTGGTTGGGGCGACCGCGGAACTTCCGGCCAGCCAGCACATCTAATCGTCATGGCCAAAGAGCAAACAGCGGTTTTCGGCGGGGGATGCTTCTGGTGTATGGAGGCCGTGTTTCAGCGTCTGACCGGCGTCACCCACGTCGAGTCGGGCTACATGGGTGGACGCGCCGACCAGGCAACTTATCGCCAGGTGTGCGATGGCGATACCGGGCATGTGGAAGTGGTGCGCGTCACGTTCGATCCCGGCCAGATCGGCTATCGCGATCTGCTGGACGTATTCTTCGCGATGCACGATCCGACCACGCTGAATCGGCAGGGAAATGACGCAGGCGAGCAATATCGTTCGGTGATTTTCTATAGCGGCGACGAACAGCAGAAGATTGCCGAGAACACGATTGCCGAACTGACGGCGGCCAAGGCCTTTTCTGAACCGATCGTGACCGCGGTCGAACCGGCCGAGGAATTTCACGTGGCCGAAAACTACCACCAAAATTATTACAACGAGAATTCGCGCCAGCCGTACTGCATGCTTACGATTTCGCCGAAACTGGCGAAGCTGGAAAAAAAGTTTGCCGAAAAATTGCGCGCGTGAACCGGAGACCGATCTGCACTCGAAGGCTCCGAATTTAGGCGGCGGGGTCTTCGCCGGATGTGGCGGGTTCGAGCCGTTCTTCCAGCAGAAGCCGGCGTAAAGTACGCAGGTCGTTCAGCAGGCGGCTGCTGGTCTTCAAGTGCTGCTCAAGCTTATCTAACTTAAATTGAACAATCTGCAAAGCTTGTATGCGGCGTTCTGACTTAGCCTCGGTGGCCACGGCGAGGTCGGATGCGATATCGCTTTTGGCTTCGGCGATGGCCTCACCTAGAAGGCGCACGTAGCCGTGGGCGTTCTCGACGCTGTCAAACGGGGTTTGGAGGGGAGCTTCCATGGGCGTGTTCCTCCGTAAACAGGAATTATGGCGGAGAGAGAGGGATTCGAACCCCCGATACCCGTAAAGGTATACACGCTTTCGAGGCGCGCGCCTTCAGCCACTCGGCCATCTCTCCGCTGCGGGTTGAAAAGGACTTCCATCAGGATAGCAAATCACGGGACGCTTGCGCCCGACTCCAGAGGAACCCGGTTCGATTTGCGGATCGAGGCATCCAAGTACCAATTAGCCAGCATCAGGGGCAACCCAGAACAGCTTGCAGAAACTACAAACAAAGAGGAGAACGACTATGCAAAAAATCACCCCGTTTTTGTGGTTCGACGACAAAGCCGAAGAGGCTGCGAATTTCTATGTTTCCGTCTTCAAGAATTCAAAGATCGGAAGCGTGACTCGCTACGGAGATGCGGGACCCGGCCCGAAAGGATCGGTGATGTCGGTGACCTTCCAACTCGATGGACAGGATTTTTACGCACTCAACGGCGGCCCGCTATTCAGCTTCACGCCGGCGATTTCATTCTTCGTGAATTGTGAGACGCAGCAGGAAGTGGACGAACTGTGGGAGAAGCTTTCTGAAGGCGGGAAGAAAGACAGATGTGGCTGGTTGAAAGACCGATACGGACTGTCATGGCAAATCATTCCCTCGGTTCTAGGAAAGCTGATGGGAGACAAAAATGCCGAGAAAGCAAAGCGGGTGATGCAGGCCATGCTGCAAATGGACAAGATTGAGATTGAAGGTTTGCAGCAAGCCTATGACCGCGGATAACTCCGCTGCTCGAGCAACGATGGAGAGGATTCACGAGCGCCCGATGTAACGCCAATATTCGAGGCTGATCCGGACACTTCGTCGTTGTTTTGTCAGGACTAGTCACTCCAAACAAATTAGCCAGAATCCGTAGGCGCAGCTTGTGAATCAAATCTGGAACTGAGTTTTAGAACAGGGGTCGTGCGCTGTGGGGCGCAACTGCCCGTCAGGGGCTCGAACACATTTATCTCTATCTCTATCTCTTGCCAAGGGGAAGTTATGGCGAAAAGAATGGTTCTGATGCTGAGCGTGATGGCAGTCCTGCTCACGGCTCTGGGTTTCATAAAGTTCAAGCAGGTTGAGTCGGCAGTTCACGCCGCCGCTTTCCAGCCGCCTCCGGAGGCCGTCACCAGCGTGGTGGCACAACAGGAGCAGTGGCCGGCGACGACGAACATCATCGGCACGGTTGAGGCCGTCCATGGGGTGACGGTCAGCGCCGACCTTCCGGGCATCGTCGAACGAATCAATTTCGATTCCGGCAAGTACGTGCGGCAGGGAGAAGTCCTGGTCGAGCTGGATACGCGGCAGGAGCGCGCTCAACTGGCGGCACTCGAGGCGCAGCGCGATCTTGCGCAAGTGAATTTTCGCCGCACGCAGCAACTGGTCGATCAAGGCGTGATTTCGCGCCAGGAGTACGACCAGTCCACGGCCCAGCAAAAGGCCACCGAAGCCAATGTGGCGGAGACTCGCGCCACCATTGAGCGCAAGACAATCCGGGCTGCTTTTTCGGGGATCCTGGGCATCCGCAAGGTCAACCTGGGACAGTACCTTTCCGCGGGCAGCGCGGTGGTTCCGCTGCAGTCTCTCAATCCGATTTATGTGGACTTCGGCGTACCCCAGCAGGATGCCGGGCAAGTGCGCGTCGGTCGCAGCCTGCGCGTAACCTCCGAAGATCTTGCGGGCCAGGCGTGGACGGGCCGCGTCACCGCTCTTGACTCCGTGATCGACCAGGCGACCAGAAATGTTCAGGCGCAGGCCACCCTCTCGAATCCCGAAGGTAAGTTGCAGCCCGGCATGTTCGTGCAGGTGGAAGTGGTCGTGGGCACAAGCCGTTCGGTGATCACGCTGCCCGCATCCGCCATCAGTTATGCGCCGTACGGCGACTCCGTCTTCATCATTAGCGACCTGAAAGACCCGAAAGGACACACCTACCGCGGCGTGCGTCAGCAGTTCGTTAAGGTCCAAGGATCGCGCGGCGATCAAGTCGCGGTGATTTCCGGTGTGAAGCCTGGGGACGAAGTTGTGACCTCCGGTGTTTTCAAGTTGCGCAACGGCGCCGCCGTCCAGGTCAACAATAAAGTTCAGCCGGAAAATAGTCCCGCTCCCAAGCCCGAGGACAGCTAATGAAGTTTACCGATCTCTTCATCAAGCGACCGGTGCTCGCGATCGTCGTTAGCCTGGTCATCCTGATTGCCGGCCTGCAGTCGATCCGCTCGCTGAGCGTGCGCCAGTACCCGCGCAGTGACATCGCGATCATTCAGGTGACAACCACCTATGTGGGGGCCAACGCGGATCTGGTGCGCGGGTTTATTACCACCCCGCTCGAGCGCGTGATTGCCAGTGCCGACGGCATTGACTACATGGAATCGTCGAGCGCCCAGGGTCTCAGCACGATCACCGTGCACCTGAAGCTGAACTACGATACCAACGCGGCGCTCACGCAAATCCAGGCCAAGGTGGCGCAGGTTCGCAATGACTTGCCGCCTGACGCCGAGGTGCCGGTCATCGATCTGGAGACCGCCGACCAACAGTTTGCCTCGATGTACCTTGGCTTCTCATCGGCCGATCTTGATCAGAACCAGATTACGGATTACCTGACCCGTGTCGTACAACCGAAGCTGAGTTCGATCAGCGGAGTGCAGCGCGCCGACATTCTCGGCGACCGCACGTTCGCGATGCGAATTTGGCTGAAGCCCGACAAGATGGCGGCGCTCGGCATTTCGCCCGCCGCCGTGCACGACGCGTTGGCGAAGAACAACTACCTCTCCGCAATCGGCAGCACCAAGGGTTCGATGGTTTCAGTGAACCTGATCGCCAATACCAACCTGACTACGCCGGAAGAATTCCGTCAACTGGTGGTGAAGAACGAGAACGGAGTAGTGGTGCGGCTGGGGGAGATCGCGGACGTCGTGCTGGGCGCCCAGAATTACGACTCGGAGGTGCGCTTCAACGGCGAGACGGCGACCTTCATGGGAGTCTGGGTGCTTCCGACCGCCAACTCGCTGGAGGTGATCAAGAACGTACGCGCTGCGATCCCCGGCATTCAAGCCCAGTTGCCGACGGGGATGAAGGTCGGCATCCCGTACGACTCGACCGCGTACATTCAGGACGCGATCAATGAAGTGCTCAGGACTCTCAGCGAGACCCTGCTCATCGTCATCATTGTTATTTTTCTTTTCCTTGGTTCGATGCGGTCGGTGCTTATTCCGGTTGTCGCCATCCCGATTTCGCTCATTGGCGCTGTTTTCCTGATGCTGCTGGCCGGCTTCACCATCAACCTGTTGACCCTGCTTGCCATCGTGCTCTCGGTTGGGTTGGTGGTCGATGACGCCATCGTCATGGTGGAAAATGTCGAGCGGCATCTTCACCTGGGCAAGGCTCCCGTGCGGGCTGCGATGGATGCGGCCCGTGAGTTGGTGGGCCCGATCATCTCGATGACCATCACGCTGGCCGCGGTGTATGCGCCCATCGGCATTCAGGGTGGCCTAACCGGGGCGCTGTTCCGCGAGTTTGCATTCACTCTTGCCGGGGCCGTGATCGTATCTGGAATTGTCGCCTTGACCCTTTCCCCGATGATGGGATCAAGGCTGTTGCGCTCGGGAGACACTGAGCGCGGATTTGCCGGCGTGGTCAATCGCGGCTTCGAGCGCGTGCGGCAACTCTACTCGCGAACCCTCGCTGGAACGCTGCAGTACAGGCCGGTCGTGCTTGTTCTCTGGGCGATTGTCGTTCTGCTGATGGTGCCGTTCTACATGTTCTCGCAGCGCGAACTGGCTCCGGCCGAGGACCAGGGAGTGGTGTTCGGTGTCATCCAGGCTTCGCCCAACTCGACCATCGATCAGACCAAGCTCTACACCAAGGAAGTCAACGACGTCTATCGTGCCTTCCCAGAGAGCCAAAGTATCTTTCAAATCACGAACCCCACGGGCGGCTTCGGCGGCATGGTGACCAAGCCCTGGAGCGAACGGAAAAAGACGGCGCAGCAACTTCTGCTCGAATCGACCGGGCCGCTCTCGAAGATCGCGGGCATCCGCGTGATTCCGCTAACGCCGCCTCCTCTGCCGGGCGGCGGAGATTTCCCGGTTGATTTCGTGATCGCTTCGCCGGCTGAACCGCAGCAACTGCTCGGCTTCGCCAAGCAGCTTGTGGGCAAGGCCTTTGCCAGCGGCCTGTTCATCTACGCCGATTCCGACGTGAAGTTTGACCAGCCGCAGACCGAGGTCGTCTTCGATCGCGACAAGCTCCGCTCCCAGGGCGTTGACCTGAGCCAGGCTGGCCAGGATCTCTCCACCCTGCTCGGCGGAAATTACGTCAACCGTTTCAGCATCCAGGGGCGGAGCTATAAGGTCATTCCGCAGGTCAAGCGGTCGGAGCGTCTGACGCCCGAACAACTGTCGCAGATCTACGTTACCGGATCGCAGAACCAACTGGTGCCGCTTTCCACGTTCGCTACCCTACGCACCACGACCGAGCCGCGGGAGTTGAAGAAATTTCAGCAACTCAACGCCGTGCGCATTCAGGGCGTGATCCCGCCGGGAGTGCCGCTCGACAAGGCGCTCAGTATGCTTGAAGCCGAAGCCAAGACCATCCTGCCCCAGGGCTTCACGGTCGACTACGCGGGCGAATCGCGTCAGCTTCGAGTTGAAGGCAGCAAGTTTCTCGGGACGTTTCTGTTGTCGGGGATCCTGATCTACCTGGTGCTGGCGGCGCAGTTCGAGAGCTTTCGCGATCCTTTCATCATTCTGGCAGGGTCGGTGCCTCTGGCAATTTCCGGGGCGTTGCTGTTTTCGTTCCTCGGGCTGACGACGCTCAACATCTACAGCCAGGTTGGGCTGATCACACTGGTGGGTCTGATTTCGAAGAACGGCATCCTGATCGTGGAGTTCGCCAACCACCTCCAGGAAACGGGGAAGGACAAGCTGGCGGCGGTTATTGAAGCGGCGGACACGCGGCTTCGACCGATCCTGATGACGACGGCCGCGACCGTCATCGGTCACTTCCCGCTGGTTCTGGCGAAGGGCCCCGGAGCTGGAGCGCGGAATAGCATCGGCATCATGCTGGTCAGCGGCATGATTATCGGAACGATGTTTACCCTGTTTGTGGTGCCATCGATCTATGTGCTGGTGGCGCGAACGCACGCGGCCGCTTCGGAAGAGGACGCGGACTCGGAAGATCTGCTTCCCGAGCCGGCCGACGCCGCGGCCTAGCGTTGTGTTCCGGAAATGCACGGCCTAAGGGAGCAGGCATTTTTGCGCAGCGCGGACGCGTGTGCGTGAGAACTCGGTCGTCCCCGCGGGACTTGAGTCAATTCTCCCACTTACCCAGCGCTGAAGCGCTGGGCTAAGCTCGGTCGACCCTCCGGGGCTTACGCCTTTGGGTCGGCAGTGGGTGGTCCAAATGGACCGCAGCGGTGGCCGAAGCCTTGTCGAAACTTTTCGCGTTCCTCGGGCGTCATTTTCTCCCACCGCTCCATCATGCGGTGCCGCCAGTACATGTGCCGTCCGGGCCGGCCGCGGAATCCGCCGAACAGAATCTTCGAAAGGATCAACAGTCCTACCGCTTGCCAGAAGGTAATCGGATGCCAGCCAAACAGAGCCGGCGTCAGCCAGTTCCA
>JBAVVP010000439.1:0-6280 GCA_049697355.1 Terriglobales bacterium
GACTAGCATCATTCGAGAATCGACGCTGGCTGCGAAGATCGGGGATAGGGCCGAAGAGCGGACGAAAAATAAAAAGGACAGCCCGGAGCCCCCCGAGGCCGTCCTTATAAACCCTCCCGGTTAGAAGGGCAACTGGCATCACGATAGCCGCGCGAGATTGCGGGAGTATTGCAATTTCGTGAAAGTCCGGTGAATTCGCGAGCGAAGAGGTCAGAGGTTAGAGGTCAGATTGCAGAGGTGAAGACCCTAATTTCAGAAGTCAAATTGCAGAAGTGAGACCAATAATCTGTGATGCGAATGTGTAGATTGAAGAATAGGTTTTTACCTCTGCAATCTGACCTCTAACCTCTGACCTCCCTAGTCCTCACCGCTGTTATATTGATCGGAGTGCCAACTGCTTGGCTGGAGGAATCATGGCCCGCAAGACCGAGCAATCCCGCGCGCTGCAGAAACGTGCGGAACAGTTGATTCCCGGAGGCGTGAATTCCCCGGTGCGCGCCTTCCGTAGCGTGGGTTGCGATCCCTTGTACATCGTCCGCGGCCAGGGCTCGCACATTTGGGATGCCGACGGCAACGAGTATGTGGACTACATCGGCTCCTGGGGTCCGCTCATCCTCGGGCACGCCGCGCCCGCCGTCATCGAGGCCGTGATTGCCGCGGCACGCAAGGGCACCAGCTTCGGAGCCTCCACTCCCGCCGAAGCCGATCTCGCCGAACTGGTGATTTCCGCATTTCCGCACATGCAAAAAGTTCGCTTTGTCAGTTCCGGCACGGAAGCGACCATGTCGGCCATCCGCCTGGCGCGCGGGTATACGAAGCGCAAATATCTTGTGAAGTTTGAAGGCTGCTATCACGGGCATTCCGATGCGCTCTTGGTGAAAGCGGGATCGGGCGTGGTCACGCTCGGTATTCCGGGCTCAGCGGGCGTCCCCGAGGAATTCACGCAGTTCACCTTGGCGCTTCCGTTCAACGATGTCGGCGCGCTTGAGCAAGCTTTCGAGAAATTCAAGCATCAGATTGCGTGTGTCATCGTGGAGCCAGTGGTCGGCAACATGGGATGCGTCCCTCCGGCCCGGGGATACCTCGAAGCCCTGCGCGCCATTACTCAGCGCGACAAGGCCCTGCTCATCCTCGACGAGGTCATGACCGGATTCCGTCTCGCCTTCGGCGGGGCTCAGGAACTGTATGGAATCAAGCCCGATCTCACCACCATGGGCAAGATTATCGGCGGAGGTTTGCCGGTTGGTGCCTACGGCGGCCCGAGCGAAATCATGGATCTGATCGCTCCGCTAGGTCCCGTGTACCAGGCTGGAACGCTCTCCGGCAATCCTTTGGCGATGGCGGCTGGTTATGCCACGCTGAGTTACTTGCGCGACCACAAAGATGTTTACACGATCCTGGACAGGCTTGCCGGAGTAGTGGTCGCTGGAGTAGCGGCCGCAGCCCATGACGCGGGTGTGACCGTGTGCCACAACCGCGTCGGCTCGATGTTTACCTGGTTCTTCGCGGCAGGCCCAGTTACTGACTGGACTTCCGCAGCCAAGTGCGACACCGAAGCCTTCGGGCGCTTCTTCCGGGCAATGCTGGAAAACGGCATCTACCTGCCGCCTTCACAGTTTGAGGCGGCGTTTCTGGGTGCCGCGCATACAGAGTCTGACGTGCGGCAGACCATCGCCGCAGCGAAGCACGCGTTCGCAATGGCGCATGCGTAGATAGGGATAGTTGGTGTAATAGGGAGTGGCTGTTGAAAAAGGAACCAAACCAGTAATTTCAGCAAATTTTCGCGCCTGCGGCGAACGAAGATTCAATAACTTACGAACGAATTTGGCTGGGGAAATTCTCTAAAACGAGTTTTTCAACAGCCACGGGATGTTTCGCCAATCGACACGGTTGTCTACCGGTTGCGGTTTACCGAACGTGTCTTGGAGAAGTTAAAGGAGCAATCTTAAAGATTTGAGCCAAAGGTAGCCTTTACACGCTTTGATTGTGCGAAGTACGACCACCAGATGGCTACAGTGATCAACGTTTGAAGTCCGGTAGCTACGGGATTCTTCGAAGGGGATTGTTGTACGATCTCCTTAATATTTGTCGACAGCCTCAGGATCATCAAACAATCCACTGCAAGCCATACGATGAAGTAAATTTTGATGAGCTTCAGAGCGTTTGGCCGTGCACGCCATATGGTAAGGCCAGTGTAGATTGAAAATGCAGCTAGCCCCAAATCAAACACTACAACAAACGTGTCGTGCGGATTCTGTAGGATTTCTGCCGCGCAACCAAGCGGTTGAAATATGGTAATACCGACACAGAAGAACAGGAGGAAGCCACCTACTCCCCGGAATGGATCTGTGTCCTGCTGAGTGGCTAGGGGCTGTGGTGCGCTCCTTGTCTGTTCATTGTTCACCGGGTCTCCCCGTTTGGTGAGAGTTTAGTCCTAGATTCACGGCTTTGGAAGAGTTATCGTTCTTTTGGCAGCCCCTGTTACGAAACGAGCCGCCTCCGACCGGCGCGGAGTCGGTGTTCTTGCCCGGGCTGCCGCGTCAGGCGTGTCACACCCACTGCTGCATTCATCAGATACAGCGCAGGGCGACGGACCGGCCAAAACCGCCAACGACATTACCCGGTCGTTTGCACCTCTTTAGCCCTGCGGATTCGCTTATCCGGCAGCCCTCCCCGGCGGCCTTTCTCTTGCTCCACGCGGAAGTGGGTGCGAGGTAACTTCTGTTATCAGCGATTACACTCACTGAAAGCCACACACGCCCTATCCGGCTACCGAAGGTGTCCTGCTAACGCACGCTATTTCTTCCACCGTCGCAAACTCATAACCCTGATCCTTGTATCGCCGGATCAGATCCTCCGTTGCGATCACCGTCTGCGCGCGGTCGGCACCCATGGCGCGATGTCCGCCATCGTGAAGCAGGATCACGTCGCCGCCGCGCATCTGCCGCGCAACTTTCTTTTCGATCACCGCCGCGGGCGGAGCATTCCAGTCGTAGCCGGTCACGTTCCACATCACCGTCTCCAGCCCAATCGAGCGCGCGATCCTGATCGTTGCCGGGCGTCTTCCTCCAAAGGGTGGGCGAAACAATTTCGAATGCTCGCCGATTGCGTCCTGCAGCGCCGACTGGCAATCCAGAAGCTCGGTTCGCGTCTGCGCCGCAGACTTGAAGATGAGCAGCGGATGCGTGAACGTGTGATTGCCGATGATGTGTCCCGCCTGCGCCACCGCGCGCGCAATATCAGGGCGCTGCCGCACGTAGCGGCCAATCATGAAGAACGTCGCCCGCACGTTGTGTTTCGCCAGCACATCGAGCAGCTTCAGGGTGTGCGGATCGTTCGGCCCGTCGTCGTAGGTCAGGGCGATTTGCTTGCTTCCGCGCGCACCCCTGGCGATCGTCCGTCCGAACCACTGACCAGTCGGCGCCATGGACTGGTACCCAGCCGCAGAAGCGGCGGCAGCGGCCGTCAGGCCAATTAGAGCCGGAAGCATGACCGAATTCTAACGGAAGTCAGAAGGCAGAAGTCAGATTGCAGAAGTAAAAGCAAAAGCTCACCAAGCGCAGGTCTTCACTTCTGCATTCTGACTTCTAACTTCTGACTTCCAACAAATCCACAATTGCATCCGAACTCCAAGCAAGATATTCTGCTCACGACTATCCATGGCCAAGCTTTTCGAGCTTCCCCGTTACATTGCGGTTGAAGGTCCCATACGAGTTGGGAAGAGCACGCTGGCGCGGGTTCTGGGAGAGCGCCTGGCCGCTCAGCGCGTGATCGAGCCGGAGGACAATCCATTTCTCAAGGCGTTCTACGAAGGCGAGCGGGGCGCTGCATTCCAGGCCCAGCTGGCATTCCTGATCCGCCGCTTCGAGCAGCTGCGCGCGCTCGATCTGGGGCCGCGATCAAATAAGACAGTGGTTTCCGATTATATTTTTGAAAAAGACAAGCTCTTCGCCTGCCTTAATCTCAACGACCAGGAACTCGATACCTACAATCGCTACTTCAATTACTTCCGTGAGCAACTGCCGACTCCCGACCTCGTCATTTACTTGCAAGCAACGCCGGAAGTACTGAAGAAGCGGCTGAAGAAGAAGAACGTGGCCGGCGAGAAGGCCATCAGCGAGGATTACCTGATGGAAGTGGTGAAGGCCTACGAACACTTCTTCTTTCACTACACGCAGTCCGACCTGCTGATCGTGAACACCTCCGAGATCGACTTCGTCGACCGCAACGAAGACTTGCAGGAGCTGCTGAAAAAAGTCTCGGCTCCGATCAAGGGCACGCAATATTTTCTGCCGCTGGGCAGCACGGAAGCCGCTAGCGCGTAGGGCGGTCGCAGGTTGCGCGGCCACGCAGAGGATAGAAGATAAAGGACTTATAGCAGCTGGGGACGCAGGTTGCGACCATCGCCACCGGTGCCCACCGCCTATCGACGAACGACCTTTTTGCGCCTATAATCCTCCCAGCGTCATCCTAAAGACGCGTACAGGCTCTATCCGCCCGGTTTGCGGAGGGGCACTGGAGGACATCGTGAGTCTCACCCCGATTGGCGAACCCCGTCACAAGATCACCACAGCTACCATCCGCGAAAGAAAGTTTCAACGCGAACCCATCACCTGCCTGACCGCCTACGACTACGCCACCGCGCGCCTGGTCGACGAGGCGGGCATCGACATTGTCCTGGTCGGCGACTCGCTGGCTATGACCATGCTTGGCTATGAGAACACGCTTTCGGTTACGGTGGACGAGATGCTGCACCATGTGAAGGCAGTGCACCGGGGCGTGAAGGACGCTCTGCTGATCGCCGACATGCCTTACGGGTCATATCAGGTTGAACCCCGCGACGCGGTTCGGAACGCTGCCCGCTTCGTGAAAGAAGGCGGCGCCGAGGCGGTCAAGATGGAAGGCGGCGAGAAGCGCGTCGAGATGATTCGCCGCGTAATCGACGCCGAGATTCCGGTCGCCGGGCATATCGGGCTCACGCCGCAATCGATCAACATAATGGGAGGCTACAAAGTTCAAGGCAAGACTCTGAACGCCGTCGAGCAACTCATGCGCGATGCAGTCGCGCTTGATCGCGCGGGCGTGGCTTGCATCTACCTGGAAGGTATTCCGCGCGAAGTTGCGGCCATGATCACCGCCGAGGTCGAAGCTCCCACGATCGGCATCGGCGCTGGGCCGGATTGCGATGGCCAGGTGCTTGTCTTCCACGACCTCGTCAACCTGACGTTCGGGCATCCCGCAAAATTCGTCCGCCGCTATGGAGACGCCGCCGCGCTGATCACGGAAGCGGTGCTGGCGTTCAAGGCCGACATCGTTTCCCACCAGTTCCCAAACGACGCTGAGTCTTACCACTTGCCGAAGGAAACGCAGACCGCACTGGAAACGGTACTCCACCGCAAGCAGGCCATGCTGCGATAATGGCGGGCGGAGAAAACGTTGTGCGGATTGGTGTGCGAACTGTCGTACGGACTTTAGTGCGAACTTGCGTGCGGGCTTTAGTGCGAACTAGCGTGCGAGACGTTGTTCAAGTGCTGGCCGCTTGCATTCTGCTAGGGACTCTGGCGGCCTGCTCCGGGCCTGTACCGCCAGAACCCGCGCAGGCGTCACAAGCGATCAGACTCGAGTCCATCCCCGCGCCGGATCCCGCCAAGTACCCGGTCGTCCGCGATATGGTCCATTGGCAGAATCCGTATTTGGTGGTTCGCGAGGATGGGATCGGCCTGGTCGATCTCGCCAATTCCGAGATCCACATGCTGAAGCCCGAAGAAGTCCCAGGCAGGTTGGTCTCCCTTCCGTCGAGTGCATGGCCTTACGGCCGGGTGGTGCTGGTCGCCGAAAGCGTTCCCAAAGATCCAACCGAGCAGACAAAAGCAGATGTGCGCAAGAACCGCGCTTTGCTCCTGGGAACTCTGAAGGAATTGGACGTGCAGTACCGTGAGACGCCGTGAGGGTCATCGGGTGATCTGGCGATCGGGTCATCGGGTGATGTGAAGAGCAGATCGCTCTCTCCATGAAGATATGCTCGACCATTGCGGAGGGTCGCGCTGCCTGTCGCGCTGCCCGCGCCAGCGGCAAGCGCCTTGGCCTGGTGCCGACCATGGGCGCTCTGCACGAGGGGCATCTGTCGCTGGTCCGCGCGGCCAAGGCGCAGTGCGACGCGGTTGCGGTTTCCATCTTCGTGAACCCAACGCAATTCGGCCCGAAAGAGGATTTGGCAAAATATCCGCGCCCTTTCGACCGCGACTGCCGGTTGTTAGAAAAAGAAGGCGTCGAGATTCTT
>JBAVVP010000440.1:0-4738 GCA_049697355.1 Terriglobales bacterium
GAGCGGAACAGGGACACGACGTGATCGAGCAGTCCGCCGATGTAGGCATGATGAAGCGTCTTGGCGGCGGGGGCATTACGGTAGCGCTCGGCGATCTCCGCATCTGCCATGAATAGTTCCACCAGCGCCTTCAGGTGAGGATTCTGGAAGGTGGCGACAAACTCCGTCAGCGTCCTCCAAAGTTCGCCGATATCCTTGGTGGTCTTGGGCAGGTAGTCGGTGAAGTCGATCTCAGCTTCTTCCATGCGGCGCAGCTTGTGAATCGTGAGCTGAAAACGATTCTTGTATTTATTGACGAGCCCTTTGATCTTGAGAAAATCTTCCTGCTCGAAGGCGTCGATGAATTCCTCGACGTTGTCCCACATCTTGGCTTCGACCTGGCCGGTGCGATCGGCCAGGGTCAACGCCAGGTAAGGCTCGCCGTTTTTCTTGGCTTTCACCTGCTTCGACGCCACCACGAAGCTGGAGGTGATGACCTTGTTTTCCTGCTGGGAACAATCGGAGATAAAAAACTCTTTCATGAGCCTCCGCGAAATCGGCTGCCGCATCCAGCGCCTGAAGGCGCATCGTCGTTACTACGCTTGCGGCATGCCTGAAGGCATGCCCTGATACGAATCTCGCCGCGCCACGGAAGATTAGCCTAAAACACGCCCAGTTTCTTCTTTTTTTTCAGTTTCTTCGCTTTGTCTTCTTTGGCCGTGGTTTCGACCGGCTTGGTCTGCTTGGCGCTTGCTCCCGAGTCGACATAACCGTTCTTGTAGTCAATAAAGGCTTCTTCGCGCAGCGTGGTCAGATACGCCCGCAGCGCCGGCTGCAGTTTCTGCATATACAACGCATCCTGGATGCGCGGCTCCACTTCCTTGAGAGTGGGAATGCCCGCCGCCTGATGCTCGGTCACCTGCAGGAATACGAAACCCTGCTTGGTGCGAACCACATCCGTGACTTCGCCGGCTTTTAGCGCAAAAACCTTGTCTTCCAATTCTTTCGAGAGGGTGCCGCGCTTGAAGGGACTGCCGAGGTCGCCGCCGTCTTTCGCCGACGGTCCATCGGAATACTTTATCGCCAAGTCCCCGAACTTTGCTCCCTTGCGGACCTGATCGAGCAGATTCTGCGCCTTGGACTGGGCGGCGGCCAGAGCTGCTTCCGTTTCAGCCTCCGAAGGCGGCACGGGCTTGCCATCGGCGCCGACAGCCGGCTTGGCAGGGATTTTGGGAGCGATAATAATCTCGGCGAGGCGCACTTCTTCGGGCCGCTCCATCTCCGTGCGGTGCTGGTCGTAGAACTTTTTTACGTCATCCTTGTTCATGGCCAGTTTCGAACCGACTTCCTGCCCGATTACACGCTGGGTGATGATCTGGTTGCGCAGGTTTTGCTTGAAGTCTTCGTACGACGCGCCCTGGGCCTCCGCCGCCTTCTCCAGTTCTTCCATGCTTCCGAGGTTCATCTGCTTGCGCATTTCGTCCAGCTTCTTGATCAGCTCCGTGTCGCCGGTGATGCCGAGGTCTTTAGCTTTCTGCAGCAGGAGTTGCTGGTCAATCAGATCGCGCAGAACGTCGCGCTGCTTCTCCGCAAAAACGCGATCGGCGGTGGCCGAATCCTGCTGCTGTAGTTCCTGCTTGAGCTGATCACGGCTGCGTACGTATTCCGTGCGCGTAATGATTTCGTTATTCACCCGGGCGATGATCTCTTCGACGACGGTATCGGCCGGCGACAGAGATGGAAGCAGCAGCGCGTATCCAACAGCTAACAGCAGGGGAAGTCTGGCGTTCTTCATTAGGGTTCTCTCGAAACGTTTTCTCGAAACACGGGTAAGACCCGAGGGAAATTGTCTTCTATTTTACGCCGCCAGGAGCATGGAGGCCAATTGAGCGGACAGGCTTGTCTGGCCAACTTTTGCCGAGGCTAATTTCCTCGCGTGAGCGTCAATGCGGTCACGTCGTTGTGCTTTGGAGCCATGTTCATGAAGTCTTGCACGCGTTGCAGGATGCGCTGGGAGAGGTCTTCTGCCGAAGAAGATCCGGCCTGCATGACGCTCTTGACTCCGTCCAGGCCGAATTCCACGTGCATCGACTCGGCCTCCACCACGCCGCGAGAAACCAGCGCCAGCGAGCCCTTCGCCCCCAGGCCAACGATGCGAGCGTCGGTGGGGGCGAGCGCGAACAGACCTAGCGGCAGACCGGTTGCGGGCAATTCGACGATGCCGGAGTCGTCGCGCAACAGGCCGGGGGTGTGGCCCGCATTCGCGTAGCAAACCGTGCCCAAATCTTCGTTGTAGCAACCGGCGAAGGCCGGGCAACTGCGCACGCCTCCGGCAGCGCGCATGATCTCGAGATTCAGACGGCGCGAGAGTTCGATCATCGCGTCCGATTCGTTCAGTTCGGGGGCGGCGAAGAGCTGCTCGGCTGACGAGCGGAAACAAGCCCTGGCAGCGTCAAGTACAGAGGCGTTGGCTTCGCGCTTTCCAGCCACGTCGAGCAATCCGAAAAGGAAACGGGTTGGGCTGACGCGCAGAAAATCGTGGAAATCGCCTCCGGCGCGCGAGGAAGAATAGGCAACCGACATATCCGCGCCCCTTAGCGCCAGGCTCTCTGCCTGGAGGATCTCGGGAGGTTCCGCCCGCTTTGAACCGAACCTGAGCTTGGAAAGGAGCGCTTTCATAAGTGGCGAAATTTAACACAAAGCTTGGGACGGGGCAATCAGGTGGGGGCTAGTGCCGTGACCGTGTGATTTGTACTTCACCAGGAACCCTGTCTTGCTGAGCGGAATAAGCCTGTCCGCCCGGCGGACGGGCTTGTGCAGTCGAAGCATCCCTACCTCGACTGGTTGGTTGCTTCCCGCGTTGCAGGCACGGCGTGGGTCGGGTAGGGGCCCTTCGACTGTGCAAGACGATTCGCTCCGCTCTTCGTCCTGCTTCGCTCAGGGTGACAGAGTGACGGTGTCAACGAGGTAATTATCATGTGGGCGCGGTGCCAGGTGATACGAGACAGGAGTTCAGGACCGACACGGGCGAGTCGCCCGTGCCCACACGAGCCGTGCCCATAGGCCCGGCCTACTCGCCGTACTTTTCTTTTAGTGTGCGGGTCATTTCGTCGCGGAGTTGGCGGTAGTCGGAGTGGACGGTGGCGCGCAAAGCGGCTTCCGTTGAACTGCCTTCGGAGAGCAGTCCCAGAATGCGCGCAATTTCGCTCATGCCGTAGGCGTCGCGGATGTATTCGGCGGCGGCTAGAGATTCGGCGTACGCGGTGGCGGCCTCGGGCTCGGAGAAATTCATGAAGCTGCCTTCGAGCAGGTTGAGGGGCATCTCATTTCCGGCCGCGAAGAGTTGTGCGAGCCAGTGTCCGTAAGAGGCGGACGACCTTCCTTCTTCGATCTGGGCGATGCCTTCGTTCAGCCAGGTGGGACAGCGGTTGCTCGACATCTGGGAGACGAAAGAGTGCGTCAGTTCATGTTTCAGGACGCGAGCGAGGTCGGGCGTCACGCTCTGGACGCCGCTGATCGGGATGCGCAGCTTGCCATCGTTGAGGGCGCCGGTCCAGGAGGGCGCACGGGTAACGTCGAAGAACGCCTGCCGCGTATAGAGCGTGACGGCGATATTGTCGTGGGGCGAGTAGCCGAGATCGCGCGCCAGGTCGTCATACTCGGAGTCGAGAGTGGCGACGAGGTCGCGGCGGAAGGCCTCGGAAGACTCCTTGCCTTCGAAATGGAAGGTGAAGTGGCTGCTTTCGCGCTGCGAAAACTCGGACTCGGCGTTTGATTCGCGCTCGGCGCGAGCCAGGTACTCGCTGATGGTGGCGTCGGGACGAAGGGCAAGCGACTTCTTCCACGCGAGAATGGCATCGGGCGTATGATCGCTGGCGAATTGCGCGAAGCCCACCATGGCCAGGGCATCGGGTGAGTTCGGATCAACGCTGGCGGCGTGTTGGGCGTACGACAGGGCGTCGGCAGTTTGGCCGGTGCGCAACAGGCAGGCGGCATAGTAGACCAGCAAGGTGGAGTTGTCCGGCTGAAAGTGGAGCGCGGATTCGTAATAGCGTTCGGCCTGCGGGAACCTGCCATGGTCGGATTCGTTCTTGCCGGCGAGGAAGTAGGCAGTGGCCGCGAGTTCGGGATTGCCGGTTTGCGCGATGTTGGCCAAAGCATCGGTGTCGACCTTGCCATCGCGGATGACCTTTTCGACCAGGTCAGCTGCGTGACGAAACGACGGTGCGGGCGGGGTGATGTCCGGTAGGTTGGCGGAAGCTCCGGCGTGAACCGGGGCGACGCCACCGGCCTCGATATGGTCGACGGAGGATTTCGGGATGGCGTAGGTGTCTTCGCCGAGGTCGTACTCGACACGGGTCTTGGTTTCGCGGACCTGGTCGGCCCAGATAGTGCGTCCATTCTTGAGGTGAATGACGTCGGCGCAGGCGGGCAGCGCTGCGAGAAGCACTAGAATGAGGACGAGAGCTCGCACAGAGCTGATCTTAGCAACCAGCCACAGGGTCGGTAAGGTGACCAAGGTGCTGGGACTGGGGCGGCGGAGAGAATAGATTTCGCTCCTCCGACCCCAAGACAGTTGCGTGTGAGCTGGGTCGTCCCTCCAGGACTTGGTTCATTTTCTGCAACATTCCCCAGCGCTGAACAACTTGCGGAAAAAAGATTGGAGAGAAGCGAGAAAGATACGCCTTTGCACAAGGCGATGCGGTATGAAGGAAGCATGCGCGGAGACGATGATCAGCAAGAAGTGGTGTTCAGCTAC
>JBAVVP010000441.1:0-16415 GCA_049697355.1 Terriglobales bacterium
CCCGTGTAGAGACGGGGCTTGCCCCGTCTCACCCTGCGGCAAGAGACGCTGCAAGCCGCGTCTCTACGAGAGGTTCGACGCCACCATCTCGCCCACGAGGCTGTTCGGAAAGCTTCCCGTGACGCGCACCGGAACATAGCTCCCCGTCGTGAGCTCAACGCCCTCCGGCACGGTGAAGTTCATGACCTTGATCTGCGAAGTCCTCCCGATCCACTGTCCGCGCGCCGGGTTCTTCCCTTCCACCATCACCTCAAGTACTTGCCCAACGTGCCGCTGATTCCGCCGCGCCCCAATCTGCTTTTGCTTGTCGTTCAATACGGCGAGCCGCCGAGCCTTCTCCGCATCCGGGATCGCATCCTCCAATCGCAACGCCGGAGTGTTAGGCCGCGGAGAATACTTAAACGTAAACACCGAATCGTATCCCACCACATCCATCAACGATAGCGTCTCTTCAAACTCCCGTTCCGTCTCGCCGGGAAATCCAACAATCAGATCGCTGGTAAGAGAGATATCGCGCCGCGCCGCCTGAATCCAGCCGATGCGTTCCAGATATTCGTCCCGGGTGTAAAGCCGCTGCATGGCATCCAGCACGCGCGAAGATCCGCTCTGCACCGGCAGATGCACGTGATCGCAAAGCGCCGGCACCGAATCGATGACGTCAACGATATCCCGCCCAAAGTCCCGAGGATGAGAAGTAGTAAACCGCACCCGCCGAATTCCCGCCACCGAAGCAACCGTCGCCAGCAACTCCGCAAAGCTCTTCTTTCCATCGGGATCGCGGTAAGAGTTAACGTTTTGCCCAAGCAGTTGAATCTCCGTGTAGCCCAAGTCCACCAGTTGCCGCGCTTCGTCCAAAACAGACGAGGACGTCCGGCTGCGCTCCTTGCCCCGCGTATAAGGCACAACGCAATAAGCGCAGAACTTGTCGCATCCCTCGATAATCGTGATGTAGCCGCGATGCGGATTGGTGCGAGCCGTGTACTCGGTCTCAAAGCACTTGTCGGTAGCGCGATCGTCAAGCCCGGTAACCCGTGACTGACCCGTCTCCAACTGCACCAGCATCTGCGGAAGATTGCGGTAAGAAGCCGACCCGCACACCAGTGACACATAGGGAGTGCGCTCAAAAATCTTTTCCCCCTCCTGCTGCGCCACGCACCCCAGGACGCCAAACTGTTTCCCCTGCGCCCGATACTTCTTGTAATCCGCCAGTCGGTTAAAGACCTTCTGCTCCGCCTTGTCGCGAATCGAGCAGGTGTTATACAGCACCAGCCCCGCCTCTTCGACGGAAGGTACCTGCCGATACCCCTGCTGCAAAAGCGTCCCGACCACCTTTTCGGAGTCGTGCGCATTCATTTGGCAGCCAAAGGTTTCCAGGTAAAACGTCTTGTCGTCGGACCCCGACATTGGTTCAGTATAAACCAGTGAAAGGCGCAGGCGCCCCACCTCGCGCTGTTTGCAAGGGTGGGTGGCGGCATATTGTGTAGCCCTTCCCGAATTAAGATATCCCCATGCAAAACACATCCCCCGCAGACCTCGCGGTGCTTGTGCTCGAGCTCGCCCCCGCAGCCCTATTCGCCTTAGCCGGCGCGCGGGTTGGGCAAGCCTGCTCTCGCTGGCCGTCAAGCCTACGAACGGCCTTGCCGGTCCTCTGCGCACTGCCCTACGTTCTGATTTCCTGTTCACACCACATGTTTTCCTGGAAATGGTGCGCGCTCTATGTGGCGCTTCCGGTGGCGATCGCGTGGCTTCTCGCACAGGCCGCGATCGCCGACCCCGAGCAACGCGGGAATTGGCGAGACGCGATCGTTCTCCTGACGCTCGGCCTGGCCGTGGACTTGCGCTGGTTCGAGCCGGCGTGGCCGAGCACCCTTACGGGCCTGGGAAAGTTGCTCCTCGTCGATGCCGCGCTCTATGGATTCGTCGTGATCCGGCGGCTTAACGGCACTGGCTTCGACTTTCATTTCCGCTGGAGCGACTGGAAAACCGGACTGCGCGAACTGGTCTATTTTTCGCCGTTAGTTCTGGCAGGAGGCTTGGCGCTGGGCTTTCTTCATCCGCATGGCAACGCGCTGCGGCTCTCGATGATTCCAACCTGGATCTATATCTTCATCTTCATTGCGGTTCCGGAGGAACTTTTCTTTCGCGCCTGGATGCAAAATCTGCTGGAACGGCGCGTGGGACGCCGCGCAGCGCTGGCCATCACCGCCATCCTGTTCGGGCTCTCCCATTTCAATAAACGTTCAGCGCACTTCAACTGGCACTATGTCGTGTTGGCCAGCATCGCCGGGATTTTCTACGGCCGGGCTTGGCGCGAGCACCGGCGAGTGCCAGCCTCGGCCATCACCCATGCCAGCGTGGACGCCATTTGGTCGTTCTGGTTCTAGCGCGGTACGGGAGGAATACGATCGAGCCGGAAGGGCGTGGGGCTACTCCCGCGTTTGCAGGGTTGAACCAGCCGTTTTGGGCTCCGGTGCAGACAAGAGCGCACCCTCGACTTTTTCTTCGTACATATGCCGGTCGGCGAGATCGAGCACTTCGTCGATCGTCTGGCCATCGCTCCATTGCGCTAGGCCGATACTGACGCTCACCGTAAAGCCATCCAGAACGCTCGATTGATTCCAATCGTTCAAGGAAGCTCCAATCCGGTCTACGACGTTGGCGGCGCCTGCCGCGTCGGTATTCGACAGCATGATCAGGAATTCATCCCCACCGTAACGAATGGCAGCGTCCGAACCTCGGATCGAACCTTTGAGCAGTGTGGCGATCTCGGTAAGGACAAAATCGCCGGTCAGGTGACCGAATCGAGTATTGACCTGTTTAAAGCGGTCCACGTCGATCAGTAGGAAAGTCAAAGGGGTGCCCACACGCCTTGCCTGACCGATGAAACGGCTGGACAGTTCTTCGAGTGCGCGGCGATTGTAGATTTCAGTAAGCGGATCGGTAAAAGACTGCAGGCGAATCAGTTCATTCTGCATCGTAGTCGAGATCGTTTGCTGCCGCAATTTCCGGAACTCGATGCGCCGGGACACGATATAGGTATTGGCGAGGATCAGCAGCACGAACAGACCGGACGCCAGCTCTTTCGATACCGTGATCTCAAAATGCAGGTTACTGGACTTCAAAAAGGCGGAGGGCAACAGGACCGCCAGGAGTGCGGTTCCAACCAGAATCCCGGTGACAGTCGCAATCAGCCACAATTCCCCGTCGCGTTTTTCCAGCTTTCTGAGTTCCCGATTAACATTTGCCAAAACGTTACCGGAGTCATGGCCAGGCTGAGCGGCTTGTCCTGAATTCTTTACCGCTTGATATAGAGAAGCGAGGGTTGGGTCGGCGCGGAAGCTTGCCTCCAGGTGGCGTTTTTCCTGGGTCAGGGCTACAAATTCTTCCGCATGTCCGGCGCTGGGCGGCACCGCTGATAATTCTTCCAGTCGTTGCTTTAGAGTGCGAAGCCGGTTTTGCCCTTCGGGTTGTCCGGCGTCAGGCATAGAGCCAAGTCGGGCCGCACCACGGCCCCATTTGGATGAGTCTAGTCGGCGAGTCAGTAACCGGGAAGATTACGAGAGTAACGAGGAGCCAGGTCGTTCTTCGCCCCGGCATTTCACGGACTAGCTGAGTAGAGCCCGCGGTAAGCACTTCTAAGAAATCAAGTTCCCACATCCGCAGGAGGGGCAGAGTCCACCCCGGCTGGTTCCCCGCTCTTGCCTCGCAGAACCTCTCGAACCTTGAGAATCAGCTCGTCAGGCAAAAATGGTTTTTCGAGGAAGTTGGTATCTTTCTTTAGAATCGCGGGGTCTTCGACTACGTCCTCGGCATAACCGGAAATGAGCAGGAATTTCAGCTCGGGGCGTAGACCGGATACGGCCTCCTTCAGTTGAAGGCCATTCAGTTTGGGCATGGCCAGATCGCTTACCACCATGTCGAGCCGCTCAGCCCCGCTCTTGCAGATCTCGACCGCCTGCTCGCCATCCTTCGCTTCCACCACCTGGAAGCCCGCCCGCTCCAATATTTTCGTCATGAGTTTGCGCAAGGCGCCCTCATCCTCCACAACCAACACAGTCTGTCTTTGTGGCGGATTGGACTGCACCTTCGAGGGCTTCGGGATAGCGCCGGAATCCGACAGCTTCGGCAGATAGATGCGGAACGTAGATCCCCTTCCCGGAACACTGGCCACGGTGAGGTGCCCGCCACTTTGTTTCACAATTCCGTAAGTGGTCGATAGCCCCAACCCCGTTCCCTTGCCCTCCTCCTTGGTGGTAAAGAAGGGCTCGAAGATGTGGGAGAGGGTTTCCTTATCCATTCCAATGCCTGTGTCCGCCACCGAGAGCATGACGTATCGGCCCGCTTGGACGTCGAGCTGGCGGCTCGCGTATTCCGGGTCCAAGTCTACTTCCTCCGTCTCGATGAAAATTTTGCCGCCGTCGGGCATCGAGTCTCGAGCGTTGAGCACAAGATTGATGAGAATCTGCTGCACCTGAGCCGGATCGGCTTTCACTTTGCCCACGTCATCCTGCAGTTTCGGAATCAGGTCGATCGTCACCGGAATCAATCGGCGCAGCAGCTTGTGGGTTTCCCACACCGTGGAGTTCAGATCGACTTCCCTCGGCTCGATCACCTGTTTCCGGCTAAAGGCCAGCAACTGCCTGGTCAATGACGCCACCTTTTGACTCGCGTCCTTGATCTCCGAGAGACTCATTCGCAGGGAGTCGTTTCCAACGGTTTCGCGCTCCAGCAGTTCGGTGTATCCCATGATGATGGCAAGGTAGTTGTTGAATTCGTGGGCGACGCCGCCTGCCAACTGCCCGACCGCCTCCATCTTCTGGGCCTGACGCAGTTGCTCCTCGGTGCGCTTGCGCACACTGATGTCACGCAGGATCACCGTGTAGAGATTCTCGGTAGAGGTTCTTATCTGGGAGATCGAAGCTTCGACCGGAAATTCCTCACCATTCGACCGGACCGCAACAATCGCTCTCGGCGCGTACATGGAACGGTGGCTCACGCCGATTTGTCCAAAATCGCGGATGTGCTGCCGATGAATCTCACGAAGGCCCTCTGGAACGAAGCGATCGATGGATTTGCCGATCACGTCCGCACCGCTGCAACGAAAAATCTCCTCGGCCGCTTTGTTGAACACGATGATCTGCTGCCTCTCGTCGACCGTAATGATTGCATCCATCGCCGATGCGATAATGCCGTGCAGGCGTTCCTGGCTTTCCCGAACAGCATCTTCAGTGCGCTTGTGGGCCGAGTCGTCCACCATCGTGCCCTCGATGAGCGTTACATTGCCCTGCTCGTCGCAGGTCGCCACCACGTTCTCGAACACCCAGATCGGGGTTCCATCCTTTCGTCGAAGGCGCAGCTCCGAGTTGACCAGACTCCCTTCCCGTTGCAGATCCTTGAGGAACTGTTCGCGCTCTTCAACAGAAAAGTAGAACTGCTGTGCCTGGCAGCCGAGCACCTCTTCCCGGGAGGCGTATCCCAGCATCCGCGCAAATGTACTATTGCAGGCGAGCACTCGGCCGTCTGCCGTGGTGCGGTAAAAACCCGCCACGTTCTGGTCAAGTAGTAGTTGATGGCGGCTATCGCAACCCGATGTTGTTGGGTTGAGGGATGCGCGCCTCAACTCCAGTTGACCCGCGATCGCATTGGCGAGCGTCTGCAAAATCCTCCGATGACCGCTGGGGAGTGATCGGGGCAAACGATCCAGTACGTTAATGGCGCCCAGAACGTAGCCGTCTTTTGTAACCACGGGGGCAGCGGCATAAAAACGGATCCCGGATTGCGTCACCCAGGGATGAGAGCGAAATCTTCGGTCGGCGGCTGTGTCCTCCACGATGAGCAGGTGGGGATTGCCGAGTATCAACGCATTCAACGATTGGTCCCGTGGGATCTCCGTGACCTCCCACCCCACCTTGGCCTTAAGCCATTCGCGTTGCGAATCGATGAAACTAATGAACCCGATGGAAGTGCCGCAAAGATAGGTTGCCTGATCGGCAATATCGTCGAAGAACTCTTCTCGCGGGCTGTCGACGATACGGCACTCAGCGAGCGCCTTTAGGCGAGAAACTTCGTCCTCTACTGACAACTGCATACCCCACCATGGCGTGCATAGACCCTATTTTAGGCAGGTTACTTCTTTGCACGGTGGTGTCAAGTTTCAAGGTGGGTACACTGGGCATCTTAGCCGGACGGCGGGCCGAGGAGCTATTTGCCCAGAAGCCCATCCAGAAGGCGAGCCAACTCAGCCTTCTCCTGGGGTCGACTTACAGTGTCGGCAGTGTCGTCGGTGAGTTGTGCGAGTTCGCGCGCCAGGATGCGCACAGCGACAGGCTGAGAAAGGTAGATCGTATCCCTTGGAGGCACCAGTTCCCAACTCGTCTTGTCGCGGCGACGCAGAGGCCAGCGTTGCCTTTCCGAATGTTCGTGCACCTGCCCCTGACCGCCGGTGACAGAAAGCAGTTCATCGATCTGAACCTCTGCCCAGCCCTGGTTCCCTGCAAGGTGCACCTTTCTCACTTCAAAACGGTCGAACACCATCACAGGTTGAGCCGACTGGAAGAGGTCACGCTCCCGGAGGTTCTCCCCCCAGCCTTTGCATGCTTCAAGGAAGGCTGCGCTGACCTGATCAGGTTTGGGCCGCACGGAATTGACGACCGGAACCGGGGCAGTCGTCGTGTCCATCGGCAGGTTTGCCGCAAGCTTCGTGGAGGACCCCGCCCCGTTCGATGACTCCTCCGGTCGATCAGGCACAGAGTCGTCCGTCGGCTCCGTGCGCCCCAAAACCGCGGGCTTCAGGCTCGCAGTCCGAACCGAAGTGGAGAGGACGCCCCTTGGAATCGGCTTAACGTAACGATAGAAACGGGGCCGCCCGCGCCGTTTCCAGTATGGCGAATCGTACAACTCGACGCCATGGCCCGAACTCAACGCGCTAAAAAAAGAATGCTGAGCGGGATTCACCACAATTCCGGCATGCCCGGGCCAGACGGCCAAATCGCCCGGTTGCGGATTGGCCACTCGCCGAAATTCGTCGATCCCCGCGTACAGGTCCGAAGAGCTCGCGTATTCGTAAGGAAAACCGGCGCGCTCATAGAGTTCATGCACAAAGTGCGAGCAATCGGAGGGCAGGTTCGCGTGGTGGCGGGAATCGAGTGCCTCACCCAGAATCGCCAACCCCTCGCTTGTAGTCAGTGCCCGGGACTTAATCGGCTTCGGCCGCGGGTCAGAAGTCTCGCGGGAGGCCCGATAAGCCTGGTTGGTGCCCCCTCGCTGGTCTGGCGCTTGCGCGAACGAAACATGCGCACCCAAGCAGAACAGCAGAAACACGCAGGCGCCTTTGGCTTGGAACCGCATAGTCCGTTTTATAACCCACCTTCATCAGGCCACACAGATCACAAGGGTGCTGCTGGGCCCGCGACCGTGTCCTGCCCTCACATGCACCTTAGGGCTCAGGAAGCTTCCTGGGCTAAGGTGCATTGAGGCAGGTGATGCAACTCGTCCGCTCAGTTGTTAGGCGGCTCCAATTTCTGCCGCACCGGCGAAGGCTTCGCTGCGGAATCGGGCTGCTCGCCGCTGGTACTGGTTGCCCCTTCGTTCGCCGGACTGTTCGCCGGGTTGTTTGTGTTGGCCATCGCTTCCAGTTCCGCACCCTTGTACTTGGGCTCGCTGACATAGCCGTGAATATGGTTCTTGCCGATGCTATTGATCACCAGTTCCACCGGCACCTTGCGATCCGCCGAGTAGAAGACCACTGGTTCATAGATGTTGACATGCTTCTTCGACACTTTGAAATCGTCAACCATCATTTCCAGGTCGGCGTACTGATGTTTGGTGTTGGCCTTGCGCAATCGGACTCCGACCGGACCTTCGCGTTGCACCTGTCCACTCTTGTCGAGATCGAACTCGTAGTAACTCCGTTCCCCTTTCTTCTCCAACATCACCAGTTGGTCGTGGGTGGTGGCGATCGAGCCCTGGAGTTCCGTACGGGTGTTCGCGAGATCCTGGCGAGTGGAGTCGATCTGTTTCCCCTGCTCGTCCAGTTGCCCCTGGACTTTCTTCCAGCGTGGGTCGTCGATGCGGTGGCGCATACTCGCCGCAGTCAGCGGCTTTCGATAGAGGACGGAATGATCGAGGGCGGAATGAGAGGCCGCCGGTTTCTCCGCTGTCCGTTCCGCGTTCATGGCGTCGAGCCTGGTGGTCAACGCGCTCATCTGGTCGCGGGTCGTATTCAGTGTGGAGGTAACTGCGCTGTTCTGGTCGGCCAATTGCTTGGCCACATTGCGCTCGTGCACGGCATAGGCGCCAGCAGCGATTCCGACCGCCAAGAGCGCCGCCACAGTGGCCCGGAATCGGGTCGCAGAACCTTGGTTCGCAGAATCTGGGCGAGAGGGTGTTTCTTCTGACATGGGAGTTCTCCTGGCTGTGATTTCAAGCAACTGAAATGCCAGCGGGAACCCCGGCTAATCTATTGAAAAGTAGTGAGTTCTCCCCACGCAGGACGCTCTTGGCCTCCCCATTCTCCCTGCCACTATGAAATCCCTGCCTGGTTTGTTCTGGAAGTGCCGAGAGCCACGGCCACTCGTTAAGTCGCATCCAGCGGGTAGTTCGGATTCCCGCCGCCCAGCTTCTCGCTCAGATGCGCGGCGATCAGTTTGCCGTGGAAGCGCCCATTCTCAATGAAGATTTCGTTCGTCCGTGACCCCGCCACGATGACTCCTGCGACGTAGATTCCCGGAATATTCGATTCCAGATTCTCCGGATCGCAGACCGGGCGCATCTGTTCGTCCGAGAGTTCGATGCCCAGGCTGCGCAGGAAGTCGTAGTCGGGATGGTAACCGGTGAGCGCGAATACGAAGTCGTTTTTCAAGCGCTGGGGCCCGGACGGAGTTTGCAGCACCACGAAGTCGGAGCCGATTTCCTGCACCGTGCTGTGGAAGCGCGCGACGATTTCGCCAGCTTTTATCCGGTTCTCAATATCGGGCCGCACCCAATACTTAACGTGGTGGTGCATCTGGGGTCCGCGATGGACGAGCGTGACCCGCGCGCCGTGCCGCCACAAATCCAATGCCGCCTCGGCCGCTGAATTCTTGCCGCCGATGACCACCACATCCGCGTCGTAATAAGGATGCGGTTCCCGATAATAATGGAAGACTTTGTCCAGGTCTTCGCCGGGGATGCCAACTTGGTTCGCGAGATCGTAGTAGCCAGTGGCGACCACGATCTTGCGCGCGCGGTAGTCGTGAATAGCGCTGTGCCGGTCGGTGGTGGTGACGCGAAACTTACCGTCCCCGCCCGTAATGGTCTTCACCCACTCGTACTGGCGGACATGCAGGTGATAGTGCTCGGCGACGCGGCGGTAATATTCGAGGGCTTCAAGCCGCGTGGGCTTGGCCAGTGAGGTCGTGAACGGAATATCGCCAATCTCGAGTAACTCCGGCGTGGTGAAGAACACCATGTTATTCGGATAGTGATAGATGGAATTGACCAGGCATCCCTTGTCGACGATGAGCGCCTTGAAACCAGCCTTCTGCGCCTCGATGGCACAGGCCAGGCCGGTGGGGCCAGCGCCCACGCAGAGAACGTCGCTGGAAGAGTCGGGCCGCGCATGAGCTTGCGTGCGGGGCAGAGTTTCGGGAATCTGTTCAACGGGCAAGGGTGTCGGGGTCTTCATCGCGGTGGTGGAAACCCACAATTCTAGCACCGCACCCAATCCGCTACTTCTTTACGCAAACGGAAACCCCGTCGCGGATGGGCAAGATGGTCGTAAACAGACCTTGTGACTCGCAGATCAGTTGATTGAACTCGAGGATCGCCTGGGTTTGGGCGTCGGGGTTGGGCATACCCAGCTTGCCGCTCCAGAGAACATTATCGGTGATAAAAAGGCCGCCACGCTTCAGGTGCGGCAGCGCTAGACGAAAGACGCGCGGGTAGTCGGTCTTATCCACGTCGTTGAAGATGATGTCGTACTCCTCCTTCTCCTCGGAAAGCATTTCGAGCGCGTCACCCACCCGAACCTTGATGCGCCGGCTCACCCCGGCACGATCGAAATAGCGGCGGGCTTTTTCGGCCTTCTTGCGGTCGCCATCGGTGTAGACGACACGTCCGCCTTCGCCCACCGCGCGCGCCCACCAGATCGTGGAATAGCCGATCGCCGACCCCATTTCGAAGATCTTCTTCGCACCGCTGATGGTGGCCAGTTGATAGAGCACGCGAGCCACGGCGGGGCCGACGATGGCCACATCGTTCGCGGCGGCGTCAGCTTCCATCTCGGCGAGAACATCGTCGCGTGGCGGCAGCATGGCATAGAGGTAGTCTTCGACTTCCGGAACGGTAATTCCGCCCATGCGCCAATCGGGGTTTGCGGATTGATCGGTCATGCTGCTCCTTGCCTCGTCGATACAGGATTGTTAGTGGAGCGGCGGGCGTCTCGCCCGTCCCGCCGGACGGGGACGCACGGCCGACTACGAAATCGTCTGACCTGGTTTCAGCTCCACCACTTTCATGCCTGGCGCCAGTTTCTGCAACTCGCCGGGCGTGCCCGTCAGTTGTGGAAACGTGCCGAAGTGCATGGGGATGACCGTCTCCGGCTGCAGCAGTTTACAAGCATAGGCAGCCTCGCGCGGTGACATGGTGAAATGATCGCCGATCGGCAACATCACAATCTTTGGCGTATAGAGGTCGCGGATGATCGCCATATCGCTGAAGACATTCGTATCGCCCGCGTGGTAGAGCTTGACTCCATTCGAGAACTCGAGCACATAGCCGCAGGCCTCGCCGCCGTAGATAATCTGGTCGCCATCCTGAATGCCACAGGAATGCACCGCGTGCACCATGGTGATCTTCACTCCGGCGACCGTTTGCGTGCCGCCCTTATTCATCGGTGCGATCTGTTGGACGCCTTTTTTCTGCAGCCACAAACAGAGTTCATAGATGCCCACGGCGATCGGATTGCACTTCTTGCCCACTTCGACCGCGTCCCCGATGTGATCGCCATGCCCGTGAGTACAGATCAGCGCGTCGGCTTTCTTGACGTTCTTCTCACTCTGCGGGCACATAGGATTGCCGGCAATCCACGGGTCGACATAGTGGGTCTTCCCTTCCGGAGTCTGGATGCGGAACGTGGCGTGGCCCAGCCATGTAAGTTGGATTCCTTGAAGATTCACGACGCACCTCGAGAGGGTATCTTGCGAACTAGCATTCTAGTGCCTCGGAAAACAGCGCGCAACGAGCGAGGGTGCAGCGGATTTTTCAGGGCGCTCACGCCGAGTTCACAACTGCTCGATCCACTCGTCCGTCTTCATCACGCGACTGAACCGCATCTGCTGCGTGACCAGGATCGCCCGATGTAACTCCTCGTCGGAGACTGTTCCCGCGGCGTTCTTGACCGCAAGCGTGCCGGTTCCGTCGGAAAGAAATTCCACTCCGAAGCCAAGGTGAACTGCTTGCCGTGCAGTCGTGTCGCAGCACATCTGGGTCATATAGCCCGCAATTACAACCGTCCCAATACCGTGTTCACGCAGCCAGGTTTCAAGATTCGTGCCGGTAAAACTGCCCGGCAACGATTTGTGGATCAGAACATCATGCGGCCGTGACGCCACTTCCGCATGCAGTTCCCATTCCTTGCTCCCTTTCCGGAACACGGCGGCATCGGCCTGCGGCGACGCATGTTGAATGGCAACTACGGGCACCCCGCGGGCGCGCGCCGCATCCATGGCGCGCAGCACGTTCGCCAGATTCCCCTTTGGATAGGTAACGGGAAGCTTGCCTGTGAAGTATTCATTCTGAACGTCAATCACCAACAGCGCGCGTTTTGGGTTCTCAGTAAGGTTGTCCATGGCGTGGTTCATTGTAAGACAGCGCCGTCATTCCGGGGACGTCGTGTGCCGGCCCCACTCATGTGTAGAATGGTGACTCGAATGCCCAACCTCAAGGTACTGCTGTCACGCGAAACCATTGCCAAGCGGGTGGCCGAGATGGGAGCGGAGATCGCGCGCGATTTCCACGGCCAATCGATCATCTTCGTCGGCGTTCTCAAAGGCGCGGCTGTTTTCTTGAGCGATCTTGCGCGCCAGGTTCCGCTCGAGGCCACTTTCGACTTTATCGGGGTTTCGAGTTACGGAGACCGTCCCACTGCCAAAGAAGATCCGGCAGGCCACGCGCGGTGGGATTCGCTCGGCGAGGTGCGCTTGACCAAAGACATGGATCAGTCGCTGGCCGATCGCAACGTGATTCTGGTCGAAGACATCCTCGACACCGGGTTGACCCTGAACTACATTTCCAAACTGGTGCAGGCCCACCAACCCCGGTCGCTGCGCATCGCCGCCTTGCTCGACAAGCCTTCACGCCGCAAGCAGCCGATCCAGGCCCATTACATCGGCTTCACCATTCCCGATGCCTTCGTGGTCGGCTACGGCCTGGACTATGCGGAAAAATACCGCAATCTTCCGGATATCTGCGTGCTGGAAAATTTGTAGAAGTTTTCAGCTCGCAGTTCTCAGCGCAAACCGAATGGCAATAGTGAGCTTTCTGAGAACTGAGAACTGAGAACTGGGAACTCGTTGAGCGTGTGGAAGAGCCGCTGCGAACGCCTGCTATCATGAAGCTCGTGAAAACGACCGCCGCGACCGTCTCGCAACCTGAACGCCTTTCCGAGGTGGACCCTCTCCTGCTCGAAGTCGCCGACGTGGTCAACACCACGCTTGATCTGGAAACCACGCTGCGGCGAGTGGCGGAACTGGTCCGCAAGGTTATCGACTACGAAATTTTCGCGATCCTGTTGCTCAACGAGCACCGTCAGGAATTGTACGTCCGCTTCCATGTGGGATATCCGCAGGAAGTGGCTGACCGCCTGCGCGTGAAGGTGGGCCAGGGCGTAACCGGACGCGCGGCCGAAACTCGCCAAGCCGTACTGGTCGCCGATGCGACGCAGGAAGATTTCTACATTGAGGCCCTGCCCAACGTGCACTCGGAACTTGCCATCCCGCTGATCGTCAAGAACCGGGTGATTGGCGTGATCGACATTGAGGCGCGCGAAAAGGGCTACTTCACGGAAGAGCACAAACGCCTGCTGACGTTGATCGCGTCGCGCATGGCGGTAGGCATAGAGAACGCTCGCCTGCACACACGCATCACACGCCAGGCCCGCACGCTGCTTTTGCTGAATGAAATTGCGCGCGAACTCACGTCGATTCTGAACCTCGACGAACTGCTCAAGCGCATCGCCGAGCTGCTCAAACGGCTGATTGACTACCAGATGTTCAGCATTCTTTTGCTCGACCCAAGCGGCGAAATACTGCGGCACCGGTTCTCGCAACGGTTCGAAGAACGGCTGCACCTGAAGCACGATATCCCAATGGGCCGGGGAGTGGTCGGGTACGCGGCGCAGGCCAAGGAAGCGGCCCTGGTACCCGACGTCGCCAAAAGTGACCGCTACATCGCCGTGAATCCAGAGACGCGCTCCGAGTTGGCGGTCCCGCTGATTTATCAGGAAAAGGTCATCGGGGTCCTTGATCTCGAGCACACCCGCCGCGGCTATTTCACCGAAGATCACAAGCGCATCCTGACCACGCTCGCGGCGCAGGTGGCCATCGCCATTGAAAACGCCCGCCTCTACGAACACATCGCGCGGCAGGAGCGGCGGCTGGA
Organism: Terriglobales bacterium; assembly: GCA_049697355.1. Taxonomy (GTDB): domain Bacteria; phylum Acidobacteriota; class Terriglobia; order Terriglobales; family Acidobacteriaceae; genus Acidiflorens. The sequence goes on from JBAVVP010000441.1 coordinate 13,639, forward strand.
ACACGATCTGGCGTTGGCGCGCGAACTGCAGTTTCGCCTGCTGCCGCCTTCGCTTCCCAAAATGCAGCATCTCGAAGTTGAGGCGAAGTTTCTTCCGGCCCGCGCCATCGGCGGCGATCTCTACGACTTCGTTCCCTATTCGTTGTCGAGGTTGGGGATCGCGGTGGGCGATGTAAGCGGCAAAGGCGCCCCGGCTGCCATTTATGCCGCTCTCGTCAGCGGCATTCTGCGTTCCCATGCGCCGATTGAGCCGGGCCCGGCGGAGATGCTTTCGGCCGTGAATCTGTCGCTGGCGGAACGCAGGATTGCGGCGCAGTTTGTTTCCATCATCTACGCCGTGTGGGACGACGAGCGGCGGACGCTGGTGGTAGCGAACTCCGGCCTGCCGCGGCCCATCTACAGTCACGACGGCAAAATTGAGTTCATCGACGCCACCGGGTTGCCGCTCGGATTGTTCGACGAAGCCGATTACGACGAATTCAGTTTCAGGGCCAAGCCGGGCGATCTGTTCGTGTTCTACAGCGACGGTATTCTCGACGCCCGCAACCGTGACGGCCACTCCTTTGGGCCGGAGCGTGTAGCCGCGATCGTTGCCGGTTGCGCCAACAAGTCGGCAGGCTGCGTGGTGAACGAAATTTTCAAAGCGGTGACCGAGCACGCTGCGGGCGTGGATACGTTCGACGATCAGACGGTGGTCGCCATCAAAGTAAAAGCCGCCCCGGGCAAACGCAAGTGAAGCGCGCGCGCCCATCTCAGGCGGTACGTCCGCCCGCGTTTGCGTATCGGTGTAGTGACGGGGCTCTGCCCCGTTTTGGCGAGTTGAGTCGATCCCCTGGTTCGAAAGAGATCTCCTTGGAACTCTTCTGCGAGTCCGTGTCGCTGGCTGAACTGGCCAAGCGCCATAGAACTCCTCTGTACGTTTATTCGGCGGCGATGATCCGCGCACGGTTGAATGCCTTCGCTCGCGCCTTTCGGTCCACTCCTCACACGCTGTGTTATTCGGTAAAGGCGAATTCGACGCTCGCCATTCTGCGCCTGGTGGCCGGCGAAGGGGCGGGCTTCGACGTGGTGTCCGGCGGGGAACTGCAGCGAGTTTTGCGCGCAAGCCGGAAGGCCGCGGGCAAGGTCGTGGGCAAAGTTGTTTATTCTGGCGTGGGCAAGACCGCGGCGGAAATGGAACTTGCTCTGCGCGCCGGCATATTGCTGTTCAACATCGAAAGCGCTTCGGAATTGACCGTGCTTTCCGCAACCGCGGCCCGATTGAAGAAACCAGCGGCAGTCGCGGTCCGGGTCAATCCCGACGTTTCGGCAAAAACGCATCCGTATATTTCGACCGGGCTTCATCAGCACAAGTTCGGCGTCCCGATTCCGGAGGCGCGGATGCTCTACGCACAGGCCGCGAAGCAACCTTATCTGAAAGTGGCGGGAGTCAGCGTCCACATCGGATCGCAGATCACCGATGTCGGCTCCTTCCAGGTGGCGCTCGAACGTGTGGCGGATCTGGTTCGCGTGTTGCGCAAAGAGGGCCACGATATTCGCTACATCGACGCCGGCGGCGGCCTGGGAATTTCTTACGAGGGAGCGCAGGAGAATTTCGAGAAACAGATTAGGGCGTACGCAAAGGCGGTGCTGGCTCCGTTGCGCGGCTTGAATCTGCATGTACTCCTCGAACCCGGACGTGCCATCGCGGGGCCGGCGGGCGTTTTGCTGACGCGCGTCCTCTACCGGAAGACGAATGATCACAAGCGCTTTCTGATTGTCGATGCCGCCATGAACGATCTGCTGCGTCCTTCTCTGTATGGCGCGTATCACGAGATTGTTCCGGTTCGTCGCGAGTCGCACGAGACGGAAGTTACCGATGTAGTCGGCCCCATCTGTGAGACCGGCGACTTTTTTGCGCGCGACCGAAGACTTCCCCTGGTCAGCGAGGGACATCTGTTGGCCATTCTGGATGTGGGCGCATACGGCGCGGTGCTCGGATCGAACTACAACACGCGCGGCCGGGCGGCGGAAGTACTGGTGGACGGCACGAAGGCGCGATTGATCCGGCGGCGAGAGCGTGCAGAGGATCAGATGCGGATGGAGGAACGTTAAATGGAGCGCCACTCCACAGCGCCTAAAGCGACTCCAGAAAGTTCGTCACCGCTCGCAGCACCGGCTCGGGCTGCTGGATGAACAGTGCATGTCCCAGGTTGCGAAACTTCACATGCGCGTGATGGGGCAACAACCGCGTAGCGAGGGCAACATCGGCGTCGGACATCAAGCCGCCTAATTCCGTGGTACCCTGCAAAAGCAGCGTTGGACAAGTGATTCCGCGCAACACCGCCTCGCCGTCCCAGCCTTCGAGCGACGACTTGTCGAGAGTCATTTCATAGGCTTCGGGGTCGGTCTGCTGCACCGAGCGCGCCCAGGAAAGCAGATAGGCCTCGTCGTTACCGGGAAGTTGGCGGATCGTGCCCGACCCGCCGCTTGGAACCGGCAGCACAATTTTGCCGATCCCGTCCGCGATCTGTTCGACCGTGCCGCCTTTGCGCGCGAGATCGCGCAGTCCGGAAAACAACGCCGTGTACATCGGATCGCGCAGCCCCTGAGCGACGATCAGGTTGTCGCCAAGAATCAGAGCCCGCACCAGTTCCGGATGATGAGCGGCGACCCACATGCCCAACATGCCGCCGAGGGAATGTCCGAAGAGAACTGCGGGAGCCGAAACGCGCTCGCGCAGGAGGCGCGCGATGTCTTCAGCATACTGCGGGCCGCGGTATCCCCGAGCCACGTGG
>JBAVVP010000442.1:0-1611 GCA_049697355.1 Terriglobales bacterium
ATCTACGCCATCGGAAAAGTCCTGCTCGTGGCCGGCGCTGTCCTTTGGAGATTCAACGACCGAATCCACCAGCTTGTAATAAGCAAATCGATCGCCCTTCGGAATCGAGACGCCACCCAGCGCCTGCGATCGCTGGTGCCGCAATCCCTCGATTGCGAACCGCACGTACGATTCGCCCAGCAACGGATCTTCTTTTCCTGTGTTCAGCTTGACCGTGTAGTTTCCCGCATCGCAACTGGAAGCCCCGAAGCCGCAGACGTTCCCGATGTACAGCTTTTTCGGCTGCCATGGCTGCAATCCCTCGTTGATCTGCTCCGGGAACCGGTTCGGGTCGGCCGCGGCGCGAAACGCCTCCTTCGTCAAGATCGCCGATGCCTGGTGATGCCCATGTCCATCGCGCTCCGTGCCCGAAAAGCGCGCAATCAGCACATCGGGACGGAACGTGCGGATCACTCGCACCATATCCGCCAGCGGAATGTCATGTCCCTGCCACTTCTGAAAAGTCTCCTCGGGCGTCTTCGAATACCCAAAATCCGCTACCCGCGAAAACCGCTGCTCCACCCCGTAGTAGCGGTCCGCTGCCAGCACTTCCAACGTCCGCACCACACCCAGCACGTCGAACAGATTGCTGCCCAGTTCGTTCTGCCCGCCTTCGCCTCGCGTCAGCGTCATGAGCAGGGTCGAAACGCCTTTCCCGCGCGACTCCAGCGTCAGCATGCCTCCGTCCTCATCATCCGGATGAGCGTCCACCTGCATCAGCCGGCCGGTCGTCTGCAACCGCCGCAGCATCAACTTCAGCCCGGATGCCCCCGTCTCCTGCGGAAGCGGCGCGTAATAAGAGTCGCTCGCCGTTTTCTGCGCCGTTTCAGCCGCAACCGTCGCGGCGGCAAGCAACATGTGTGGCGTGGACATGTGTGGCGCGGACATTCCTGTCCGCGTGTCTGCAGCAGAGGCGCTGCAGGCAGTAGCGGACAATATGGTCCGCTCCACACTCAACCCCAGAACCAGCACCGTTAGAACACCAACCGTGGCGACTGCGACTCTTACAGCGCGGAAACGACGCCTGAGGAATGGCTTCCGACTCACCAGCATGAACATGTGATGGAATGTGCCCAAGGAAAGGAGCAAGTATATTCCCTTACGGATATGGTGTGAGCGATACTATCGTCGACTGTATTCCCGACTCTTTCGTGAGCAACAGTTGAGGGAGAGCCGGGCGTCCCCGCCCGGCTGAACGGGCGAGACGCCCGTTCCTCCATCTTGGGAGGAAGACTAGTGTCCCCCCTGCTCCGCCAAAAATTTCTTCTGGCACGCTTCCGCTGCCGCTACAATCTGCCTGAACCCAGGATCGCTTTGCACCCCGGAAAGCAGCGGATCGGCCTGCAATGCCTGATACGCGCAATACTTCTCATCCACCGCCTTGGCGAGGAATTTGTTGGCAATCTCCTTCTCCCCGCACGCCGCCAGCAATGTTCCCTGGTAGTACTTCAGTTCCGAATCCGTTTCCGGCAACAACTCGTTCTGCGCCCGTTCCGCTAACTGGCGAACTTCCGACTTCCGTCCCTTGTCCAGGCATACCTGGAGAAAGTCCCGCATCCAGGTTGGATTCGC
>JBAVVP010000443.1:0-8340 GCA_049697355.1 Terriglobales bacterium
GCTTTGAAATAGGCCTCATTCCCCGGCATGGCGGAGAACTCCCGCAACAGGTTGTAGCAGTCGGCGAGCCCAACGTAGGCATCCGAATAATTGGGATCGTGCGCAATGGCCTGGGTGAAGGACTCCAACGCCTGATGGAGGCTGTCAGGAGTGCGCTTGTTCCAGTAGTAGCGGCCTTTGAGGTAAAAGTCTTCGGCCTCGCGATTGGCGGGTTGACGCAGGATTCGAGCCGATGCCGAACTCGATTTTGCGCTCGCTTTGGTGCCGCGAAAGCCGGGAAGGAAGATCCACACGGCGAAGAGCAACGCCAGCACTGGGACGGCAAAGACTATCATCCACCAGGGCGAGAGCCTCGACGAAACCGGCGCTGCCACAGGAGTTGCTTGCTTTTCCGGCGATTCTTTTTCTTGCGATTCCTTGCCTTGCGATTCCTTGTCTTGTGATTCGACCGAGAGAGGGTCCGCTGGTTGGATGGGTCCGATCCAGCGGTAGCCGCGGCGCTCTATGGTCTCAATAAAGATGGGATTGTCGGCAGAGTCGCGCAAGGCATCGCGCAAGCGCATGACGGCGCTGCTGATCCCTTGTTCAAAATCGACATAAATGTCGGGGGGCCAGAGTGCCTGGCGAAACTCGTTGCGCGTGATTACTTGCCCGGGACGGGACAGCAAAAGGGTCAACGCCCGAAAGGGCAGATCTTGCAGACGGACCCTGACGCCGTTCCGCCGAAGTTCGCCCGCGCGGAGGTCGGCTTCGAACACACCGAAGCTAACGCGGGTCGGAGGCGCCTGGGCGGAGCTCATAAGAATGGGCGGCAGGGGAGCCTCTAGTTTACACCTGAGCGAACTCGGGGTAACTGGCACTCTTGGGCTAGACGAGGGCGGCTTCCCGGCGAGCAATAAGTTCATTTAACTGCTTGGAAGTACGTATCTTATCTCGCCAGATACGCACCAGCCTCCCGCTATCTTCGAACCATTGACCGAAGCCAGCAATCCGGGCGAAAGTTCAGCGCAGATGCGGTAGAAAATCCCCCCTACGTAAATAAGACCAACGTTCACTCTCAGGAGACAGCAGTAATGAACTCGAATCATCGTCAAGGTAAGCGCTCAGACATGACTGCAATCGCGGTCATCGTGATTGCCGTTGTGGTTATGTTCGCCGCCGCGGCCGTTCCGGCGCAGGCGCAGACGCCAACCGTACTTTACAGGTTCGCAGGCTTTAACGGAGATGCCTGCAGCCCAAGGGGTAACATCGTGCAAGGCCGCGACGGCAATATGTACGGGGGTGGTGCGGCTGCCTGCGGCACCGGCAGCGGCACGATCTACAAGATTTCTCCGGCGGGAGTGGAGAGCGCCTTTTTCATCTTCCCGCAGCAATGGCTCAATTGTGGTGGCGCTGGGCTCACGCTGGGCAGCGACGGAAATTTCTACGGCGCATGCGAAAGTGGGAATCCGGCGACCGGCATGGGCAGCATTTTCCGGCTGACGCCAGCCGGAGTGTTTACCGATCTGCATGACTTCACTGGTGCGAACGGCGACTCTCTACCGGTATACCCGCCGATCCAGGCCAGCGACGGCAATTTCTATGGCGTGTCTGGAAATGAAGTTCAGGTCTGCGGGAACATTTACAAGTTGACCCCGGCGGGCGTGTACAAGAATCTGCACACTTTTACTTTTGGCAGCGAGTGCCACTCTTCCAATTTGTTCCAGGCCAGCGATGGCAATCTATATGGCACGCTTGCGAACTGCACGCTGCCTGGGAGCGTGGGCTGCGTGTACAGGATAAGCACTGCAGGTGCTTTCAAAGAAATTCATGGTTTCGCGGTCACAACCGGGAATGTTCCATGTACCGGGTTGATTCAGGGCAAGGATGGGAAGCTGTACGGAGCCACGCAACAGGGAGCGGCGAATGGCAACGGAAATATCTACAAGATGACCACCGCCGGAGTCGCTACTGATTTGCACGATTTCACCAATGCGACCGACGCGTCCTGCGTCAACAATGTCGGTCCGCCCGTGAATCTGCTGCAAGTGGCCGACGGAAGCTTCTACGGGGTTAACCCGGCTTACGGGCCTAACGGCACCGGCAGCATCTACAAACTGACTTCCGCCAACGTGTTCTCGGCATTCCAGTTTCCGAACCCCCCTGTTGACGGGGACTTGCCCAGCTCCACGCTGATTCAGAATACGAACGGACTGGTGTATGGGACCACCCCCTCTGGCGGAGGCGGCACCTGCTTCGGAGGCGCCTGCTTTGGCACGTTCTTTAGCGTGGCTACGGGCGACAAGCCGTTTGTAAATCTGGAACCGACCGAAAGGACCGGCAACGTGGGCGCAAGCGTGGGCATGTTCGGGCAGGGGTTCAGCAGCGCGTCGGTGGTGAAGTTTGGCGGCGTGGCGGCTACCTCGGTGACGCGCTCGGGCACTACCTACCTCACGGCTGTCGTTCCCGCAGGAGCACACACGGGCCCAGTTACGGCAACCACGGGCACGACGACGCTGACCAGTCCTCAAACGTATAAGGTGAAGCCGAAGATTACGAGCTTCTCGCCGTCGAGCGGTTCAGCGGGAACCTTGGTGACGATCTACGGCAGCGGGCTGATTCAGACGACTGCGGTGAAATTTGGCGCGGTGAAAGCGACTACTTTCACAGTGGTGTCTGACTCAAAGGTAACGGCGGTTGTGCCCTCGGGATTGGCCGCGGGTGCGGTGACGATTTCCATCACCACGCCGGGTGGGACAGCGAACAGCCCGACGAAGTTCACAGTGAACTAGGAGCTGTTTGCGTTCGGGGGCTGCGGGGAATTGCCGGTCTTGCCAGGCGCGGCCCCCGGCGACTTCAGCGAATTTCAGGGAGAAACGCTGGAGCAAACGGGACGTTTCCGTAGACTTACATTAAAATGCGACGTCAGTAGTCGATGCCTCGCCAATAGTTCGGTGTGTCAACAATCTCGAAGCGCTTGGGATCGGCCTTGACCAGCGCCGGAGAAACTGTGCAGTATACTCCCGACGCCCGGGGCAGGTCGGTGATCGTGGCGACTGTTGTTAGTCGCGCCAGGTGTTATTGCCAAGCGGTCGCCCTTTTCTGCAATAGTGTCATAAGGCTTCGCAATGAATTCCGTGTTGCCCGCGCCCGCATCCGCTACGCTCCAGCGCATTCGTCAGATCCAGGCCATCACGATCGGCTGGATGAGCGCCGAAGCCGTTCTGTCCCTGTCGGCGGCATGGATGGCGCGCAGCCCCGCGTTGCTGGCTTTCGGCGGCGACAGCGCCATCGAACTTCTCTCCGCGGTAGTGGTGTATCGGCGGTTTAGCGCAAAGCGGCAGGAGGCATCGGAACGCTTGGCAGCCCGCATCGCTGGAGGTCTTCTGTTCGCACTGGCGGTCTACGTGGCGCTGATCGCGATCTTGGCGCTCGTTGGACGCGGTGAAGCGAGGCCAAGCCTGCTTGGGATTGTTGTACTGATCGTCGCAGCGGTCGTGATGCCTCTGCTCGCACGGCAGAAGCGCCGCCTGTCGGCCTTGACCGCCAGCGCGGCACTGAGAGCGGACGCAACCCAGTCCGCCCTCTGCGGCTACTTATCCATCATTGCGCTTGCCGGCCTGGTGGCGAATGCTTTCTGGGGAATCACCTGGGCTGATCCTGTGGCCGCCCTGTGCCTGATACCGCTGGTTGTGAGGGAGGGTTGGCAGGCTCTCAAAGGAAGGCCGTGCGAATGCTGCTGAGGGATCCAGATTGAGTTCGCGCGACGATCGCGCCTGGAACGTCTCGACAGCCGACGCACCTACCTGCTAAGTTAGTCCGTTTATGCGAACCCTGCAATTTCTGCTAAGTGTTCTCTTTTTCTCATTTTTTGCGATGGCGCAGATACCCTCCTCACTCAACCTCATGCCCGTGCCGGCGAAAGTTCAGGTTGGAACCGGCCAGCTTGTCGTCGATCAAGCCTTTACTGTCGTGAGTACTGGCCGGAAAGACGACCGCCTTGACCGCGGCATCTCCAGTTTCCTCGATCAGGTGAGCCGGCAGACTGGCATGACGTTGAACGGGCAGCCTGCCGACGCTCGCAACGCGACCCTGGTGATCCACGCCGAGAATGCCGGCCGCAAGGTTCAGGAACTTGACGAAGATGAATCCTATACCCTGGAAATCACCACGTCCCGCGCGACCTTGACTGCGCCGAATGCTTTGGGCGTGCTCCACGGATTGCAGACATTCCTGCAACTGATCGAGCCGACTCCGGCGGGGTTTGCCGTGCCGGTGATCACCATTCACGACCAGCCTCGCTTTCGCTGGCGTGGCCTGCTGATTGACGTCAGCCGCCATTTCATCCCCATCGAAGTGCTGAAGCGGAACCTCGATGGAATGGCGGCGGTGAAGATGAATGTCTTGCACTGGCACCTTTCCGACGACGAGGGCTTCCGCGTCGAGAGCAAGCGCTTTCCCAAACTGCACGAGTTGGGCTCCGAGGGACAGTACTACACGCAGTCCGAGATCCGCGATTTCGTGGCCTATGCGCGCGATCGCGGGATCCGCGTGGTTCCAGAATTCGACATGCCCGGACACAGCCGCTCCTGGATGGCCGGTTATCCGGAACTTGCCAGTGTGCCCGGCCCTTACCGGGCGGGCCGGATCGCGGACGCCGATACCGTCATGGATCCCACGCGAGACGGGACCTATAAATTCCTCGACAAGTTCATCGGGGAGATGGCGGGCCTCTTCCCCGACGCTTACTTTCACATTGGCGGCGATGAAGTGACCAACAAGCCATGGGACTCGAATCCGAAAATCCAGGAATTCATTCGGGCTCACGGCATGAAGAACAACCGCGATCTGCAGGCCTACTTCAATCAACGCCTGCAAAAGATCGTGCATAAACACGGGAAGATCATGATGGGTTGGGATGAGGTGTTGCATCCCGATTTGCCGAAAACCGTGGTGGTCGAGTCGTGGCGCGGGCAGGATTCACTGGCCGAGGCCGCGAAGCAAGGTCATCGCGGCCTGCTCTCCTTTGGCTACTATCTCGACTTGATATGGCCTGCGGCGCGGCACTACGCTGTCGACCCGATGACGGGGGCAGCGGCGGCGCTGACGGCGGAGGAACAGAAGCGCATACTGGGCGGCGAAGCTTGCATGTGGTCGGAGTTCGTCACTCCGGAAACGATCGATTCGCGAATATGGCCGCGGCTGGCGGCGATCGCCGAGCGCTTCTGGTCGCCGCAGGAAATTCGCGACAACCAATCCATGTACCGGCGACTGGACGAAGTCAGCTGGCGTCTGGGCTGGCTTGGGTTGAACGGCGAGTCGAACTACGGGTTAATGCTGCACCGACTTGCGGGCAGTCACGATATTTCCGCTCTGCGCGTCCTTGCCGATGTGGTGGAACCTACGAAAGACTACACGCGCACAGAAGTCTTTCCCCAGCCTCCGGTGAAATCCACGCCGCTGAACCGGCTGGCGGATGCGGTTCGGCCCGAGAGCACGGTGGCGCGGCAGTTCGCGGAACTGGTTGAAACCTTTCTCCAGAGCGGCTATAAGGATTCCGCCGCCGAGGCGCAGATCCGGGCGTGGCTCGTGAAGTGGCGCGACAACGATGCGAACCTCCAACCAGTTTTGGACCGCTCATTTCTTCTGGTGGAAGACAAGCCGTTGTCCGAAGATCTGGCTGCTCTTGCCGCGGCTGGACTGCAGGCGCTCGACAGCATCGATCGGAATCAGCCGCTGCCGGACGCATGGCGTACCGCGCAGTCGGCGGTGGCCGACCGGTCGATGAAGCCGCGCGCGAACCTGCTGGTGATGGTGGCGCCGCCGATTCAGAAGTTGATCGCGGCCACGGCGGCTTCGCATTAGCACCGGCGAGCGCTTGATTTGTCCCAGAGACGGGGCAAGCCCCGTCTCGACGCGAGTTTCTACCGCAGAGACAAGAGCGCGGCAATGCCGATGGCCGTGAGCAGCGGCCAGCCGACATGACGGCCGCGAGTGGCCAGCGCGTCATAGAGTCCGATGGTTGCGAAGGCCACACCCGTTCCTGCCGCTGCCCAGAACCTCGCGGTGACTGGGCCCCGAACCAGTTGCACCAGAATCAGGGCAAGCAAAGACCAGGTCAGGCTGGTCAGATGCCAAGCGAAGCGCAAAATGAAGCGAGCAAGATCGCCGGTTAGAATTCCCTCGCGACGGGCAAGCAGCGGGCCGAGCAATCGCCGCTCACCCAACGCCGAGTGCGCAACGGCCGTGACCACCAGCAACACGGCCGCGGTGAAAAGCAGACCATTCGACATGGCCAACACAAAATCTCCTTCCTGACGCCAGGAACAGCACCCAAGTCTACGCCGGTCGCGCCCGGTGTGGCGTTTCCGCCGCCTGCCAATCCGCGGGAGTGCACGGGTGGTGGAAACAGCCGGCGGGTCGGTGTCAGGATGTCACTGGCAATTGTGATTTTCGCACGCCCAGGGCGTGATTCGGAACACAGCGCTTTGTCCACCGTCTCCTGTATTCAATTGTGGTGCCATTCAAGCCGGAGAGCTGGGGTGAGTCTCCGGCGCCGACGAGTGAGCGCGGGAACCAGCATGCAGGCTTTCAAAGATTCCGGACACCTTTTTCGATTGGCGGCAGTTTTTGCCCTGGGCACGCTGCTGTTCCTGGTCCTGCGTGGCGTTCTGGTCCCAAAAAGCTTTGGACAGTACGGACACTACCGCGGGAACGCCATGGCCGAAATCGCGGCGCGGCCCGTCAACTTCGCAGGCCATGAAGCTTGCGAGACCTGCCATGCCGACGTGCTCGACAAGAAGAAGGACGGCAAGCATGCCCACGTCAATTGCGAGGCCTGCCACGGACCGCAGGCCAAGCACGCCGACGACCCGTCCTCGGTGCAACCTCCGAAGCTCGACACCTTGGTACTGTGTGTGCGCTGTCACGAGGCGAACGCAGCCAAGCCGAAAAATTTCCCGCAGGTGGCTTCCGCCGACCATTCTTCCGGTCTTCCCTGCGATACCTGCCACCAGCCGCACAGTCCAGCCATCGAGAGTCCGGCCAGTAAGGCCGCTGGAGGTGCGAAATGAGCATCTCCCGGCGCCATCTCCTGCTGCTGTTGCCCGCCGCTGCTGTCGCGTGGAAGCACGTTCTGGCGGGAACCCCGGAGTCCTCCCCCAACTACGCCATGAGCCAGCATTGGTGGAGCATGCTGATCGACCTGCCCAAATGCATCGGCTGCGGCAATTGTGTGCGGGCCTGCCAGGCCGAGAATGACGTGCCGGACGGATACTTCCGCACCTGGGTCGAGCGCTACCACGTATCGGATTACGACATTGAGAATCCCCACGTAGATTCTCCCGATGGCGGCAAGCAGGGATTTCCTCCCACGAAAGACGAAGGCGGGAAGAATTTCTTTGTGCCCAAGCTGTGCAACCACTGCGCCGACTCCCCTTGCACGCAAGTCTGTCCGGTGGGCGCAACCTTCATCAGCCCGGATGGCGTGGTTCTAATCGACAAGAAATACTGCCTCGGCTGTCGGTATTGTGTGCAGGCTTGCCCCTACGGATGCCGTTTCATCAACCCGCAGACCAGTACCGCCGAGAAATGCACTCTCTGTTATCACCGGATCACGAAAGGCCTGACCACCGCATGCTGCGAGTCCTGTCCGACGGGCGCCCGGCAACTGGCCGACCTGAAGAATCCCAACGACCCGATTCACGAGTTCCTGAAAACCCATAGCGTGCAAGTTCTGAAACCTTACATGGCGACTCACTCCAAGGTGTTTTACAACGGCCTGGATGGTTCCGTGCGATGAATGCTGCGATGAGGAGAGGCGGATATGTCGGGCGTTGAAGGCTTCATGTATCCGAACGAAATCGAGCTGCAGTGGAGCGTCCTGATCGTGCTCTATCCGTTCCTGACCGGACTGGTGGCGGGCGCGTTCATTCTGGCGTCGCTGGAGCGCGTTTTCCAGGTGCAGGCGGTGAAGCCCACGTACCGGCTGGCGCTGCTGACCGCCCTGGCTTTTCTGCTAGTGGCGCCGCTTCCCCTGCAGCTTCATCTGGGGCATCCGGAACGTTCGTACGAGATGTACCTTACGCCGCACAAGACGTCCGCGATGGCCATGTTCGGGTTTGTTTACCTGTGGTATCTGATGGCGGTTTTGGTGTTGGAAATCTGGCTGGACTACCGGCGCGACATCGTGGTGCTGTCTCAATCCACCAGCGGATGGAAGCGCTGGCTCTACCGGCTGATGACCCTGGGGTCAACGAACATCAGCAAAGGCGCGCTCGCGGTGGACGAACGAGTGGGCTGGGTAATTACGCTGATCGGCGTCCCTTCGGCGTTCCTGCTGCACGGCTACGTCGGGTTTAT
>JBAVVP010000444.1:0-10498 GCA_049697355.1 Terriglobales bacterium
GTGATGAACATTCGTCAAGCTTCGCAGTATCTGGGAGTGAGTCCGGACACTTTGTACAAGTACGTGAACGAGCAGCAGATTCCGGCGTTCAAGTTGGGCAATCGCTGGCGCTTCAAGAAATCGAAGCTGGATCAGTGGATGGAAGAGAAGTCGGTGGCAACGGAAACGCGGAGCGGAAAGAAGATCAAGGCAGCGGTCAAGGCTGCCGGAACTCCGTAGACGCATAGACAAAGACGAATTCGGGAAACGAACTGCGGCACAAGAAGGGCGGGCACATGTTGGGAATGGGATCGAAGACGATAGTGGGGCTGGATGTGGGCTCCTCGAGCATCAAGGCCGTCGAACTCAGGAAGACACGCGCTGGAATCGAAGTGGCACACATGGGTCTGGAGCCGATCGCGCCCGACATCGTGGTCGATTCCATGATCGTGGACTCGGGCACGGTGTCCAGCGCCATCGCCAAGTTGTTCACCGATACCCAGATCAAATCGAAGTCGGTGGCGACGGCGGTCAGCGGACACTCGGTGATCGTGAAGAAAATCTCGCTGCCTTCGATGAGCGATCAGGAACTGGCCGAGACCATCCAAAAGGAAGCGGCGCAGCACATCCCGTTCGATCTGGCGGATGTGAACCTGGACTACCAGATTCTTTCCGACGACGCGACCAGCCCGCAGATGGACGTGCTGCTGGTGGCGGTGAAGAAAGACAAGATTCTGAACTACACCAACGTACTCTCGATGGCGGGCAAGACTCCGGCTATTGTGGATATCGATGCGCTGGCGCTGCAGAACTGCTACGAGTACAACTACGAGCCGGCGCCGACGCAAGTCGTGGCCCTGCTCAACCTGGGCGCGAGCGTGATGAACATCAACATCGTCAAGGGCACGACGCCGTTGTTCCCGCGCGATGTTTCGGTGGGCGGGCATCAGTACACCGACTCGCTGCAGAAGGAACTGGACCTGAGCTTCGAGGACGCCGAGTCGCTGAAGCTGGGGCGCAAGGTGGGCACGGTGCACGACGACGCGAAGACGCCGATCCTGCAGCAGGTGACGGAAATCATCGTGCTGGAAATTCAGAAGACGTTCGACTTCTTCCGCGCCAGCGCCGCGGGCGAGCACATCGAGAAGATTTACCTGGCCGGCGGTTCGGCCAAGGTGCCGGGCCTGGTGGAAGCGCTGCGCCAGGAGTTCTCGATGCCGGTCGAGTTGTTCAACCCGTTCCAGAAAGTGCTGGCTCCGGTGGAAGGCGCCGGGGTGCAGATGGTCGAACAAAACGCCGGCCAGTTGGCAGTGGCCGTGGGTTTGGCCCTGAGGAGCTTTGAAAAGCTATGATCCGAATCAATCTGCTGGGTGGTGCGAAACCGAAGAGCAAGAAAGGTCCTGCGATCAGCATGCCGAGCTTCGAATTCGGCAACCTGGGCGGGCCGATGGTCCAGGTGGCGGGGGTACTGCTGATTGCCGTGGTCGTCAACGCCGGGTACTGGTATCAGCTGGATCGGGAAAAGAAGGCGATCGAGGTGAAGATGCGGGTCGCGGAGCAGAAGAATCGCGAGCTGGCCGACATCAAGGCGAAGTATCTGGAGCGGCAGAAGCAAGCCGATTCCTACAAGCGGCGCGTCGATGTGATTGACCAGTTGCGCGCGAACCAGATGGGCCCGGTCAACCTGCTGTCGACGATCGGCGATACGGTCAACAGCACCGAGGCAGTCTGGTTGAACAGCATGCAGGACCAGGGCGCGAACGTTGCCATCGACGGGATGGCGCTGTCGAGCGATGCGGTCGCCAACCTGATTTCCAATCTGCAAAAGACGGGATTCTTCCGCAATATCGAAATCAAGGAAACGTCTCAGGACTCTGCGGTAAAGGATATGCAGGCGTTCCAGTTCACGCTGACCTGCGAAAAGGCGAAGTCGTAAAGGCGGAACCGACTATGAATCTAGGCGAATTATCCGGTGTGAAGCGGTTGGGGGTTCTGGTGCTGCTGGCGGTGGTCGGCACGGGCGCCCTCTACTACACGGTGTTCAAGTCGCAGCGCGATCAAAATGCGCAGGCGCAGACCAAGCTGCAGGCCAAACTTCGCGAGAACGCGGAACTGGAGGCTTACCGGCCGAAACTGGCCGACATGGAGCGCCAGTTGGCCAACCTGAAGCAGCAGATGGAAATCGAGCGGCGCATCGTGCCCGATGAAAAGGAAGTGGACAATTTCATGCGCCTGGTCAGCGCAGAAGCGAGCAAGTCAGGAGTGTGGGTCCGGCGCTATACCTCGCGTCCCTACGTCACCAAGGACTTCTACACCGAAGTGCCGTTCGAAGTGGAGTTCGACGGCCCGTATTACTCGATGATGGGGTTTTTCGACCGGTTGGGAAAAGCGGAGCGCATCGTAAACGTTGCGAATCTGTTGGTCGCCTCCACTAGCAAGCCCGCGGAAGCGAAGGCGAAGCATACCTACCAGTACGCGCCCGGGGAGAGTGTTGTGGCCACCTGCGTGACCACTACGTATTTCAGTCACGACCTGACTCCGGCCCCGGCGGCAGCGGCAGCGAAGCCCGGAACTAAGAAGAAGTAGGAGGGACAGAATGAAGATGAAGCCAGCGATCACCATAACGACGACAATTCTGGTTTCGGTACTGGCCGCGGGCTTGGCCTCGGCCCAGAGTCCCAGCGCGATCCAGACAACGCGAGACAAGGTGAGCACGGTGGGGGTCAAGGGCGCCGCATCGAAGGATGCTGTGGGCGTCCGCCAGCCGGCGCCAGCGGCAGCGAGTGCCAAGCCAGCAGCCCCGTCGAGCCGGATCGCGGTTGCGCCGGGGAAGGCTTCTTCGGCAGCTGCGAAGCAAACGGGCGCGGCGAAGCCGGTTGCGGCAGTCGCGGCTAAGCACAGCGCACAACCGAAGGCGACCGTCGTGGCTTCGAAAGGCAATGCTTCGAAAAGCAGTGCTTCGAAAGGCAGTGCTCCGAAAGGCAGCGCTCCGAAGGGCAACCCAGCGGCGGCAGTGGCCGCCAGCAACGGCGCTTCGGGAAGCGGACAAGGCGAGGCTGCGGTGAGTGAAGAGCAGGTCAAGCCGACCAGCAAGAACAGCGCGAACGGTCGACGGGATCCTTTTATCAGTCCGGTGGTGAGCCGCCTCGGAGGTTCGGGTTGCAGCACGGGCAAGAAGTGCCTGGAAATCGGGGCGATCAACCTGCGTGGCGTGGTGCATGCGGAAAGCGGTTTCATTGCGGTGGTCAGTAACAGTCTGAATAAAGCGTACTTTTTGCGAGAGAACGATCCGGTATTCAACGGGTACGTGGTGAAAATCACGGGCGACTCCATTGTTTTCCAGGAAACCGTGCAAGACCGGTTGGGCAAGACGTTTACCCGGGAAGTAGTGAAGAAGATTACGACTCCGGCCGTATAGGCCGGGAGAGAAAAGACAGAAAAGACTTCGTAGAAACACATCGGGGCGAAACGGCCTCGCATGGGGAGATAGGGAAATGCGAAAGCAACTGCTGGGTCTCATGGTTCCGCTGCTGGCGTTCGTTCTGATCGCAGCCGCGGCTGATATGACGGGCAAGGGAGTGGCCGCGAGCGCTCGATTGCAGAGGCTCGAGGTCACCGACAGCCAGGATGGGTTGCGCGTCGAGTTCACGGCGAAGGGTGCGCAGGCGCCCAAAGTGACGACGCTCGATTCTCCGGCACGCATCGTCGTCGACTTTCCCAACACCGTGATGGCCACGGCGCAGAGCCGCATCAGCGTGGGCCGCGACGGCGTGAAAGACGTCCGCGTCGGAATGGACGGGCAAGTTCCGCCCAACACGCGCGTGGTGATCGATCTCACGGAAAAGCAGCTTGCCGGCAAACGCCAGCCGGAACTGGTGGCGTCGCCGGACGGCGGCTTCATACTCAAAATTGCGAATCGAGAAGCCGTGGTGGCCCATGGCCAACCGGCGACGGCCGCGAGCGCAGCGCCGAAACTGGCGCCAGTTGCGACTCCGGCGGCTGCGGTTCCAACCGCGGTAACGCCAGCTCCGGTCGTGGCCGAGAATCCGGCCGAGAAGCCGGCGGAGTTTGCCTTCGTCGAACCTAAGTATTCGGTGAAGGACGACAAAGCCGCGGAACCGGCGGAAAAGGCCGAGGAAGCGGCGGGCCGCTTTGCCGACAAGACGGCGGCGGAACTGGTTTCGAGCCCCGCCAACGCTTCCATGGGGGAGACGGGCGGCCAAGCGCCGGCCATCCAGCCCGCAGTGAATCTGGCCGCGCAGCAGAAGGCCGAACTGGAGCAGAAGCCGGCGGAGAAAGGTCCGAAGTACACCGGCGAGCCGATCTCAGTCAATCTGAAGGATGTGGACCTGAAAGATTTCTTCCGCCTGATTCACGAGATCAGCGGTCTGAATGTCGTGCTCGACCCGCAAGTTCACGGTACCCTGACGATCGTGCTCGATGACGTGCCGTGGGATCAGGCGCTGGACATCGTGCTCAAGAACAACGGTCTGTCGCGCCAACTGGACGGCAACGTACTGCGCGTGGCGACCCTCGAGACGTTGAAGAAGGAAGCCGATGCCCGGCGCTCCCAAATCGAAGCCGAGGCGATGGCGGTCGATAAAGTCACCATTACCCGCTTCCTCAGTTACGCGCACTCCAAGGACCTGATCATGCCGCTCAAGAAATTCATTAGCAAGCGCGGCGACGTGGTCTCCGACGACCGCACCAACGCGATCATCGTGTCCGACATTCCCGCGGTTCTGCCCCAGATTGACCGGATCATCCAGCAGATGGACCGCAAGACGCAGGAAGTCGAGATTGAAGCCCGGGTGGTGGCGGCGACTCGCAGCTTCGCGCGTGACATTGGCACGCAGTTCGGCCTTGCCTGGGGCAATGGGCCGAGCGCTATTGGCGGCGCACAAGCCGTCGGAAGCTCGCCCACCGTCATCAACGGCCTGCAACCGTTGTACGTCCAAAGCGCGACTGCTGGTTCGATTCCGCTGTTTTCGAACTTGCCGGCAAACGGGCCGACCAGCGGTCTTTCCTTTGTCAACGCCACCAACAACATGCGGATCGACTTTGTACTCACCATGGCCGAGTCGCGCGGGCTGTTGAAAATTCTTTCCCGGCCGCGGGTGGTCACGCAGAACAACATTCAGGCGGTGGTGAAACAGGGCGTGCGGGTACCGATTGTCACGGAGGGCCAGTTTAACGGTCCGCCGACAACTACCTACGTCGATGCTTTCCTGCGCCTGACGGTCACTCCGCAGATCACGTCGGAAGGAACCATCTTCCTCAACGTGGATGTGGAAAACACCTTGCCGGATTACGGCCACGAGGTCCTCGGCAACCCGACCCTGATCACGCAGCAGGCGACCACCCAAGTACTGGTGACCGACGGCGGCACGGTGGTAATTGGCGGCGTCATCCAGACCCAGAACTCGCTGAACGTCTCGCAGGTGCCTTTGCTCGGGGATATCCCGTACTTGGGCAACCTGTTCAAACGCCGTGCGGTGACCACTTCCAACCAGGAGTTGATTTTCTTCATTACTCCGCGCATCGTTCAGACGTAGGCGCGAAGTCAGAACAGTCCAAGCCGCCGGCCTTCTCGGAGAACCTGCCGAGAGTCCGGCGGTTTTGCTTTTTAGGTCTTAGGTGTCAGGTCTTAGGTCTTAGGAAAACCAAATCTCCACTCGATGCGAGGTCGACAATATTCTGCAGCGCCGCGACGATTTTCCTAAGACCTAAGACCTAGGACCTGACACCTGAGACCCGAAACTTGCTTCTTGCTACACTCCTGCTATGGATCACGCTGGCCGCCTGCGTCGTCTTCGATCCGGGCTCGAAGAGAACAGCCTGGACTTGCTGCTGGTGACGCACCTTCCGAATATCCGCTATCTGTGCGGTTTTACTGGTAGTGCGGCGGCTTTGATGGTGGGGGAGGCTGGTTTCGTCCTGTTTACGGACGGCCGCTACCGCGCCCAAGCAAAGGCAGAACTTAAGAGTGCAAACGTCAAACAGGTGAAGATTGTCATTGCGCCAAAGTCTCCAACGATCGCGGCTGCGGAGTGGCTGGCTGGGCAGGGAAGATCTTCGAAGCCAGGAACCTTGGCCTCAACCTTGGTTGGCATTGAAGCGGAAGCGATGACCGCCGGCATGCGCGACCGTCTGGCGTCCGCCTTGAAAGGGAAGGCGCGGCTGCGTTCGGCGCCACCGCTGGTCGAGCGCGCACGGATGGTGAAGGACGCAGCCGAGATTCTGCGCATCCGGCGGGCGGTGGAACTGGGCGCCGGTCTGTTCCGCATCGCACGCCAGAAGATTCGGCCCGGTGTGCGCGAGGTTGAAGTCGCCGCCGCCATGGAATACGAGGCCCGTTGCGCCGGGGCCGAAGGTATGTCGTTTCCGACGATACTGGCTGCCGGCAGACGTTCGGCGATCGTGCATGGCCGGGCCTCCGACGCATGCATTCCCCGCCGGGGGTTCGTAGTCTGCGATTTTGGTGTTATACTCGCCGGTTATTGTTCGGATCGCACGCGTACTGTGCATGTCGGACGGCCTTCGGGAGGAGCTCGAGGGTTGTACGAGGCGGTGCTGGAGGCGCAGCAGGCGGCGATCGCGGAAGTCCGTCCGGGCGTGACGGCCGCCGAAGTCGATGGCGCGGCGCGTCGTGTGCTCCGCAAGCGGAAATTGGCGCGGTACTTCACCCATTCGACCGGGCATGGTTTAGGATTAGAGATCCATGAGATGCCCAGGTTGGCGGCGGGGCAAACCCAGAAACTGGAACCGGGAATGGTCATTACGATTGAGCCCGGGGCGTACATTGCTGGGAAGTGGGGCGTGCGGATCGAAGATGTGGTGGTGGTGACCTCTTCGGGCTGCGAAGTGCTGACAGCCACAGAAAAAGAACTGGTTGTGATTTAGCGACGTAATTTCCCGTAGAGACGCGGCTTGCCGCGTCTCCTACTGCAGAGTGAGGCGGGGCAGTCCCCGTCTCTACATAACGATTTACCTAGGAATCCAAGGCGGAACCTGCCCCTTATCCATGAATCAAAAAGAGCTGAAAGAGCTGATCGAGTTTTTAATCGAAAAGGACATCGCCGAATTCGAATTGGAGCGCGGCGACGTCAAGGTGAAGATCAAGCGCGCGGCCGAACCGGCGCCCGTGCCGTTGCCGGATTCCCGGTACGTTGCGGTTCATCCCGCGCCGGTTGACGCGGGCGCCCACGTTTCCGCTTCGCTGCCAGCCAAGGTCGAACTCGCGGCCGCAGCCGCGGCTGTCCCTGAGCCAGAAGAAGATCTGCACATTGTGCGGTCGCCGATCGTGGGCACCTTTTACGAAGCGCCTTCGCCGGGATCCCCGCCTTTTGTCAAGGTCGGCGATGTTCTGGAAGTGGGCCAGGTTCTGTGCATTGTCGAAGCGATGAAGCTGATGAACGAAATCGAATGCGACGCGGCGGGAGAGTTGGTAAAAAAGCTCGTCGCCAACGGCCAGCCCATCGAGTACGGCCAGGAAATGTTCGCCATCCGGCCTAAAAAATAAGCTCTCAGCTCTCAGCTATCAGATCTCAGTAAAATCAAGTGCTGTGGCAGTCACGAGATTTTACTGAGAGCTGATAGCTGACAGCTGAGAGCTTTCACATCATGTTCAAGAAAATTCTGGTAGCGAATCGCGGCGAGATTGCGCTGCGCGTCATTTGCGCATGCAAGGAACTCGACATCCGCTCGGTGGCCATCTACAGCGAGGCGGACCGGAATTCGCTGCACGTGCGTTTCGCCGACGAAGCGATTTGCATCGGCCCGCCGCAACTGGCGCAGAGTTATCTCAACATTCCGGCGGTGATCAGCGCGGCCGAGATCGCGAACGTGGATGCCATCCATCCCGGCTATGGCCTGCTTTCCGAAAACGCCAACTTCGCGGAAGTGTGCGAGGCCTGTCACATCAAGTTCATCGGGCCCACTCCCGATGTCATCCGGCTGATGGGCGAAAAAGAAAAAGCTCGAGCCGCCATGAAGCAGCACGGCGTGCCCATCGTTTCCGGGTCGGACGGGGTAGTCGCTACGGCGGAAGAAGCGCGAGAATGGGCGCGGCAAATCGGTTTTCCCGTGATCGTAAAGGCGACCGCAGGCGGCGGCGGACGCGGCATGCGCATTGTGCGCAATGAAGATGAGTTGCCCGGCCTCTACCACCAGGCGCAATCGGAAGCCGCGGGCGCCTTTGGCAACGGCGATCTTTACCTGGAGAAATATGTCGAGCATCCGCGCCACATCGAATTCCAGGTGCTGGGCGACGAGCACGGCAACGTCGTCAGCCTGGGAGAACGAGAGTGCTCGATTCAGCGCCGCCACCAGAAGCTGCTGGAGGAGTCGCCGTCGGTGCGGATGACGCCCGAGTTGCGCCAGGAAATCGGCGATGTGATCAGCAAGACGCTCAGCCAGGTTGGCTACCACAACGCCGGCACCATCGAGTTCCTCATGGATCAGGAGCGGCGGCTTTATTTTATCGAGATGAATACGCGCATCCAGGTGGAACATCCCGTCACGGAAATGGTCACGGACGTGGACCTGGTAAAGAGCCAGATCATGATCGCGGCGGGCGAAAAGCTGGCCGACGTGTTGCACGGTCCGATCGTGCATCGCGGACACGCGATCGAATGCCGCATCAACGCCGAGCATCCGGAGAAGTTCACGCCCTCAGCCGGCAAGATCACGACGTTCCATCCTCCCGGAGGGACGGGGGTGCGCATCGATACTGCCGCTTACGCCGAAGGCACGATTCCTCCATACTACGATTCACTGATTGCCAAACTGATCGTGCGGGGCAAGGATCGCAGCGAAGCTCTCTCGCGCATGAGCCGCGCTCTGGAGATGTTTATCGTGGAGGGAATCTATACCACGATTCCGCTGCACCGGCGGATTCTCGCCGACCCCGATTTCCGCGCCGGCAATTTCGATACTGGGTTCATTGAGAAATTCCTGGCGAAGAAAGAAACGGCGCAGGAAACTGCGGGATAATAACTAGTGTCGCGTCCTACAAATTTCTGCCATAAGTTAAGCTTGTCATCCTGAGCGAAGCGAAGGACCTATTCATTTTGTTTGTAGCGTCCAACGCCTAAGCGCTGGATAGAATATGCTTGCAGACTTAGGCCGCGTATTCCCGGGACACGACACTAGTATCAAACATTACGAGCGCAGTTGTGAGAATGCGAAACAATGACCTACACCGCAAAGACAATCAACGATCTTCCACAATTCAAGGTGACAGCCATACGGCAAGGAGAGGGCGGTGACCGTGAGCGTACTGACTTCGAGCTAGCCGGTGTACTTGACAGGGTCGATGGCGTGAACGACGGTCGATGCTGGTTGCTGCTCCCCGGAAAGGACCCATTGGTCGATTTCTTGGGTGAGCTTAAACTCCTTGAGGCTGGTGTGGGCGCAGCGGTTTATCGGACCTCGGACGAACCCACACCCAACATGGTTGGTTTGACACTTGCCTACCTGGGCCCGCAGTGGAAGCCGTATCACGTTTGGATGGTCACACAGCCGAAGTGGAGATGGGACAAAAAGCTGTTCCACGCACTCGACGCGAGCGCCTCGAAGATTGAGGGGAATGATGCCGAAATCGTGGACGGACAGGAAGTGAAGGAGTGGACAAAAATCAAGAAGGTCGGGCAAGACGATCACCTATCGAGATATTATCCTGTCTTTCCTGACGGGAAAACCATGCTTCCGCCGATCGGTCCCGATGGCGTAATCAAAGGCGGATGGTCTCATGAGCATTGTGAACTCTGTGATGTGCACATCGTCGCGGAAAGTTATGGATACATAGATCCGGGGGAGCACTGGGTCTGCGCGGCATGTTATGACAAGTATGTCGTATGCCATGATCTCTCGTTTATCTGGGCATGATTCAATTCCCGCGACTTTACCCGATTATTGACCCTGCTTGTTTCGGCGACCCTGCCCGGATGTTTGCCGTGGCCGAAGAATTTGTGGCCGCCGGAACCACGCTGCTGCAGTACCGCAACAAATCCGGAAGCGCACGACGCATGCTCGAGGAGGCTCGCGAACTCAGAGCAAGGCTGGGAACAAGCGTCACGCTCATCATGAACGACCGCGCCGATCTCTGCCTGGCCGCGCAATATGACGGACTTCATGTTGGGCAGGATGATCTCTCGCCCGAAGCGGCTCGGCAGATCATCGGGCCCGATTGCTGGCTGGGAGTTTCCACGCACAATCCCGAGCAACTCGCGGAAGCCGATCTGACTTCGGCTGATTACCTTGCCATCGGTCCCGTTTTTGCGACGAGCACCAAGGCCAATCCCGATCCTGTCGTGGGACTCGCGGGCGTCCGCCGGGCAAGGGAACTGACGCGCAAGCCGCTGGTTGCGATCGGCGGCATTACCCGCGCCAATGCCCGCTCCGTCATCGAGTCGGGAGCCGATGCCGTGGCGGTGATATCCGACTTGTTACGGGATCCCGGCAAATCCGCAGAAGAGTTTTTGCGGGTTCTGGGGTAAAGTTGGAACCTGTGTGGGGC
>JBAVVP010000445.1:0-1513 GCA_049697355.1 Terriglobales bacterium
CTGCAACCCAAGGGCCAACTGGAAAAGATCGGTGTCTCGCATCCCCTCACAATAAACTCGATCCCAACCGATCGCTCCCCAAGCCAACCCAGAAAACGGCCTTACCCACTCCATTCAGCGAGGAGCCGGCCTTCTTGCCGTCAACAAAGAACACCAGGCCGCCGGCATCGTTGTCGACTTGCGCCAGGACAGCCTTGTCGCCGTAAGGCAGGCCCGGAGGCGTCTCCGGGTTCACAGCATAGACGCCGCGAAGGAATTGCCATTGCTCCGGCGTCAACTCGATCCATTTGCCGTTGCGAGCGATGACTGCGTTCTTTGGTAAGGAGACGTCAACGCAGCGGCTCGCGCTGTTGTTTTCGGCAGCGCAGGCGTTTGGCGGCAGGACCATCAGAGCGCCGACCACTGCAAGACTCAGCTTGATCAACATCAGCATACTCCAAGGGTTGAGCAGGCCCATCAGAAAGCGGAAACACATAGGGAGAGCCAGCTTTCTTGTTATGATTATTGACTTCACCGGTTCACCAGGCAAGTAAACCGGATCAAAAACCAATAAATGCCTATAAACCGCAGGCATCGTAAACTTGCGATTTTCGCTATTGCCGCGGACGCGGAGACGAGCTGGGGCGGGCAACTACGCCCACGACCGACGCGGCTATTGAACGCGCCCAGAAGAGGTCGCCCTTCGGCGCTGGCGGCCGGCCCCGCGCTGGGTCCGCGACCCCACTCATGCCTAAAGGGCTTGCCGCTCGGATCAGTGGTGGCGCATTTGTTTGCGCCCGGTAGTGCGCCGAAACGGCGGTCGTCGCTTTATGCGGGCACAAGACCGAGCGCGTGGCCCATTCTTTCTTTTTTCGTTCGAAGGTAGGCAAGCGAGTGCTCCGTCGGCTGGGCCTCGCAGGGAACTTCAGCGACTACATCTACACCGCCCTCTCGCAAGGCGCGCGCCTTGCGGGGATTGTTCGAGAGAAGCCGGACGCGATTGACGCCAAGCTCCCGCAAAATTGCAACCGGCAAGCTGAAATCTCGCTGGTCGGCCCCGAACCCCAGCGCGCGGTTGGCGTCGATTGTGTCAAACCCCGCATCCTGGAGCGCATAGGCTTGCAGCTTCGCAGTGAGGCCGATGCCGCGACCCTCTTGATATTCGTAGATCACGAGCCCTCGGCCCTCTTCGGCGATAGCTTCCATGGCGATCCCCAACTGATCGCGGCAGTCGCAACGCAGCGACCCCAGCGCCTCTCCGGTGAAGCACTGCGAATGTATGCGCAGCAACGGAGCGCAACCGGTCAGATCGCCTAGAACGATCGCGAGAGCCGATTCGACCTTTCGGGAGCCATTCGAGACGTCGCGTTCAAAGCCCAGGACCTGAAACACCGGTCCCCACTTGGTATAGCGGCGTCACGCGAGGATCCGAAATTCCTTCGGGTCGATGACGCGGAAATTATCGGTGATAGTCGACGAGAACTCGTCGAAGCGCTGCGGTACGGTCTTGCGCAGGAAGCCGAGCACGGCTTCG
>JBAVVP010000446.1:0-4068 GCA_049697355.1 Terriglobales bacterium
TGGGTCTCATACAAGGCGGAGACTGCCACCACCCGTCCGGCAACTTCCAATTGTGCGGCCGCTGCGCGCAGGGTGGCTGCGCGATCTCCCAGGTTCGATCCCAACGACAGATACGCAATTTCGCTCACCCCACCAGTTTAAGGGAAAGGTGCAAGAATCCAGAAAAAACTGGCGGGAACGGGCCGAATCCTAAGTTCAGCCCCATCTTAAGGACCCGACGTCACCCAAAGGTCTGAAGTCGCCGACGGTTGGATTCTTGCCCTTGGGTGACGGAGGCACGCCTTTCGTCCGGTACCAAGGTCACTTTCGTCTGTCCCTGGGTACCGCTAGTATCGAAAGAGTCATGAATCTGGACTCTCTTCTCATCAGTGGGGATGCCGCTTTGCTTGGCGTGCTGCGTCCGGCACTGGAGAATATCTCGGTCGATGTCGAGGTTTGCGCCGAGGCCAAGCCCGGAAGCGAGCTGCTGGCGAAGCGCAAGTACGATGCGATCATCATCGACTGCGACGATCTCCCGGACGGCGTTGATTTGCTGCGGGGCATCCGGCAGACGCAAAGCAACGCGCGGTCGGTAGCCTTTGCCGTGGTGAATGGGAAGACGACTACCCAGGAGGCGTTCCAGTCCGGAGCCAACTTCGTTCTGCAGAAGCCGCTCACGCCGCTGCACGCCACGCGCTGTCTGAATGCGGCAATCAATTTCATGGTGCGGGAACAGCGGCGGTACTACCGGCATCCGGTGGAGATTCCCTTGCGGATCGCTCTGGCGGACAATCGGGAACTGACCGCCACCACGACTAACGTGAGCGAGGGAGGCATGGCCATACGCCTCGTCGGCAAGTTGCTCCAGGGGGCGCAGGCGCAGCTTCGCTTTGCGCTTCCCGGCGGCAACATTTCGCTCGAACTGAAAGGCCAAGTCGCCTGGGCGGACGGGACCGGTCATGCCGGTATCCGCTTCGTGGAGGTTCCGCAGAGCTCGCAGTATCAGCTGGAAAAATGGCTGACCGGCTGCTTGCGGGGAGAACTGCCGGAGCGGCTGCACGGCAACCTGACGCCTCACTAAGATCCCACCCACCCGGCATCCAGCTAATAACTTGCGCCCTGCTCCGGCTGTGGCACTGTAGAGACGCGGCTTGCCGCGTCTTTGCCGAACCCGTGATCACCCTCGAAGAAAGAATCGCGAAAACGCAGCGCTTGCTGCGCCGCCTGGAAGAAGACCAGCCCTATTTGCAGGTGCGCTTGTCGGCACTTGGGGCCGAGCACCGGCAGAGCGTCCATGCTTTTGCCGGGCGCATCCGGGCCGAAGCCGAAGCCGAACTGGCACGGCTGCTGGCGGAACGCGCGGCACCTCTTGAAGAGAACGTTCCGCAGCCGGCCGCTTGAGGGCTCGCGTCCGGACCCAGCCCCTAAAGGGGCTTCTGACTTTGACGAGTTTACGGCATCGCTGAAGCGATGCCCTGATACGAAGCAAAGCCTATCCGCAGTCTGCTAGACGCTAAGACTCATCGCCGATGCGAACGCTGGCGTTGCCGGTTCGTCTTCGAGCGTGGTCTCTTCCCAATACGACCGGTCGCGTAAAATGCGCGACACCAGCGCGGTGTGCATGGCGTGACCGGCGCGGTCGGCTACCACCGAACCCAGGATCTGTTTCCCGATCAGCGCCAGGTCTCCGATCAGGTCCAGGACTTTGTGGCGCACGAACTCGTCGGGAAAACGCAACGGCGGATTCAGCACTTCGTCGCGGTTCAGCACGATGGCATTGTCGGTCGAGGCTCCACGGATCAGTCCCTGCTGCCGCATGGCGTCGGCTTCATGCAGAAATCCGAACGTGCGCGCCGGCGCAATCTCGTTCAGATAGCTGCCATTGGTCAGGCGCACGCAGAAACTCTGCTTGCCGATGAAGGGATGAGGGAAGTTGATGGAATACGAAACCGAATAGGCGTCGGCCGGATACACGGCAATGAATTTATCACCCTCGCGCAACTCGATCTCGCGCACGATCCGAAGATAAGTGCGCGCTTTGCGCTGCTGCCGGATGCCGGCTCTTTGAATCATTTCGACAAATGGACGGGCGCTGCCATCGAGAATCGGCAACTCGAGATTGTCCAGTTCGACGATGGCATTGTCGATGCCGACGCCGGTAAATGCCGACAGCAGGTGTTCGGTGGTGGAGATGAGCACGCCCTTCTTCATCAAGCTGGTGGCGTAGCTGACGCGGGCCACGTTGCGTCCGCTGGCCTCGATCGGGAAGCCGTCGAGGTCCGTGCGGTGGAATACGATTCCTGTTCCGGCGGGCGCCGGCAGAATCCGCAGGCTGACCGGGGCGCCGCTGTGGAGACCCACTCCGGTGCAGGTCACCGCAGCACGAATTGTTTGCTCGTGTGTCAACGGGGAATTGCGTAAGTCTTTTGCTGTGTATCAGCTTACAGCGACGTGCAAACTTCTGTATGTGGCAAAATAGCCACATTTCGTGGCTCGTTCCACTATGGGAAGGGCTAAGTTGTTCAGACCGTTGTGGATGTTGGGGAGTATTCAGATGAGAACCTGGCCCTGTTTTGCTGGTGGCGCGAGACGTTGAGCAGTGATCTCCGGAGGATAGGGGTGTGCGCCGCAGCCCCGTCGCATTGTGTTCTATGTCCGGCTGTGCGCGCCTTCGCCCGATTGGGCCTTCATGTAGGAGCGCAAAATGGCGTTGATGCGGGTCTGATATCCGCTGCCCCTCTTCTTGAGCCATTCGACAACATCGTGGTCAATCCGGATTGTTAGCCGGTCTTTCGGTTCCGGCATGGTGAGCTTGGCATTCTTCCAAAACGACTCGTCGAGCCTGGGGATGTCGGTGTAGTCGATGTCCTCATCGCGCATCGCGCGCAAGCGTCCAAAATCAGTCTTGCCCTTGGCTCGCGTTTTTGAGCCGGCTCTTGTACTCCCGCCTTTCATTGCGATGTGCCCTCCTTGCCGAAATCATTCGCCGCCGTGTACCGCGCATCACGTAGACCACTACGATTTCAATGTCCTCCATGAGACCGATGGCAAATATGCGATCTTCCCCATGACGGGTGTCCATTCTCTCGAACACTGGTCCGTCAAATACTCGTTTGGCATCCCGAAAATCGATGTGGTGTTTTGCGAGATTCGCCTGCCTCTTGCGCTCATCCCACTCGAACAGCATCTGCGAGCCTTTAGGCTTCCAACGAAGGTTCTGTGTATGTACATTATGTACGCACCATCACCGGACTGTCAAGCGCTTGGATGGCCGCGGCGGGCGCCGCGCTGCACGACTAGGGCCCTTACCGTTTCTTCGGCGGCGCTTCCGGGTTGTAGGACACCGTCGCTTCGAACATCGCATCGGGAAGCTTAAAGTTGTAGCTGGCGGTGGTGACGAATCGTTGTTGCGACGTTTCCCCGTTGAAATAACGGGTGATGGAGTGGGGCGTCCAGATTCCCTGCACCAGCTTGTAACTGTCGTAAACCTCGTCTTCGACGTTCATCTGCTTGTCTTTGGGATCGCGCCAGGAATAACTGATCTTGACCGGATAGTGCGTGTTCTGGTCCAGGTAAACGCTGACGGAATCGTCATGACCGTTGAGCAACGTGACGCCTTCGGTTTCCTTCCCCTCGACTACCGACGGACCGTCGTAGAACATAGCCACGTTCGGATCGCGGATCCACTTGCGGAATATGTATTCGATGGAATGTTGCCGGCGTCGAAGGTAGTTTTCCAAATCCTCCTTATCTTGTGCGGCGGTTCCTTTGTAGGTGGTCTCGTATCCTTTATCGCCGTTGTGAATCAGGACAAGGTCGAACTTGTTCTTGACCTTGATGTGGCCGACGTCGATCGTTCCCGGAATTATGTGAATGTCCTTGATGTGGAGTACTTCGAAGCGGTCTTTGTCGGGATACTCAATGTAGTAGTTGTAGGGAATTCCGGTGCTGCTGGTGCGCCCGTGATAAAGCGGATAGTAGCGACCGGTCTCTTCCTTAACTTGATACGTGAGATACCAATCGCCGCCCAGGGTTTCGATCGTCTGGTCGAGCACGGCGCTGGCTTTGCGGGCGTTGTCAGAGTCGTTC
>JBAVVP010000447.1:0-12786 GCA_049697355.1 Terriglobales bacterium
AGATGCCGCAGGCTTCGACTTTAATCCTGACCTGATTGCGGGCGGGCTCGGGGATGCTTCTTTCGATCAGTTCGAAGTTACCGCCGGGTTTGCCGATTTGGACAGCCTTCATCTTTGACATGGATTCTTCCTCATGAGTTCAGGTTGATGGAACTGCCGAACGCAAGAGAAATAGATGTGCGGGGAGACGCTAAAGACTCAAGCTTCAAGTGCGGTCGTTTGTTGAGGACGGCGAGGGCACCGTCCCTCCATCGCTCACTTCTCGTGCACTAGCCGATCTTCTTCAACTCTCCCTCGAAGGAGTGTTCGGGACTGTGTCCGGGTTCGGGAAAATCGCTGTCGGCGCCGTCTTGCATGGGGTCGGGGTTGCGGTGTGAAAGCTGGCCTTGCATGGAGTTGTTGCCGGCTTGGGTGCGTTCGTCCGGCTCTTGGGAACCCTTCCCGCGGTCGGCGTCATTGTGCAGGTGGTCACTGACACTGTTCGGCATGGCAGGCCTCTTGAGGTGTGTGCGTAGATCAGAATGATTACGGGGTTAGGTTACGCCGAAAGGTCGCGCTGGGCAATGCAAGTTCTTACATGACCGCCATCGGTAAAATTAATAGCCGGTTAACCTGTTTTTGAATCTAATATCGCATATGGTTAGCAAATATCGGAAACATTATCTATTTGCCAGCGACTTCGATAAGACGTTGACCTTCAACGATACGGGTTACGTACTGAGCGAACTGCTGGGCATTTCGGTCGCGGAATTCGAGCGCAAAGCGAAGGGCATGACGAAGCTGAACCTGGTTCAGCAGGGCGCCGAACTCTCATACCTGCTCTTGCACGACCCCGAGTTCCGTACGCGGGTCCGGCGCGATCACCTCGTCGAGGTGGGCAAGCGCATTCGCCTCAAGGAGAACATCAAGCAGATTTACGAGATCCTGGATCGGCGGATCGATGGATTCCACTTTGATTTTTATGTGCTCTCGGCGTCGCCGGTTGAGGTGATCCAGTCGGCGCTGGAGGGGATTGTGCCGAAGGACCACATCTTTGGCACCGAGTTCAAGTACAAGCCGTCGGGCGAGATCGAAAGCCTGGTGCGGGCTACGGCCGGATATGGAAAAGTCACGCGCCTGGATCAACTGGAAGAACAGCTTGGCATTCCAGCGGACCACATTGTCTACGTTGGCGACGGCAGCTCCGACATTCATGTGATGCTGCATGTGAACCGCCGCGACGGCTTTACCATTGCCGTTTCCGAATCGAAGCTGGTGGCGCAAATCGCAAAGCGGACCGTGCTGGGCGAGAACGCGCTGGCTACGCTGGTGCCGATCCTGGAGGAGATTGCCGGCTGGAATCGGCCCCAGATCCGTCAGCTGTTTGAATCGTACGGCTTCCTGATTCAGGGATGGGATCGCGTCCAGACCGATTGGGTCACACTGCGGCCTAGCGGCGTCGTGGTGGAGAAGGCGACCGCGGCCGACGCAACCAACTAAACCTCACGCTTAATCACTTGTGCAACCCCACTCATCGCAAAGAACGCGATGAGTGGGCCACCCATTGCCACCCATTGGGGTTCGTGCAACTAATTTCCGCGCGCCGGGTTCTTACTCAGCTAGGGGTTCTGGCTCACCGGTTGGCAGGACCCCTTCTGACTGTTTCTTCCAGATATTGAGGCGCTCTATGAGATTGTCGAACATTGTTCTTGTTGTTTTGATCACTGTTTCTGCGGCCACATTCACCGTGGCGCAGCCGCAGCACGAGTGGGTTCCTCAGGGTATTGAGGCTTTGCGGCAAAGCGCGTCCTCGAAAACAGAGTTCACACTGGATCACTCCATGCTGGTATTTGCGTCCAAGCTAGACCCGGACAACGAAGATCTTCGCCGCGTGATCGCAGGCGTCAATGGGGTCTCGGTGCACAGCTATCACTTTCCGGGACGCTGGATGTACGATCCAGCGGCTTTGAATTCCGTGAAAGAGGAGTACCACGCGGCCGGCTGGAAACAAGTGATGAACAACCACGAGAAGGATGGCGGCCCGGGGGTGAGCAATCTCTGGATTCGTCTGGAGAATAACGCGATCAGCGATATCGCGATTCTCGTTGCCAGGTCGAATGAGGTCAACTTTATCGTAGTTTCCGGGTCCATCAGCCCGCTCGACCTCTCGCACCTTGGCGGACACTTTGGCATTCCGAAGATGGAAGGCGGGGTGGTGGTGCCGAATGCTGGGCAACGTCCATAAGAATTGATGCGGTGGAGCGCCGTCCAGCAGTTCGGCGGCCGGGCGGGGCGCCCGGCTCTCCACCAGCACGTTCGCAGCGCTAGCGACTCTTCGGCGTCGTTCCCACCTTTCGCAATCGCTCACGGGCTTGCGTGGCTTCGGTGGTGCGGGGATAGCGTTGGATGACGTGCTTCAATTCCTGTGTGCCCTCTTCTTGTTTGCCGAGTTCCAACAGCGCGTATCCTTTCTTGAGCTGAGCGGCGGCAGCCTTGTTCCCGCTGGGAAAATTCTGCAGAACCAGATCGTAGTTCACGACCGCCTTCTTGTAATCGGCGGCCTTGAACTGAATTTCGGCTAGATAGAAATAGGCGTTTCCGGCCAGGTCGGTGTTGGGGTAGAACTTGATGTAGTCGTTAAATTCCTGGACGGCCAGATCGTTTTTCCCGCCGGTGTAGTCGCGCAGGCCTTCGTTGTAAAGCACGTCCGGAGCCGGGGCTTGAGCGATGGCCTGGGCCTGCTGCTGCACCTGGGACTGCTGCGCGGCCATGGATTGCTGCGCCGCCTGCATATCCTCAAATTGCTTGCTCAGTTTGGCGAGCCGAACTTTGAGTTCGTCCATGGTGTCGTTCAGTGCTTGGATCTGCCCCGAGATCTGGTCAACCTGCGCGGAGCGATCCTGCTGCTGTTTGTTGATCGAGGTTTGCAGATCGTTGATGGCGGCGGTTACTTTGTTGGCGGCGTCGGTGTTGTGCTCGAGCAGATTCTTCATGACGCCCATGCGCTCGTCGAACGACTGCTTCATCTGCGTTATCTGCTGCTGCAGTTGGCTGACTTGCGTTTGCAGTTCGACGATGTCCTTGTTGGCGCCGTAGGCGGGAAGGTTCCAGATCGTGAGGGAGAGCGCGAGGAACAGCGCGAGAACGAACGGATTACGATTGGATTTCATAGGTACCCTATTGGACGTCAAAAGTCTGCTGAATGCCAGCAGTCTGGAATCACTTTTGGTGGTGGAGGGCCGGGCGTCCCCGCCCGGCTGGCGAGACGCCCGGATCTCCACTTGTTTGGTTTACTTCTCGTACACGAAGTGGCCGCGGCGGTTTTGCTGCCAGCAGCTTTCGTTCGACTCGGTGCAGAACGGCTTTTCCTTGCCGTAGCTGATGGTCTTGATGCGATCGCCGGCTACTCCAGCCTGGATGAGCGCATTCTTCACCGCATCGGCGCGGTTGGTGCCCAGAGCCAGGTTGTATTCAGTGGAACCGCGCTCGTCGCAGTGTCCCTCGATGGTGATGTGAATGTTGGCATGCTGCTGCAGGAACCCCGCATCGCCTTGCAACGATGCTTGATCGGCTGCGCGCACATCGTACTTGTCGTAATCGAAGTAGATGTCCTTCACGTTTTGCGAGAAGAGTTCCTCCTCGGTGGCGGAAGGAGCCGGTGGCGGCGGCGGTGGCGGCGCGTTGACGGTGACGCGAGCCGTGGCGTCCTGGGTTCCGCCGGTGCCTTTCGCGATGAGATGGTAGGTGGTCGAGTCCGCCGGAGTCACCTGGCGCGAGCCACTCGCGTCCACCGCGCCGATTCCGTCGATGCTGACGTCGGTGGCGTTCGTGGTCTGCCAGGTCAGGGTTGTCGATTGTCCCTTGTCAATCGTGTTTGGGCTCGCCGACAGCGTGGCGGTGGGAGCCGAGGGTGCGGGTGGCGGCGGGGGTGGCGGCGGGGCGACTTTCTTGTGGCACGCGCCCAGGAACATGATTGCGGCGAGTGCGAATACCAGGGTCGCCCATCTCGTCATCGTGGATGTCAGTCTTATTGTGTGCTTCACCTGATTCCTCCTGTTTCTGTGCGCCCGCATGGTGGCGTGCAATTTGCAGCTTGACGAAGGGGCGCACTTTCAGCCAGCCGCAAGACAATTCTCCTTAAAAGAAAATGTGAAACTCTAATCATCGTTTTCAGCGCCTGAAGGCGCCTTCATGACGTTACTCCTGCGGCACGCCTGAAGGCGTGCCCTGATACGAACCTCATTTCCAACTCCAGTTGGGCTGCGTATTCTCGCCCTTGAAAGTCAACTGTTTCACGTTGGAGCCGTCGGCCAGCATGGTCCAGATTTCGTCGGTTCCCGAGCGGTGGGACTGAAACACAATGTGGCGGCCATCCGGGGACCAGCAGGGAAAATCGTTGCGGCCCGCATCGTGGGTCAGTTGTACCCACTGTTTGCTGGCGACATCCATCAAATAAACATCGTTGGAACCCGGTTCTCCTGGCCCGTACTTGCGCATCCAGGAGAAGGTCAGAAACTGTCCGTTGGGCGACCAGTTGGGAGAAACGGCATAGCCCTGATCGGTGACCCGCTGCAGGTTGGTGCCGTCGGCTTCCATGGTGTAGATCTGGGGCAGGCCGGTGCGTCCGCTGACGAACGCGATTTGGGAGCCGGTCTTGCGATTCCAGGTCGGAGCAATATCGGGGCCCTTGTCGTTGGTCAGGCGGCGCGAGTTTCCTCCGGAGGCATCGACGACAAAAATGTTGGGGTAGCCATTGCGCGAGGATGAGAATGCGACCTTGCCCTCGGGCGACCAGGACGGCGAAAGATTCATACCTCCAAAACGCGGGAAGCTCACCATGCGGTTAAGATCGAATGAATACATCATAATCTCCCAACCACTCTTGGTGATGGAACTAAACGCCAGGCGCGAGCCATCGGGCGAGATGCGCGGCGACAGGGAAATGGTGCCGAGGTGCGTGACCTGCTGTTGATTGGCGCCGTCGTAGTCCATCATCCAGATTTCTTTGCTGCCGGTGCGCTTGCTGACGAAATAGATTTTGGTTTCGGCGATGCCGGGAATACCTCCGCCGAGACGGAAGATGATCTCGTCGGCAAACCGGTGCGCGATGACGCGAACTGCGTCGCTGGTTGCATTATCGGTGTACTGCTTGCCAAGTACCTGCGGCGACTTTTCATTCTTGACGTCGTAGAGCCATCCCTGCACCGTGACCTTGCCGGCGGCTGCCCCCAGGTTGCCGAAGGCGAGCATGGAGGAGTTCGGCGGCGGAGAGTTCCAGGCGGAGAAATTGACCTCGGAGGGTTGCCCCGGCGCCTGCAGCGGATAAAAACTCTTGGAGACGAGATCGAAGATTCCGGCGTTGTCGAGGTCGTTCCAGAGCACGTCGTTGAAGGTCTTCAAGAGGGCCGTGTTATTGGCGTCGCCGGTGGAGGCCTTGAAATCGGAGGCTGCCAGGCGCACGCGCTCGACGCCGAGGCCGGTGCCGGTGCGAATCCAGTCTTGGGCGGAGGCGGTGGCCGCCAAAAGAAGCAGCAAGGCGGCAGCGATCACAGTGTAGCGACAGACGGGGCGAACTGAGTTCCGCAATTTTGTACTCCCTATTCAGTCTTGCTGGTGGTGCGCCGGGCGTCCCCGCCCGGCTGGACGGGCGAGACGCCCGTCCCTCCACTTACCGCTTGTAATCGAACCAAAACTCTACCGATACTTTGCTTCCTGAATAATCCGACGGCAGCGGGCCGAAGGTATCGATCCGCTGGAGCGCCCGGAGCGCCGACTGGTTCAGCGAAGGCACGTTGCTGGGCTGCTCGACTTGGATGTTCGAGGGATGTCCATCGCGTCCAATATCAAACGTCAAATAAACCCGGCTTGCCTCCGAGATGCGCGGGTCGACTTCATACTTCAGCCAGTTCTCCGTGACCTTCCGCTGCACGGCTTGTACGTACCAGGCATAGCGCTCGCCGAAATCGCCACCGCTTCCGGTAAATCCAAATCCACCCTTGGCCCCGCCCGCGGTCATGGTGTAGGGGCCGCTGACCGGACCGCCCTCGCCATATGGAATCTGATTCGACTCCTCGGGCTCCGGTTGCACTTTGCGCTGCGTCGCGCTCTTGACTGGCGCGGGTTTCACTTTGGTCTTCGCGTTCTTGTCGGGAATCGGAATCGCTTCCGGCTCCTTCTCCTGAACTTTGGGTTGCGACTTCGAGAGTCCCTTCGATTCGGTGGCCAGCACGTTCTGGGTCTCGGTCGGATTCGCGGGCAAGGGAACAGAACTCACCAGCGTGGCGCCCATGGCATCTCCGCCTCCGCCGCTGCCCCAGCCCGTACCTCGAATGCCGTTAACAAACATGGCATAGAGCACGACGAACACCGTGAAACCCACATGCAGGCCGAGCGACCAGGCCAGCGGCCGCCGCAGTTGGCCGTGTTCGGAATAAATATCAGTGATGGCCGCCATGGCTATCCATCGGCTGCGTAACGATGCTCACGTTGCGGATGCCCGACTGTTTGATGGCGTCCATCACGGTGGCGAAGGCGCCAAACGGGACATCTTCATCGGAGCGCAAATAAATCGACTGGTGTTGCGGATCGCGAATCCTCTGTTTCAGGCGCGGTCCGATCTGGTTGATGTTGATGGGATCGTTGCCGAGAAAAACTTTCTGCGATTTGTCGATGCTGATTACGAGCCGCTCTTCGGTGATCTCTTTGACCGTACGGGTGTGGGGCACGTTCACTTCGATTCCGGACTGCAAAACCGGCGCGGTCACCATGAAGATGATGAGCAGCACGAGGACGACATCCACCAGCGGCGTGACGTTGATGTCGGCCAGCGCCGTCTGGGTGCGTCCGTTGGCGGTGGTAAAGGCCATTAGCGCCGCGCCTCGGTCGTTTGCGGAGTTTGCTGGCGGTCCACGGTTTGCCGCTCCACGAGGTTGAGCATTTCGAGGGTGAAGTCGTCGTTGCGCGCGGCCATTTCGCGAATCGAGCCAATGATGAGATTGTAGGCAATTACGGCGGGGATGGCCGCAGCCAGTCCGGCGGCAGTGGTCACCAGAGCTTCCGAAATTCCCGGCGCGACCGCGCGCAAGGTTGCCGCGCCCGCCGTGCCCAGGCCGTGGAACGCGTCGATGATTCCCCAGACGGTTCCGAACAGCCCGATAAACGGCGTCACCGCGCCGGTAATGGCCAGCCACGGGACGCTGCGCTCGAGGCGGGTAATTTCCTCGGAAGATGCGATCTGCATGGCGCGCTGGATGGCGACAAGA
Organism: Terriglobales bacterium; assembly: GCA_049697355.1. Classification (GTDB taxonomy): domain Bacteria; phylum Acidobacteriota; class Terriglobia; order Terriglobales; family Acidobacteriaceae; genus Acidiflorens. The sequence continues at coordinate 7,242 of JBAVVP010000447.1, forward strand.
TTGTGGACTGCGCCCGTCATTCCCATCTGGCGCCGGAACTCCTCGACTGCACCTTGAAACACTCCCACCAGCGGGCTGGGGCGGAACTGTTCGGCGACCGAGGCAATGTCCTGCATGCGCTGCGCCTTGCGGAAAGCGCGAACGAAACGTCCGTTCTGCCACCGCGCGCGCCGGATCAGCAGCCACTTGGAAAGAATCACGGCCCAGGAGAGCACGCTGAACGCGATCAGAAGAAGAAGCACGGCTTTTGCGACCGGACCGGTCTGAAGGACGAGATCGACGATTTCGCCGCCGGCAAAGAAGAGGAGGACGGAAGAAAAATGCATTGGTTTTCGGGAAGAACCCTGCCTAAGATTATAGACGAAGGCGGCAGGCGAATTGGCGGCGTATCGTATCGGTTAACATTGCCGGCCAGGCAATTCCTGAAGTTTAACCGCGGAGACCGCAGAGGCCACGGAGATGTTTCGTATTTTTTCGCTGCGTGCTTTGCGTTCTCTGGGGTGGTCTTTTGAGCGACCGGCGCAGAGGTCTGTGCTATGCTGCGCGTTTAGTTACAGTTCATCGCTAAAAGATTGTCGGTCTATAGATCAAAAGCCGCGGGCAGGAATGCCCGCGCCACACCTTCAAGATCGCAGGAACCTTGTGCTGGCCGAACTTCGACTCGAAAATTACGCGGTGATCGACAATGTCGTGATTGAGTTCGCGTCTGGCCTTAATCTGCTGACCGGAGAAACCGGGGCCGGCAAATCCATTCTGATCGACGCGCTGGGATTGCTGCTGGGAGACAAGGCGTCGTCGGATGTGATCCGGACGGGTACGGAACGGGCAGTGGTCGCTGCGGTGTTTGAAAGCGAAGGAACTGCGGCGCGTTCCATCGAAGAGATACTCGAGACCAACGGCCTGGATGCGGAAGACGACTCGCTGATTTTGCGGCGCGAGATCGCTTCGGGCGGCAAGGGCCGGGTCTTCGTCAATAACCAGCCGGCGACCGTGGCGGTGCTCAAACAGATTGCGCCGCATCTGGCGGTGATCCACGCGCAGAACGTATCCATCGTAAATTTTGACGCTGGGGCGCGGCAGGACCTGCTCGACGCGTACGCGGGAGTCGAGCTGAAGGACGTATCCGCGGCGTTCGCGCACTGGAAGCAGATTCGCGGGCGCATCGCGGAACTCGAACAGGACGAGCAGGATCGCATGCGGCTTTTGGACCTGTGGAACTTTCAATACCGCGAAATCGAAGAAGCGCGGCTGCGGGCCGGTGAGGATGAGCAACTGGAGGCCGAGAAGCGCGTTTTAGCCAACGCCGAGAAGATCTATGGCGCAGCCATCAATGCCTTCGACCTGCTGTATGAGGGCAACGCCTCAACTTCGTCGAGCCTGCGAGCCGCGCAAAAGCATGTCGAGGAGCTGGTCCGTTATGAGCCAAAGTTCCAGGAAGCGCTCGCGGCGCTCGATTCGGCACGCATCAGTGTTGAAGATGTAGGAGCGACGCTGCGCGATTATGCCGGAGGAATTCAGGCTTCGCCCGAGCGCCTCGCCGAAATCGAAGAGCGGCTGGCCCTGCTGGATCGGCTGAAACGTAAGTATGGGCCAACGCTTGAGCAGACCATTGTGTTCGGCGAAGATATCCGGCGTAAACTCTCTGAAATGGAGAACAAAGATCAGGTATTACTTGAACTCCGTGCAATGCTGGCTGTGGCGGCTGACGAGTATCGCAAAGCCGCACGCGGCATCTCGCGCAAGCGGGTTGAGGCGGGACGCAAATTGGAGAAGCTGGTCGAGGCGGAGATCAACGACCTCGCCATGCGCGCCAGTTTCCGCATCGCGGTAGAGGAGAGCGAAGGCGAGGAGCGTTGGACCTCTTCGGGCATCAACCAGGTCGTCTATCGTATCTCGACCAACACGGGCGAGGCGATGCGTCCGCTGGAGCAGATCGCCTCCGGCGGCGAGCTTTCGCGCGTCATGCTGGCGTTGAAGGCGTGCGTCGAGGCGGGCAAGAAGAGTGTGGCGCGGGCGCCCTCGCCCGCGTCAAAAGCCGCCCAGCGAACGCTGGTCTTCGACGAGATTGATACCGGCATCGGAGGCCGCGCCGCCGAGGCTGTCGGCAAGAAACTGAAGGCGCTCGCCAAAGGCAATCAGGTGCTCTGCGTCACCCACCTGCCGCAGATCGCAACCTTCGCCGATCACCATTATCTGATCGAGAAGCGCGAATCCGGAGGCCGGGCGAAGGCCACAGTCCGGCAGATTAGCGGCGAAGAGCGCACTGAGGAAGTGGCGCGGATGTTGTCGGGGGCCAAGCTGACGGAGACTTCGCGGAAGCATGCGGAGCAGATGATTCGGGCGAATGGGTGAGGCAGGGAGCGCTCTTGGGGATAACCAGCAGCGCCGCCTTTGCGTTTGTTCGGTTCGTGTCGAGCGCCTAACAAAACCTCACGCTGGATACCCCTTACAAATGCGAAAGCCCCGAGTCCCAGCTTAGTTGGGCGGGAGACCGACCCTGCGAATAAGCTCCGCGCAACGCGGGTCCGGGCGCAACGGGTCAAAAAAGGCTGCGACCTTGATTGCGAGGACATTGGTGTCACGCTCTTCGAATGCTGCCCCCAACTCCGAGAAAGCCAGGTCTTTGTCTCCAAGTCCGGTATGAACGATCGCGGGATACAGAGGGCTGACATGTTCGCGTTTCGCGCGGACTTGCATTTCACTCAGGATTTGTTGAGGGCGGGTTTTGTCTCCCGCGAGCGCGTAGGCTTCCCCTAGCATCGCGGCATTCATGGGACTGTCGTCCAGCCGTTTCGCAGTTTCAAGGTCGGCGAGAGCTTCTTTCCACTTCCCCATCTGCTCGTACGAAAGACCGCGATAAAGATAGGCGTTGGCGTAGTTCGGCTCAATCTCCAGGACGCGATCGAACTCGCCCATGGCGTCATCGTACCGCCGTGCCATATAGAATTCCGCTCCCTCAGACATCCGGATCGGCAGCGACATGGGGTCCATTCGCCGGGCAATTGCCATTTCACGAAAGCCCTCGTCGAACAGTCCCCTCGCCATCAAGCTATTGGAGTACCAGAAATGCGCGGTTGGGTCCGCAGGGTCGGCCGCCATAGCCAACCTGAATTCCCGCCCGGATTCCTCCCAGTTCCAGTCGTGGTTGTTTGCAATCAACCCCAGTACGGCGTGCGCTTCTCCCAACCCAGGATCGAGCGCCAGTGCTTGGTTGGCTGCGGTCCGTGCCTGGAGGACGGTGGCTTCCGCCGAAACGTCATAATTACTCAGCATCAAGCCGTAGCAGTCGGCCAAGCCGACATAAGCCAACGCGTATCCCGGATCGGCTTTGATCGCCGCCTGAAAAAACCCCAACGCATTATGGAGTCCCGCTTCGGTTCGCCGACTCAGGCTGTAGCGGCCCTTAAGATAAGCCTCGTAAGCCTCCGGATTCGCAGGCTGATGGCGCACCGGATGGTTTCGTAACTCGATGGCCCAACGCGTTTGGATTTCCTGCGTGACCCCAGCGGCCACATCGTCCTGCAACGCGATGATGTCTTGCAAGCTGCGATCGTATTCTTGCGCCCAGAGGTGACTCTGGTCTTTCACCTGAATGAGCTGTGCGGTGATGCGCAGCCGGTTTCGATCGCGCCGGACGCTGCCCTCGAGAACATATTGCACGTCGAGTTCACGACCGATTTGGTCCAGTCGCTTGTCGCCATGCTTGTAACCCATGACCGAGGTTCGAGCGATTATGCCCAGTCGTTCGGGTTGCAGCCCTCCCAGCCGGGCGATCGTCTCCTCGGTGAGGCCATCGGTCAAATACTCCTGCTCCGGATCGCCGGTGAGATTCTGGAATGGCAGCACCGCCATCATGATCCGGCCCGCAGGTGCGGGTGCCCTGGAATGCCGGCGCCAGGCAAAATAGCTCACTATCGCAATGATCACGAGCAAACCCGCAACCGCAGCGGATCGCCATCGAGCAGCGTCTTTACTCTGTTGGGCCGGGTAGGTCGGTGACACCTCTGCCGGTACCGCGCCGTTGCGAGTGACCTCAGCCACGAAGCGGTATCCGCGCTTCGGAAAGGTCTCGATGAACCGCGGCTGCTCGGCGGAATCCTCCAACGCCTCGCGAAGGCGGTTCACGGCTTTGTTCAAGCCGAGATCGAAGTCCACGAAAGTGCCGGCGGGCCAGAGTCGCTTGATCAGCTCTTCCCGCGTGACCATCTCCCCCGGTCGCTCCAGCAAAGACGTCAAGATCTGGAAAGGCTTTTCCTGAAGAAGGATGTGGTGGCCATTGCTGCGAAGTTCGCCGGTGCGCAGGTCGAGTTCGAACTCGCCAAAGCGGACGATGTGGTTGGATTCGGTTGAATTCGCCATCGGCGACCCAGCGATGGGAGAAGAAACGTGCCGGAAGTGTAGCACGGATTCACCAAGCGATGGGTCAAAATTCCCATCTAAGTGATTGAGAAATCTCCGGTTGCTGCGGGGAACAAAAATGTCACGCGGAGGTCATGCGCACGCCATTGACGCCAAAACCGGGTAGGCACATAGTTGCGCCCCAAAGTGGGTTCGGCACTTCCCGCCAGTCATCATGCTGAAGCCGAAGCGACTCGAAAACTCAAAAGGAGAAGTGTGTATGAAAAGCAGAGGATTGACCCGCATTATCGCAATGACGTTATTGGCCGTGGCAATGCCAGTTTCGCTGGCCGCGCAGGAACACAACGCCAAGCACCACCGCTACAAGGTGGTGGACGTGGGGACGCTCGGTGGTCCCAACAGCTACCATTCGGGCTTTGCCCAAGTCCTCAACAACCGGGGAACGTTCGTGGCGTACGCGAATACCTCGGCTGCCAATCCTAATCCCGGCTGCTCCGAACCCTTCGGGAATGCCTTCGGCAGCCCCCCCGACTGCTTTGTCGAGCACCCCGTTGTAATGCGCGACGGCTCCGTTACTGCGCTGGACGTGCTTCCTGGTGGGGTGAACAGTCAGACCACTGGGATCAGTGCCAGCGGGCTGATCATCGGTTTTTCAGAGAACGGTGTCATCGATCCGGCGCTGGGTGTGCCGGAGGCGCGAGCTGTCCTGTGGACAAAAGATGGTCAGGTGAATGATCTGGGAACGCTGCCAGGCGGGAATGAGAGCGTGGCGTTCGCTGTCAATAGCCGAGGCCAGGTAGCGGGTTTTTCCAACAACGACGTACCCGATTCGGCCTCTCTGGCCGGCTTGCCCAGCAAGCGAGGGCCTATCTGTGGCAGAACGGAGTCATGCAGGATTTGGGCACGTTGGGCGGAACGGACGCCGTGGCGTTCGACATCAACGAGCGAGGCCAGGTTTTTGGGTTTTCCTACACGAATTCCGACGCAACCCTAGACCCGTTTTTTTGGCAGAACGGCACGATGACGGATATTGGCAGTCTCGGAGGCACATTTGGGAGCCCGAATTGGCTCAACAGCCGCGGCCAAGCTGTCGGCTACTCTAATCTGGCTGGAGACGCAACCCATCACGGATTCCTTTGGGACCGAGGGACGCTCACTGACCTGGGCACTTTGGGAGGTAATAACT
>JBAVVP010000448.1:0-1715 GCA_049697355.1 Terriglobales bacterium
CTCCATCGCTCATTGGACCAGCTCGCCGACCTGACTTTTCGCGACTTTCCCAACCTGCTTCAGCCCGGCGATTTACTCGTTCTTAACAACACGAAGGTGCTGCCTGCGAGGCTGTTCGGCCATCGCAGCGGCTCGCGCGCGCAGCGCCTGTCGGCGCTGAACCCGGCCGCACGCGACTTCCTTCGCGGGCAGGTGGAAGTGTTACTCACGCGGCAGCTCTCCCCGGACGCGATGCTGTGGGAAGCGCTGGTGCATCCCGGACGCAAGCTCGGAATCGGCGAACGGATTTACTTCGGCGGCGACGCCAGCGAGGCCTCCCATGAACTTGTCGCGGAGATCGTAGGCCGAGGCACCTTCGGCGAGCGCCACATCCGCTTCGATGCGGTGGATGATTTTTTCGGCGTGCTTGATCGCATTGGGCACGTCCCTTTGCCGCCTTACATTGATCGTCCCGACACTCCTGCCGATCGCGCGGATTACCAGACGATCTACGCCAAGCCTCCGGGTTCCGTCGCCGCGCCCACCGCGGGCTTGCACTTCACTCCGGAGGTTCTCGATCGCATCCACCAGCGCGGGATCGAAACCGCCGAGATCACGCTGCACGTGGGGCTGGGCACATTTCAGCCAGTGCGGGTCGAAGTGGTGGAGGAACACAAGATTCACCGCGAGTGGTATGCGATCTCGCAAGATGCCGCTGAACGGATGCATCGCGCGCGCGACCGCGGACGCCGCATTGTCGCCGTGGGGACGACTACCGTGCGCACACTTGAGTTCGCCGCGCGACAAAGCACCGATGGCCGAATCACGGCGCAGAGCGGTGAAGCCGATATCTTCATCTATCCCGGATTCGAATTTCGGGTGGTCGGCGCGATGCTCACGAATTTTCATCTGCCCAAGTCCACCCTGCTCATGCTGGTTGCCGCCTTCGCCGGTCGCGAACGCATTTTGCGCGCCTACGAACACGCGGTGCGCGAGCGCTACCGGTTTTACTCGTATGGGGATTGCATGTTTATCCAGTAGGGCAGGCCTCCCGAGTAAGCGCTTAGGGCTCGGGATTGACGATGTAATGGCCCGTTAATAACAGATAAGACCGACAGGCCATGGTCTGGTGTCTAAGTGATATATGAGGCCAGCGACTTTCAGCCTCGCAATCATAAGTCTTTCGTTGTGCGCTTCCCCGCAGCACCGCTCGTCGGATAACAGGGCCCAAGCTGCCATTCGGTACGTGAAAACCATTTTTGCATCATCGTTTGACAGCCGGTTGCCGCGCATAACCCTTGAAGACTTTCTTTCGTATGAAACCGGCAGCGTACAAGGGAAGTGGGCGATCATTGAATGCCCAAAGCGAACCGCCTCTGCGGGTGACCATGCAAACCAAGACCGTCCGACTTGTGTGCAGGCTGATTATGACGTCAAACCGACCGAGAATCTTGATATGCCAACGCGTTCGCTCCCAGGTGGCGGTTTGGTAGCTATTCTCATCAGTGTTAAGACGTTTAGGAACGGCCAGTTTCGAGGCGAGACCATCCTGAATTTGGCGCTCACCGACGTGACTGGGGCGGTTCATCAACTTCGCAACCTTTTTGATCTACCCATGGAATTGCACAGACCGCCTCCGCGGATCCCGAGGGACTTACCCGTTCCCGTCGGTTAGCAAGAGAGTGTTTTCGCCTAGCGCTCCTAGTTTGCTGGCTATAAATTGCCAATATCACTAC
>JBAVVP010000449.1:0-9218 GCA_049697355.1 Terriglobales bacterium
GGGCATGCGCAGGTCGAGGCGAAGCCGAGTCCAGACGCTCCACGGCATGCGGCGAAAGAGCGGCCGCGGCTGCGGGCCCGGTTTGAGAAGGAAGTTGCGGTCGCCCTGATGAAGGAACTCGAACTCAAGAACCCGATGGCCGTGCCGCGGCTGAACAAGATCGTCGTGAACATGGGCGTGGGCGAAGCGACCCAGAACGCGAAATTGATCGATCCGGCGGTGAATGAACTGGGACAGATTGCGGGACAGAAGCCGGTGGTCACGCGGGCGAAGAAATCGATTGCGGCGTTCAAGGTGCGCGAGGGCATGCCGATTGGCACGATGGTGACGCTGCGCGGCGACCGCATGTACGAATTTCTCGACCGGCTGGTGAGCATCGTGCTGCCGCGAGTACGCGATTTCAAAGGAGTCTCGACCAAGTCGTTCGATGGTCGCGGCAATTACACGCTGGGCCTGCACGATCAGCTGATCTTTCCGGAGATCGATTACGCGAAGGTCGACAAGCTGAAGGGGATGAACGTGACCATTGTGACGACGGCACGGTCGGACGACCAGGCGCGGTCGCTGTTGAAGCATCTGGGAATGCCGTTTAGAGCATAGGTCAGAGGTAAGAGGTCAGATTGCAGAGGTAAGACCGAAATTCGCAACAAATGGGTTGCTAGAAGCTAGCAGCTAAGAGCTAGGAGCTAAGTTTGGCCACTACAGCAAAACGAGTGAAGGACGCAGCAAAACCGAAGTTCTCGACGCGCAAACATAACCGCTGCAAGATTTGCGGACGACCGCGAGCCTATCTGCGGAAGTTTGGCATTTGCCGTCTGTGCTTCCGGCAGTTGGCGCTGCGCGGCGAGATCCCAGGAGTTTCGAAGTCGTCCTGGTAGAAAAGACGCTGTTCGCTGTTCGTCGGTCGCTGTTCGCAAGCTTTTGAAGGCGAACGACGAACAGCGAATAGCGAACGACGAGTAAGCAAGCTGCTGACAGGTTCTCCGCTGGACGCGGAGCGAACGGGCGGCTCGAGGAGAAACAAACAATGAGGTTGACCGATCCGGTCGCAGACATGCTGGCGCGCATCCGCAACGCGATCCGCGCACGGCACCAGAAAGTGGATATACCAGCTTCCAAGCTGAAGACGGAGATTGCCCGCATCCTGAAAGAAGAGGGCTATGTCGCGAACTTCAAGCCGGCGGAAGAAGAGGGCCACAAGGTCCTGCGCGTGTATTTGAAGTACGGCAACAACAACGAGGCGGTGATTACGAACCTGGCGCGGGTGTCGCGTCCGGGCTGCCGCGTCTATGTGCGTCGTACCGAGATTCCGCGCGTGCTCGGCGGGATGGGAATCAACATCCTGACCACGCCGAAGGGCGTGATGACGGGACGCCAGGCGCGCCGCGAGGGACTCGGCGGCGAATTGCTTTGCGAGATTTGGTAAATGCAGCTGCTAGCTGCTAGCTGCTAGCTAGTAGCCAGAAGCTAGAAGCTAAGAGCTGATCTTATGTCACGAATTGGAAAAAAGCCGATCGCGATCCCGAAGGGTGTGACGGTCAAGATTGAAGGCAACACGGTGATGGTCCAGGGGCCGAAAGGCAAACTGGATACATCTCTTCCGTCCGGCATCACGATGGAGCAGAAGGACGGCAACCTGGTGGCCATCCGCCCGGATGATGCGCATGCGGCGGTGCATGGACTGGCGCGCGCCTTGGTCAATAACGCTGTCGATGGCGTGACCAAGGGCTGGACGAGGGAATTGGAAATCGTCGGCATTGGCTACCGCGCGGAAATGAAAGGCAAGGGAACGGTGGTGTTCAGTCTGGGGTATTCGCACCCGATTGAATATCCGCTGCCGACCGGCGTGGATTGCGCGATCGATGCCAAACTGACCAAACTCACGCTGAACGGAATCGACCGGCAGAAAGTCGGCCAGGTGGCGGCGGAAATGCGGTCGCTGCGTCCGCCCGATCCGTATAAGAACAAGGGCGTGCGTTACGCCGGCGAGCGCTTGAAGAAGAAGGTTGGCAAGACGGGAGCAAAATAGCTCTCAGCCGTCAGCTCTCAGCTTTCAGTTACTTCGAATGAAGCCTGCAAGCTGGATGGGATGTAACTGACGGCTGATAGCTGATAGCTGAGGGCTTATGCTAAGAATCGCTTCAAAGAATCAGACGCGGCAGCGGGTGCATGATCGTATCCGAAAGAAAGTGATGGGTACGCCGGAGCGTCCGCGGCTGAATGTTTACCGGTCGCTGAACCATATCTACGTGCAGTTGATCGACGACCTGAAGGGCGTCACGCTGGCGGCGGCTTCGACGGCGGACGACCGCAAGGGCACGCGCGTGACCGGTGGCAACGTGGCGTCAGCCAAGATGGTTGGGAAGAAGATTGCCGAACTGGCCAAACAGAAGGGCTACACCAAAGTAGTATTCGATCGCGGCGGCTACATCTATCACGGCCGGGTCAAAGCGGTCGCCGATGCGGCGCGCGAAGCGGGATTACAGTTTTAGATCAAGCTACTGGCTATTAGCTGCTAGCTACTGGCAATCGGAGAGCGGTTTGCTAGAAGCCAGCAGCCAGCAGCTAGAAGCTGAATCAGGAAATGAGACTTCAGAATGGCGAGAGTTACTAAGAAACTCGATGCGGGTTCGTTCCAGTTAAAAGACCAGGTGGTCTCGATTAACCGGGTGACGAAGGTAGTTAAGGGCGGCAAGAACATGTCGTTCGCAGCGCTGGTAGTGGTGGGCGATCCTACGGCGGCAGTGGTGGGTTTCGGATCGGGCAAAGCGAAGGAAGTTCCGCAGGCCATCCGCAAGGGGATCGAGGCGGCGAAGAAGAACCTGATGCGGATCAACCTGACGCAGACCACGGTGCCGCACACGGTGCTGGGACGCTTTGGTTCGGGCATGGTGCTGCTGAAACCGGCGCCGGAAGGCACGGGCGTGATTGCGGGCGGTGCGGTGCGGGCGGTGATGACGTCGGCGGGCGTGCAGAATGTGCTGACCAAGTCGATTGGCACGAACAATCCGCATAACGTGATCAAGGCGACGTTCGAGGCGCTGAAGAAGCTCAAGAGCCGGGAAGCGGTCGCGGCGCTGCGGGGCAAGTCGGTGGAGGAGTTGTAATGACAACCAAGACATCGAAGACGGCGGCAAGCGGCATGATCCAGTTGAAGTGGGTGCGGTCGATGATCTGCACCCCGGTAAAACATAGGAAGGTCGTGAAGGGGCTTGGGTTCACCCGGCTGAATCAGGTGATTCAGCGTCCCGACACGGATGCGATCCGCGGCATGGTTAAGAAGATTCCGCATCTGGTGGAGATCGTGAAATAAGGTCTTAGTTGTTAGGTCTTAGGAAAACCCGCTGCGTACCTGCCTCGCGGATTTTCCTAAGACCTAAGACCTAAGACCTAAGACCTGACACCTAGGGTTTTCATTATGAATTTATCGACGATACGAGCACCGCAGAAGTCAACGGAAAAGAAGAAGCGAGTCGGACGCGGTATGGGGTCTGGCATGGGCAAGACTTCCACGCGCGGTCACAAGGGGCAGTGGTCACGATCGGGAGCGCGGCTGATCCGCGGGTTTGAGGGCGGGCAGATGCCGTTGCACCGGCGCGTGCCGAAGCGCGGCTTCACGAATATTTTCCGCGAGGAATACGACGTCGTGAATATCGACCGGCTGGCGGCGCTGTGCGAGACGGAAATCACTCCTGAATCGCTGAAGAAGGCGGGCGTGGTGGATGGCAAGGCGCCGGTAAAGGTCCTCGGCAACGGCGAACTTACGGTGGCGATTACGGTTCACGCCCACAAGTTCTCGAAGACGGCGCAGGAAAAGATCACCAAGGCAGGCGGCAAGTTCGAGGTCTTACAGTAATGCTGGAAAAGCTGGCGAACATCTTCCGGATTCCCGACCTGCGCAAACGCGTGCTGTTCACGCTCGGCATGCTGGCGGTGTATCGCATCGGCGGCCACATCCCAACGCCGGGGATCAACGGCGACAGGTTGGCGGCGTTCTTCGAGCAGAACAAGGGCTCGATGCTGGGCTTTGTGGACCTTTTCAGCGGCGGCAACCTGCGGCGGCTGACGGTTTTCGCGCTCGGCATCATGCCGTACATCACGGCGTCGATCATTCTGCAATTGCTGACGGTGGTGTATGAGCCGCTGGCCAAGCTGCAAAAAGAAGGCGAACTAGGCCGGAAGAAGATCACGCAGTGGACGCGCTATCTCACGGTTATTTTGAGCGCGGTGCAATCGTTCGGCATCGCTATCAGCCTGGAGAAGGCGGGCGATTTCGTGAATACTCCCGGGCCGGCCTTCATCCTGATGACCATGTTGACCCTGACCACAGGCAGCGCATTCATTATGTGGCTGGGCGAGCAGATTACCGAGCGCGGCATCGGCAACGGCATGTCGCTGCTGATTTTCGCCGGCATCGTGGTCGGTCTGCCGCGTGGCGTGATCGATCTGTACCAGAAGGCGCAGACTTCCGCCTGGGGAGTGTTTACGGCGCCAGCCCTGATTCTCCTGTTGGTCCTAATGATCGCGGTTGTCGCGTTCATCGTGTTTGTCGAACGCAGCGAGCGCCGGATTCCGGTGCAGTATGCCAAGCGCGTGGTCGGACGCAAGGTGATGGGCGGGCAATCCACGCATCTGCCGCTGCGCGTCAATGCCGGCGGCGTCATGCCGGTTATTTTCGCGTCTTCGATTCTGGCTTTGCCGCAGATGCTGGGTGCGGCGTTCCACAATAATAAGGTGGTCGGCCCGCTCCTGGACGCAATGCGCTGGGGCGAGCCCCTCTACACCTTGCTCTATTGCACAGGCATCGTTTTCTTTGCCTACTTCTATATCTCGATCGTGTTCAATCCGAACGAGGTCGCGGACAACATGCGGAAATGGGGAGGGTTTATTCCCGGCATCCGGCCGGGGAAGCGGACTTCCGACTTCATCAACGATGTGCTGACGCGGATCACGTTGGTGGGCGCGCTCTACCTGATCTCGATTTCGCTGATTCCGGAGTGGATGATTGCGGGCATCAAACTGAACCACCTTCCGCTGCTGGGACGAGTCTTCGAAAACCTGCCGACCTGGATCACGAACGGCCTGGGAGTCAATTTTTATTTCGGCGGAACGTCGCTGCTGATCGTGGTCGGGGTCGCGATGGATACGGTTACCCAGATCGAAGCGCAGTTGATCATGCGGCACTACGACGGGTTCACGCCAAAGAGCGGACGTATCCGCGGACGCCGGACTTGGTAGAAGAAGTTCTCAGTTCCCAGTTCTCGGTTCTCAGTAACAGCTGCGGAGCCTTGGGTTTTTCTGAGAACTGAGAACTGGGAACTGAGAACTGGTTTTGCGGGCGCGGAGCAGGGCAGTATTTCCGCGACGGGAAATACGAGTAAAAGGGGCCATTTCGATGGCCAACGAGACGGCCATTTCGACGGCCAATGACACCGCGCGAAACATTGGACCGGTGATTCTTCTAGGGCCTCCCGGGGCCGGGAAGGGCACCCAGTCCAAACAGATTGTCGACCGTTACGGCGTCCCGCAGATTTCGACGGGCGATCTTTTACGGGACCATGTTGCGCGTGGCACCGAACTCGGCCTTGAAGCCAGGTCGATCATGGCGCGAGGCGAACTGGTTCCGGACGAGTTGATGTACGGCATCGTGGCCAACCGGCTGCGAGAAGCCGATTGTCAGCGCGGATTTGTGCTGGATGGCTTTCCAAGGACAGCCCCCCAGGCAGGATGGCTGGACGCTTTCCTGGAAAAAGAGGTCTTTGACAAAGGATCGGACAAAGGATCGGAATACCCGCCGAAGTGTCTGCCGGTTGTGATCCAGTTGCTCGTGGACTATACTCAATTACTACTGCGGCTTACCGGACGGCGTTCCTGTCCCACCTGTGGACGGCTCTATAACATCCACTTTCAGCCACCTCTCGTTGACGAGTTGTGTGATGTGGATGGATCCAAGCTGGTGATCCGCAACGACGATCGCGAGGAAGTCATTTCCGGGCGACTGGAGGCCTACGAGACGCAGACCCGGCTGGTGACTGATTACTACCGGGCGCAGCGACGGTTGGTGGCAGTCAATGCGGATCGGCCGGTGAACGAGATTACGGCGCAGATTTTCGGCGTAATCGATCGTCATTGCCGGCCTGGATGCGATCCGGTGAACGACGAAGCTAGAACTAAATGATGAGTTTTGGAGAAGACCGGATCATCCGCAAGTCGCCGGAACAGATCGAAAAGATGAGGCGGAGCGGCCAGATGGTCCGCCAGGTTCTCGACCACTTGAAGGGCATAGTGGCGGCCGGCGTTACGACCATGGACCTGGAGAAGGCCGCGGAGAAGATGATCGCGGACTTCGGTGCGGTGCCGGCGTTTAAAGGATATTACGGTTATCCGTGCGTGCTGTGCACTTCGATCAATGAAGAGATCGTGCACGGGATCCCGTCGGAGAAGCGGGTGCTGAAAACGGGAGACATCGTTTCCATCGACTGCGGCGTGGTATTCGACGGGTATTACGGAGATGCGGCCATCACGGTGCCGGTCGGCGACTCGCTGACCGCGGAATTGAAGAAGCTGCTCGAAGTAACCGAGGCCTCGCTGTACAAGGGCATCGAGCAGGTGAAGATCGGCAACACCGTAGGGCATGTTGGTTCGGCGATCCAGAAGCTGGTGGAAGCGAACGGATTCAGCGTGGTGCGGGAATTTGTCGGCCATGGCATCGGGACCAAGTTGCATGAAGCGCCGCAGATTCCGAACTTCGGCAGGAAGGGCCAGGGCGCGGAGTTGACCGAGGGGATGGTCCTGGCGATCGAGCCGATGGTGAACTCGGGAGGTCCCGAGACGAAAGTTTTGAGCGACAAGTGGACGGCCGTAACGCTCGACGGCAGTTACAGCGCGCACTTTGAGCATTGCGTGGCAGTAACCAGAAAAGGGCCGGTGATTTTGACGCAGTAGGGGCTCTTAGCTTTTAGCTCTTGGCTTTTAGCTAAAGGCCAGAAGCTAACAGCTAAAGGCTTTTTAAGGAGTCGATGAGCAAAGAAGACGCGATTGAAGTGATGGCGGTGGTCGTCGAGCCCCTGCCCAATGCCATGTTCAAGGTGGAGCTTGAAAACAAACACCAGGTACTGGCGCACGTTTCCGGCAAGATGCGGAAGAACTTTATACGGATTCTGCCGGGAGACAAAGTCGCGGTCGAACTTTCTCCGTACGATCTGAATCGCGGACGGATTGTGTACCGCTACAAATAAGCGGCGGAGCTTCGCTCCGCTTGACGGCCGAGGGCGGCCGTCGCTACGTGAGGAATTATGAAGGTTAGGGCATCGGTTAAGAAGATTTGTGACAAGTGCAAGGTCATCCACCGCAAAGGAGTAGTGCGGGTGATCTGCGAAAACTCGAAACATAAGCAGCGTCAAGGGTAAACACAGCTGCTGGCCTCTAGCTGCTAGCTACTGACAAACGCTCACTCTGGATGCTTGCTAGTAGCTAGAAGCTAGTAGCCAGAGGCTGGTTGGCGAGAACCGCAGGAAGGATTAAGGAATCTATGGCACGTATTGCAGGCGTCGATCTTCCGCGCAACAAGCACGCGAATATCGCGCTCACTTACATCTACGGCATCGGCACCTCGCGCGCGGCGCGCATTCTGGACGCGGCGAAAGTAGATCCGATGAAGAAGGTTTCCGACCTTGCCGAAGACGAGGTCAACCGCATCCGCCAGGTGATCGAGGCGGAAGGTTCGGTGGAAGGCGATCTGCGCAAAGACGTTTCGATGAACATCAAGCGCCTCATCGAAATCGGGTCCTATCGCGGGTTTCGCCATCGCCGGAACCTGCCGGTTCGCGGACAGCGCACGCATACCAACGCGCGTACCCGCAAAGGTCCGCGTAAAGGCACGGTCGCGCAGAAGAAGAAGACGGCAAAAGCGTAAGAGCAGTTGCCAGTGGCCAGTGGTCAGTTGCCAGTTAAGGCGACCATGGCGCAGGCAAACTCAAACTGACAACTGGCCACTGGCCACTGGAAACTGAATTTATGGCAAAACCAGCAGCAGCAGGCGGCGCCGCGGCGCCCGAGAAAAAAGGCAAGAAGAAGACGTTCAAGAAGAAAGAGCGCAAGCACGTTCCGCATGGCCTGGTGCACGTGCAGGCCTCGTTCAACAACACCATCGTGACCATCTCCGACATGACCGGCAACGTGCTGGCGTGGAAGAGTTCGGGCTCGCTGGGCTTCCGCGGGTCGCGCAAAGGAACTCCGTTTGCCGCGCAGCAGGCCGCGTCGACCGCAGCCAGCATGGCACGCGATCACGGCGTGCGCTCGGTGGATGTACGGGTGAGCGGTCCGGGATCGGGGCGGGAATCTGCGGTGCGCGCGCTGGCGTCAGCAGGAATCGAAGTGCGGTCCATCAAAGACACGACGCCGATTCCGCATAACGGTTGCCGTCCGCCAAAGCGGCGCAGAGTGTAAGAGCAGCCGTCAGCTCTCAGCTTTCAGCTATCAGCAAAATCTTTAGTTCGGTAAGGTTTTACTGATAGCTGAAGGCTGATGGCTGAAAGCTGATTTTTTCAATCGGGACGAAAGGGTCGCCACCCCGTAAACCGATTTCTATAAGGAGAAAAATGGCACGTTACACCGATGCAGTTTGCCGTCTTTGCCGCCGGGAAGGCATCAAGCTTTTCCTGAAAGGCACTAAGTGCTTCAGCGATAAATGTCCTATTGAGAAGCGCAACTACGCCCCCGGCCAGCATGGGAAAGACAAGAAGACGAAAGTTGTAGGCTACGGTCTGCAGTTGCGCGAGAAACAGAAAGCCAAGCGCATTTACTTCACCCAGGAAGGCCAGTTCCGCAATTACTTCGAGACCGCGGTCAAGGCCAGGGGAGTGACCGGCGCGAAGCTGCTCGAACAGCTCGAACGCCGCCTCGACAACGTGGTCTTTCGTCTCGGCTTCGGAATCTCACGCCGTCAGGCGCGCCAGTTGGTGCGTCACGGACACGTGCAGGTGGATGGCCGCAAGGTCAACATCCCCTCCTACGAAGTCAGCGTTGGAGAAGAGATTGCCATCCGCGAAAGCAGCCGCAAGGTGCCGATCCTGGAAATTGCCAAGGATTTCGCCAGCCATCAGCCCGCACCGGTGTGGCTCGAAATCGATCGCGACAACTACAAGGGCCGGGTCATCGCCCTGCCCAAGCGGGAAGATATACAGTTGCCAGTGAATGAACAGCTGATAGTGGAACTT
>JBAVVP010000450.1:0-5420 GCA_049697355.1 Terriglobales bacterium
GACGGTCGGACCGAGATAATCGCGGAAACACTTGCCGAATATAATCGGGCAGCGCAAGCACCAAAGGCCGCGAATCCTCTGCGATAACCCAAGATCTCCTGTTCCCAGGTTGTTGCGATAATTGCGAACGTCGCGTCCCAAGGGTCAGCCCGACGATAGCGAACCCGTCCGACAGCACGGTGTGAAAGTCAAGTCTTGGCTCTTACCGCTGATTTCTGCGTCATTTAGACGTGGGACCCGGCAGCGCCCAATTCTCCAGCTCGCCGGTTGCCCGCAGCAGGTTCATGCGCACCCGCTGGTACTCAAAATCGGCGTCCTGGAAAAGCAGATAGCGTTCAGCGGCTTGCACCCGCGCATCGGCCAACTCGTGCAAGGTGCCAGTCTTGGCATCGATCCGGGTCTGGGCCGATTCCAAGCCCACCTGTGCCAGTTGATATTCCAATTGCGCCACCTCGCGCGCGGCCTCGAGCTGCTCAGCGGCGCGCTGCAGCTTTAGCGTTTCCTCGGCCACCTGATTGCGAGCCGCCTCGGCTTGCTTCTTCGCCTTGAGAGCTTCGGCCTCCGCCGCTTCGGCGCGCGCGCGCTGGCTCATGTTGAAGAGCGGGATACGGATGGCCAAGCCGACTGTGGCGTTGTCCACCTGGAAGGTGTTGTTCGGAAAATATCGAGAGTAGTTATTGAAGGTTGAAAACCTTGCATACTGAGCAGAAAAATCGAGGGACGGATACATAGCGCGGTGCTCGCCCAGGGCCCGCATCGCTTCCGCCAGCGAATGTTGCTCGGCAAACTTGATGGCAGGACTGGTGGCGACTGCTTTTTCCGAAAGTTCTTCTTCCGCGGCGACGGGCGGCAATGCCGGAATGGTTTCGGGCGCGAGTTCGATGGAGGAAACCGGCAAACCGGTCAACGTCGAAAGATGCCGCCGCAGAACATCGGCGGAGCCATGCGCCTCGGCCCGGTGAAGGCGCATACGCGCCGCGACCAGTTTGGCTTTGTTCAAGTCCACGCTGCTGTCGACGCCCTCCTGCGCGCGCTCGGCGACCGCTTGCTCCATCTGCTGCGCCTGCGACTCGTCCTGCTGCAAGCGCACCAGCCGCGCCTCCCACTTTGCCAGCTCCGCGTAGGTCAGCGCCACATCCTGGATGACGGCGTTGCGCTGGTCTTTGTCCTGAAACACGGAAGCACGCCAGTCAGTCTTCGCGGCGTTCATGAACTGCTGTTGCGAAGGGTTGAAGACCGAACTCTGCACAACCGCATTCGCCAGCGCCGGCGCCGACCCTTCAATGCTGAGGGGATATCCATAGGTCCAGCCGAGGCCCGAACCAACCAAGAGCTGCGGCAAGTAGTTGTTGCGGAGTTCGCGGTACGACGCAAAGGCGCGCTGCACGTCGGCATTCGCGATCGCCGACCCGGTGCTATGCGCGAGCGCCAGTCGAATGGCGCGCTCCAAGGGCAGCGGTTCAGCCTGCCCACGCGCAGCGATCATCAGCACGGCCGTAATTATGGCGAGCACATTCATCGAGCGCAACCACCGCGGCAATCGAAATTTCATTTCGTCACCTTCATCTCGTCATTCGTCAGGCTGCGGGAACTCCGGGAAAAGTCGGATTATCGATGCCCAGCCCCTGAAGGGGCATCTCATTTCATCGACTTGTGGCATCGCTAAAGCGATGCCCTGATACGAACCCCGGGGATCAGGCCGCGGCTTCGCCACGACGCACAAATTGTAGTGCGCCGGACGCCCATGGCGCAGTAGCTCGGAAAGTCATTGGGGACGCCACCCGGCACGAGGGGAATCTTGCCATCCTTAGTGGCCAACTCGATGGAGCGCTTGCTGGGCCATGTCGTAGTTTCGGACCAAGGCCAGGGAAGCGCGATACTCGCGCGCCGCGCCTTCTTTATCGCCCTGTTTTTCCAGGAGTGTGCCGAGGAGATAGTGAGCTTTGTGCGCTGGAGCCGCTTCCACCGGCCCGGTGGCGAGATAGCGATGCAGCAGTTCCATGGCGAAAGCATAGCTTCGCCCGGAGCGATACAACATGCCGGAAGATTCCTCGAGGACCTCAAGTTTGGTCGTCGGCGCCTGGCTGAGCTTGACGATGGCCTGCTCCATTTCGTCATAGCGTTTTTGGTTCCGGAAAAAGATAGCCAGGTTGAGCCAGGCTTCCGCGTCGCCGTGGCTGAGGTCTATGTACTGGCGATACTCCCGTTCGGCGGTGGTGGCGTCTTTCTTCCTTTCGGCGATGCGGGCGTAAACCCAGTGTTCACGGCCCGAGTCCATGGTTGCGATCGACTGCGCTTGCTCGCGGGCCTTCTGCTCGCCCCCGCCCACAATGCTGGGCGCTTCCAGGTAGAACTCCGCCAGATCGAGCCGGGCATCCACGTCTTTCGGATTCAGTTGCACCGCGCGTTCGAATTCTCCGCGGACCTTTCCCGCCAAGACGGCCGCGACGAAGGGATTGGCCCGATCCGCCTTTTCGCCTAACGCACGCCCCAGCCAAAGATGGTAGCGGCTGTTGCCCGGATCGAGCGACACGGCTTTTTTGCAGGAAGACTCCGCGCGCTCCCAATCTTCGCGCGCGAAGTAAGCGCGGCACAGCAGGTTCGCCGATTCCGCGTCCGACGGAGCCGAAGCGAGATGGCCGTTCAATTGGGCGATGGTTTCATCGATGCGGCCGGCCGCCAGCATCTCCCGGGTCGAATCCGCCGCGCTGGCAGTCAATGAGGCAAGGAACATGGCCGTGAGTAAAACCAGAAACATTCTGGAAGCGATCGTGATCATCTAAAACTTGACCTGCGTCCGGTCGCCAATCGGTTTGCCATTCAATGCGTTGATTGCGATCACGTCCTGGGCGGCGAGGCCGCTGGTGATTTCGACCTGCGTGAGATTGGAAAGGGAAGTCTCCACATTCCGGCGCTGGAGTTCGTGGCCCGCTACCAGCAAAACATAAGGTTTGGAGTCGTCCATTCGCACCGCCTCGCGCGGTACCACCAGCACGTGATCGTGCTCGGCGGCGACGATCGTTACTCCGACGTTGATATTAGGCAAGAGTTTCAAGTCCTGGTTATCTACGATGCTGGTGGTCTCGCCGACGTTGCGCGAGCCGTGCAACTTCACCGTCGATGGGATGCTGGTCACGGCGGCTCGCCACACCCGCCCAGGCACGGCGTCCCACGTAATCTCGATCGGATCTCCGGGAGCCAGCCGGGCCACGTCGGGTTCATCGACGAAAGCGCGGACCATCACCTTGTGCAGATCGGCCACTTGCAGCAGAAGATCTCCGGCCGCAACGAAGCCGCCCTGCTTGGCGGGCAAAGAGTACACGATGCCGTCAAAAGGGGCGCGGATGTTCGATTTTTCCAGGACGTCCTCGGCGGCATCGTAGGCCGCCTGCGCCTCGGCTTGTTGCGCTGCGACGCGCGCTAACTCCGCATTCGAATATCGTTTTGTCTGCTTTTTTCGAAGAAATGTGAGTTGGGCGTCGGCGCGGGCCAGTACATTTTCCGCTTCTTGCACTTCACCCGCCGAGGCCGCGCCCTGCTGCTCCAGTTTCTTCAGGGCGTCCAAGTTCCGTTGCGCTGCATCCCGGTCGGTGCCGGCTTTCACCATCTCGGCTTCGAGGCTCAACACTTCTTCCTGATTCCCGCCTCGTTCCGTCGCGCCTAGCTCGGCTCTCGCTGCTCTCAATTGCGTCTGCGCACGAGCTGCCTGCGCACGCGCGTCGGCGTCATCCAGAACGACCAGCAGTTGGCCCTTCTTGACGGAATCGCCCTCCCTGACAAAAACGCGCCGGACACTGGTCGGGACCGGAGCGTGGGCCTCAAAGTTATTGACGGGCTCAATTTTTCCGTTGGTGGAAACCATGCTGCGGATGTCGCTCTGTTCGACGACGGCAGTTCGCACCGGCACCCCGTCATCGCGGCGGGAGACAAAAGCCGCCAGCACGATCACCGCCCCCAGGATGGCAAGCGCCGTCATCCACCAGCGCCGCGGCTGGCGTCCTGAACTGTTTCCATTCAGTGGCATACAGAGAAAGGCGTAAGCTTCAATGTATCATCCATGCCGGGCAGCAGGCAGGCAAAAAGCTCACTTCGGGCTACCTGATTAGATGCGCCGCGGTACCCATTTGCTTCCGCTGGATTGCGCAATTTAGATCGCGCAACCTGGACGCGGGAATTTTGCGGCCCTGTAGCAGGGCTCGATACAATAGGCCATGCCGAAACCGCGGCGTTACACCGACGAGCACGCCAGCGCCGGACTCGATCACAAGTTTCCCGAAATCGAAACCTGGCCCAACCAATTTCCCGCCTACGAAATTGTGGTCGACGATCCCGAATTCACCTCCGTCTGCCCCAAGACTGGCTTGCCGGACTTTGGCAACATTGTGATCCGCTACGTGCCCGACCGCCGCTGCCTGGAGTTGAAGTCGCTAAAAGAATATCTCCAGGCATATCGAAACCTCGGCATCTTCCAGGAGAACATCGTGAATCAAGTGCTGGAGGACGTCGTCCGCTGCGCGAAGCCGGTTTGGGCCGAGGTTAAGGGTGAGTTCCGTCCGCGCGGGGGGATTGCGACCGTGGTGATTGCGCGGTGGCCGCGGGGGAAGGGAAATCGGAAGTGATCGTTAGTGCGAGGCTGCTGCTCTTGGCTTGATGAGTTCTATCTCGCCCGCATGTTCGGCTTTGACGCGGCTGATTTCGTAAGCTCCCTGCAAGTTCAGCCAGAATTGTTCGGTCGTCCCGAAGAAGCGGGACAAACGGACAGCGGTGTCGGCACTGACGCCACGCCGTTCCAGAACAATGTCATTGACGCGAGGCGCGGGCACGTGCAGCCGTTTCGCTAGCTCGTAGGCCGATATGCCCAGCGGCTTCAGGAACTCCTCGCGCAGAATTTCGCCAGGATGAACTCTCCAATTTGGGGTGCCTTTTCTGACAATACTCACGCTGATTAGCCTCAATGATAGTCCGTGACTTCCACGTCGTAAGCATCGGGAGCGCGCCATTCGAAGCAAATGCTGTACTGATCGTTGATTCGTATGCTGTGCTGGCCCTGCCGATTACCGTGCAATTTCTCCAACCGGTTTCCGGGAGGAACCTTTAAGTCGTCCAGCGTCAGCGCGATCTCGAGCATGGCCAGCTTCCGCTTCGTCACACTGGCTGGCGGCGCGCCCTGGGTCTTGCCGGTTCTCCAGATTTCCGCCGTTTCTTTGTTGGCGAAAGTCTTGATCACTTCGCGATAATAACGTTAGTCGTTAATAATGTCAATCGTTATGGTTAGGACCCATGGTCATCCAAGCCATGTTATATTCTCTCGACCTGTGCCCCCGGCCAAACTCTATCCTCGAACGGCGCTGGCGCTGTTGACGGCGCTCAACTTGCTCAATTACATCGATCGCTCCGTGTTGTTCGCGGTTCAGGATCTG